>JBGSQM010000093.1:0-99918 GCA_041738035.1 Cellulophaga sp.
AGGAAAAGGACATTAAAGCCAGAGCAGGAGAAAACTTAGTACTTAAACAAGAACTACGATTAAAAGAAATAGCCCCGTTGATAAGACAGATCAAGACTTGGATAGAAGAGGAAAGTCTTAAGGTTCTGCCCAAAAGTGCTATCGGAAAAGCCATGACCTATTACCTGAACCAGTACCCTAAGCTAGAAGCCGTAAATCTTGACCCCCGATTGGAACTGGACAAAAACCTTATCGAAAACGCCATAAGGCCACTGGCTTTAGGTAGAAAAAACTATTTGTTTGCAGGTTCGCACAAAGCGGCTCAAAATACTGCAATGCTATATTCCTTCTTTAGCAGCTGCAAGGCTAACAATATCAACCCAAGGGAATGGCTACAATTTGTACTTGAAAATATACCCGACTGGAACATCCAAAAACTGGATCAATTACTGCCAGACGCTTTCCTAGAAAATAATAACCTGTAGTTGCTCGGACGGATACTTTTAAATCGTTGATTTAGATGCACTAAAAAATTAGGCTAAACCCAAAACACAGATTATTTAGCTCTTGTACTTTTAACTTTAATTCATGGATTAGATTTAAAATCTTCTGCTAAATAAGGTTGAAGGTAATAACAAGTTTGGAGTAAAGAAGAAAGTGTAGCTATTTACTTGATAATTAGTTTTCTAGTGGCAACCTTATCTTTTTCCAAAACCCGTAAAATGTAAATGCCAGCATCTAAATCGGTTAGGTTTAGTTCTGTGCCTATGATGGTGGTTTCCATTACTTTGTTGCCTAAAACATCAAAAATAAGAATTTGCTTTGGGGCGTTTAGGGTCGTGTTGATATATACTTTTCCTGTGGTAACTGGGTTTGGATACAATTTAAAACCATCAATTTCACTATTAGTCTTTTTCTCTTGAGCATAACTAAGAGAAGTGAAAAATAAGAATAAGATTACAAAGTAAAGTTTATTCATAAGTTAGGTTGAAACAAATTATATGCCACGAATATACTAAAAATTAAAACCTGTCGTTGCGAACAGCGCTCTCTAATAAAATATATTCGATGAAATACACAAAAAAGTGATGTATAAACCCATGGTAAGTTGTAAATGTCAATTTTTTATTAATTAAAATAAGAAAACCCCGCTAAGTTGCGGGGTTCATATTGAAAATTATTTCGGGAAAAGGCTTAATCTACAAATACTTTACGATCTCCGTTTTTACTCTTAATAATATAGAGTCCTTTTGGTAATGTAAGAGTACTATTATTTTCGTCCTCTACTGTTTTAACTTCCTTGGTAGTAACTTTTTGTCCTTGAAAATTGTAAATCTCAATAGTATATATTGGTGCATTACGTTGTGTTGTTGTTTGGAAAATTTCTTCATCAATCGGCATTATTCCAATAGGCGTTTGGCCTGATGTATCAAATTCACTTTTTAAAGTTATAGGGATTGATTTTAAATTATTATTTTCATTGCCCTCGGTATTTATATTTGGGTCATCAACTTTCAATAGTATAAAATAATTACCATTTGCATAATTTTGAATTGCCGTATTAGTTCTAAATATCCCTAAGGATGAAAAACCAAAACCATTAGTATTTATTACATTGAGATTAGCGTTGGCAATTAATGCGTCATCGTTGCTAAGTGTAGAATTATTAGATATGTAGGCACTTATTTTGGTACTTACCGAAGGTGCGTTTCCAATGTTTTTCACTCTTATTTCTTGAATATTCATGGATTGAGCTCCTATTACATGTCTTCTGCTTCCAAGTTTACTTAACTGAGAGTCACAGTTACTACATTGGCTAAAAATAGTTGCTTCTTCTATGGTTAAATCTGGATTACCTGTTGGTAGAGGGCATCCATTATTTGATGATGGTCCAGCAGCTGTGGGGCATTGATCTAGATAGTTTTGTACGCCGTCGCCATCACTATCACGGTTATCTTGCGTATCACAAACATCACCTATTCCGTCATTATCTATATCTGCTTGGTTTGAATTAGAAGTTTTGGCACAATTATCATTATTATTGGTAAAACCATCATTATCGCAATCAAAATTTATAATCTTAAAGCTCGCAGCATTAAAATTTTCATCTTCATCCGCGGTACGTGCTACTTTGCTGTACAGAACAATAAAGTACCCTACATCATCACTAGAGTTTGGTTCTAAAAGCACTACAGTGCCTACAGGAAACACCTGACCCGTAATGTTATATTTACGAGTATTTCGTCCTACTCTAATTTGGGTGAGACTTTCATTAGTTATGCTGCCATTTTGTTGAATAGACGGACAGACAATGTTTTTGGCTTCGGATTCACTAGTAGATAATCCTATCAAAGTATGTCCACTACCTTGAGAAACCGCTATAGATGATACCAATAAAAACATCAATAAAGTAATTTTTTTCATGACGTTAAATTTTAAATTTGTTTATTAAAATTAACGTAAATTCTTACTAATAAAGTTTTATTATGGTTATTTGATTGTTAATAAATAGTTACAAATAAACCCCGCTAAGGCGCGGGGTTTATGAATTTTAGTTAATCTTAAATTTAAAAAGATATACCAGCCCAAGCAAATATAGCCTTATCAACCGATGGTGTGGTACCAGAAGTTAATGTAATACTTGATGCAGGTGTGGTATCTTTAATATCGGCTATATCAACAGCAGCCGTTGTTGATGTAGCTGTATTATTTACTGTGCCTGCAATAGATGTTGTTGAGGCAGCATTGCCTTTTCCATCTTGTAAATCAATAGTATCACTTGCAGAAGCACCTAAGCTTCCAAAACCCAAATAGAGTCCAGTAATAGTTGCACTAGAACCTCTGCGTATTTTAACAATATCTGCGAAAGCAATTGATCCAGCATTGATAATAGTAACATTATTTATGGTTGGATTAGATTGATCTGCATCGCTTGGAGAGTTACCATCTAAATTGCCATCGGCTTCAATACCTCTTGTATCTTCAGAAATTGCAGTTACGCGACTTGTACGTATTCCATACCAGTTAGAATTGGCAGTTCCTCTGTAACCTTGAGTCCAATCAAATAAATCATCACGAGCATCAATTACTAATAAGTTGGATACAGATACCGTTCCGCCAAACCACTCAATAGCATCATCATCACCTTCACTTATGACAATATTATTTAGTTCAGTTCCACTACCCACACCGTATAAGGTAAGTCCATTAAATTCTTTCTCACCATTAATACGAGCACCAGTATATTCAATTATGCAATAGCTCATTTTGCCAGAGTTATCTGCATCGTCTGTTCCACCATAAGTTAGTGGTAATACTTCTGTAGTAGATGTTCCGCCTCCGGAAATCTTAGCGAAGCCGTTTATAAGAATTCCACCCCAATC
This sequence comes from Cellulophaga sp., assembly GCA_041738035.1. GTDB lineage: Bacteria > Bacteroidota > Bacteroidia > Flavobacteriales > Flavobacteriaceae > Cellulophaga. The sequence goes on from JBGSQM010000093.1 coordinate 3,363, forward strand.
TCCAGCTCTGGGGTTAGAAGCAACAGACGTAAATTTAATAGGAGCTGCGGCAGTCCCAACGGCGTCTATTTTACCTCCCTGCTCTACAACTATGTAAACGTTAGTGCCACCAACACTTGCATTAATAGTTGTACCAGCATCTATTTTAAGTGTAAAACCTGATTTAACGGCTACTGCACCAGTTAAATTCCATGCTTGGGTATTGCCTAAAGTAATATTTGCCTCAATACTTACATCGCCTAAATCTGCTGGGTCCAGATCAGGATCGGTTTGAGAAGTAATTTTTCCGTCCTTTGTTTCTACTTGAGGAGTTGGTTCATCGTCATCTGAACAAGAGCTAAATATTGTAACAGTAACCACTGCTAATAATGTCATAAAATAATTTTTCATTCTTTCTTAGTTTTAATTTTTAATAATTTTTGTAAAATAAATCTATTTAAATATTTTGATGATTAGTTTAATGTTAACTGTTGGTTAATTAAAAGCTATAAGAAACGCCAATACTTGAGTTTATACCTCTTTTGTAAGTAGATACAGGTAAATCTTGACCTAAAACACTTTGAGTAATTTCAAATTCTGGGTCTAACAGGTTTCTTAAATTAAAGCTTAAACTTAAATTTTTGTTTATTTTTATTTTATTAATAAAATCTAAAGTAATACGCGCTTCTTCAACAAAATTTGAATTACCTGCTGTACCCAAGGAGTATATTCGATTACTGAAATAGTTGCCTACTATTGAAGAGGTAAGTAAAAAATCATTTGATTTCAAATTATAGGTCAAATCTGAATTTAATAATATTGGTGAAGCACCTTCTAATTCATCCTCTTCTTTACTAAACCTAACCGTTAATTCATCCGTATCTACATCTACAAGTTTTTGAATTGAGTGTAAATAAGATGCGTTGAGACCAAATTGTAATTCAGAATTCTTAGTTTCAGAAATTTCTTTAGAAATAATTTTCTTTCTTAATTCAAATTCTATTCCAGACACTGAGGCATTACCTACATTAACATAAGAAAAGTCATTTCCAGCACTATTTACTTGAATTCTATTAATAGGATCTTGTATTGTTTTGTAAAAGCCAGAAAATGAAATTAGCTCTGATGAACTAAAAAAATAGTCAAATTTTAAATCAACATTATAAAGATTTGATGGATTTAAAAACGGATTACCAAAACTGGACGAGTTTACATCCTCGTATAAAAATGGGGCAACTTCTTTATATTGTGGTAATATATACGATCTACTTCCTGCTAAACGTAATACACTGTTTTCGTTGAAATTATATTTAAAAGAGAAACTGGGGAGAATATAATTTTTATCTATGATAGCATTATCAATATTTGGATTATTAATTGAGGAAGTAAGTGAAGTATCCCAATCTACCTGTTGTGTAACGTTTTCATAACGAATACCAGCCGAAACAATTAAATTTTTTGCAATATTGTAAATCGCATTCAAATATCCAGCGTAAACATCTCTATTGCCAATATAAGAAAATGGTATTAAAGCCTCTTCGTTTCTGCCTCTATCCGTAATAATCTCGAAAATATTATTATCAATATTTGATTGATTAAATAAAAAATCTGGATTATTAAAATCTACTATTTCTTGTCCATTAAACTGGAAATTGAATTGTCTAAACGTAAATGTACGTTCTGTATTTCTATAATCTGTACCAACTGTTATAGAATTATTAACATCAGATTCATCACTTTGCGAAAATTTGTAGGTTGCAAAAGCTTTACCAGAAATATCATCCTCGTTAAGTTGAGAATAAAATCTATGGTTTAAACCAGCACTACCCGCAGTTACCCTGAAGAAGTCTTCATTAGCAGCGGTTTTTCTTACGAAACTATTTGTACGTCTATCAGGTTCAAAACCTCTAATAAAATTGTAACTTCCATCAATACTCAATTGTATATTTTCAGCAAGTGTAAATTGAGTTAATACCTGATTTATATATAAGTTATTTTTATTAGTTTGTTGTCGTCTGATAAAGTCCTCATCTTCCAAATTATCACTTACTCTTGAATTTTCACCTAAATATTCTCCAACTGAATGACTTACCTTTCTTATTAAACCACTATTTATGGATATAATATTATTGCCAAAGCGATATTTCAAGTTTAAGAGACCTAACTGATTTGTTGTATATACGCTTTGATCAAACTCCTGATTTGTACCTTGATCGCCAAAATTATTAAAAGCTGCTATGCTACCTGTTCTATATTGATAGTCATTTGTGGCACTTAAATTTAAAAACAAAGATAATTTGTTACCATTTTCTCCAACTAAAAATTGTTGTCCGAATTTTACTGAACCGCCATAATTAGCTAGATTTTCTACGCCTCTTGGATTAAGTCCATCGGCAAAACTATACTGCCCTAAATTGGTAATTGGGGCATTATTGTTGATGCTTGTCCCAAGCTTATTTGAACCATTTGGTAAAAAAAAGTTTGAACCTAAAACATTGTTGTTAATTCCAGACGAAATAGATAAGCTTAGTAATTTATCCCCTGTCATTTCTTTAGAAATTATATCAATATTGGCACCCCCAACATCTCCGTATATATTTGTTGCAAAAACTTTATTAATACCAACTGATTCAATAATATCAGAAGTGAAAAAATCTAAAGCAATATTTTTATATTCAGGATCTTCTGATGGTAATGGTAATCCATTAAGTGAAGTTGAATTATAACGATCTCCTAAACCTCTAACAAAAACATTTTTTGAACCTTCAGATTTTGAAACGCCAGTGACTTTAATTACCGCACCTTCTGCATCACTAACCCCTTTTCTCGCAAGCTCTTGCGCACCAATTGATGTCTTCATCTCAACTGCCCTTTTTTGATCTAATAAAAGTGCAGTTTCTGAATCTTTTCTTGCCACAGTAGTTACTACAACTTCCTGGAGAGAAACGCCTTCACTAGCCGACATGGGTACATTTATGGTAGAAACTTTACCAGCTTCGACATTTACATTAGGTATTTCAACCGTTTGATAGCCTAAATAACTGAAAACAACAACATAAAGTCCAGGCTCAAGATTAGCAATTTCAAAAAGACCATCAAAATCGGTAGTGGCTCCTTTAGTAGTACCCTTGATTAAGACATTAGCAAATGATAGCGGTTCGTCATTGGATTCTTTGTCAATTATTTTCCCCACAATACTCCCAGAATTTTGAGCACTGGCGAGATTAGTTGTCAAAAAAACAATTAATAGTAAGCAATATTTCATAATAATAGTTCATTCAAATTTGATGGTGCAAAGCAAACCAGCTTTCGTAAAGATGATGTAAACTGTATGTTAAACATTTATTTTTATAGTGTTACCTTATTGTTACCATATTAAATAAATGTTAAGTGCTTAGCGGTAATAGTATTATCTTTACTTTTGATTGATAAACCAATTTAAAATTACCCATGAAAAAGAAAGACATTAGAATACTTTTAGTAGATGATGAACCAGATATTTTAGAAATATTGAGTTATAATTTGTCTCAAGAAGGCTACGATGTTTATACCGCTAAAAATGGCGTAGAAGCAGTTTCTAAAGCCAAGAAAAAGCAACCACATTTAATTATTTTAGATGTAATGATGCCCGAAATGGACGGGATAGAAGCCTGTGAAATCATCAGAAACACGGCTGGTCTAGAAAATACACTCATCACTTTTTTAACCGCTCGTAGCGAAGATTATTCGCAAGTTGCAGGTTTTGATGCGGGTGCAGATGATTATATCACCAAGCCTATAAAACCAAAAGTATTGGTAAGTAAGGTGAAAGCGCTGTTAAGAAGGTTAAAAGATGAAGAAACTATTACAGACGATATAGTAAAAGTAGGCAACATTATTATCAACCGCGAGGAGTACAAAATTATCAATAACGGCGAAGAATTAAGCCTACCCAAAAAAGAGTTTGAGTTGTTAGCCCTGCTTACCTCAAAACCAAATAAAGTTTTTAAAAGAGAGGTTATTTTAGACAGAGTTTGGGGGAACGAGGTAGTGGTTGGTGGGCGCACCATAGATGTTCACATACGAAAACTGCGCGAAAAAATAGGCGATGATCATTTTAAAACTGTAAAAGGCGTGGGGTATAAGTTTATCTTATAATGGCAATATTCTTTAAAAAATCCTATAAATTTGCTTTTCGCTCCGCGGCCTACATTACCACACTCTTAACGCTTGTGCTACTTTTTCTTTTCTTCATCTTTCAAGAAAAAATTAACTGGCTGCTCTTGTTGGCTGAGGCGATTTTAACCTTTGCCATTTGCTTTTATGTGATACAACTTAGAGTAGAAAAGTTTATTTATAAGCGAATTAAAAGAATTTATGATGATGTTTCTTTGTTAGAGTCTTCGAGCTTAACCTCCAGAACCATTACAACAGATATGGGTACTTTGACCGCTGAAATAGAAAAATTTGCGAAGGACAAAAAAATAGAAATAGATACCTTAAAAATTAGAGAAGAATACCGCAAAGATTTTTTAGGCAATGTATCTCACGAACTTAAAACACCACTTTTTACCGTTCAAGGCTACATTCTTACCCTGCTTGATGGCGCAGCAGAAAACCCTTTACTTCGTAAAAAATATTTACAACGAGCAAGCAAAGGCGTTGACAGGCTCATTTATATTGTAAAAGACCTTGATTTAATCACCAAATTAGAAGTTGGCGATTTACATCTTGAGACTAGTGAATTTAATATTGTAGCACTCATTCAAAATATTTTTGACCTGTTAGAAATGAAAGCTGCTAAGAAAAAAATTGTATTAACTTTTGATATGAGATATCAAAAACCTATTATGGTTAAAGCCGATAAAGAGAAAATTCAACAAGTAATCACCAATTTATTAGTAAATTCTATTAAATACGGACACGCCAATGGAACTACCGAGGTTAGTGTAGAAAATTTAATAAAAAATAAGGTGATTGTTAGAGTTACCGATAATGGCGAAGGCATTGCAAAACAGCATATTCCAAGACTTTTCGAGCGATTTTATCGCGTGGACAAAAGCGGAAGTAGAGAAGAAGGTGGCTCAGGATTAGGGCTTGCCATTGTAAAACATATTATCGAGGCCCATAAAGAACGGATTTATGTCGAGAGTGTTCAAGGGGTAGGCTCTGAGTTTTCTTTCACTCTAGAAAAAGCAGAATCTATTAAAACCGAATGATTTTAGGCTTTTTTTCTCCCGCTCCTTATAATTATATGATACTTCTATCCCACAGACATTACATTTCAAGAAATTTTTATCAAATTTTCTAATAAGTATTTTTAGGCGCTATATGATAGCTACCATTAGGGGAGGTCAGTCCGCAAGTATAGGAAGCGTTTTTGTTTCCGAATAATTGGGAAGTGGGTCGAGCAAAATACAAAATTTCTTCTCTGAAAATCAATCTTAAACTAAAATGAAAAAGCATCCTTATTACACTATCTTACGGATAATCGATTTCAAGAAATTTTTTATTTAGCTTTGCCCTTTTAAAAATAGATTGAAAAGTGGGGAGCAAAAACAAATTAAAAAGATTTAATGAAAACGAAACTTTTGACAATGTACTTCAGCCAGATAGAGACGATGTTCAAAGGGGTTTAATTGATTTAAAAGGCAAATGGAATTCATTTTTTAAAAATAACAATCCTATTGTTTTAGAATTGGGCTGCGGTAAAGGTGAATACACCATAGGCCTTGCCAAAGAAAATAGGGACAAAAATTTTATTGGGATAGATATTAAAGGCGCCAGATTTTGGCGTGGTGCAAAAACTGCAAAAGATGAAAATTTAACCAATGTTGCTTTTTTAAGAACTCAAATTGAGCTTATTGATATGCTCTTTGCTGAAAATGAAGTAGCCGAAATTTGGATTACTTTTCCAGACCCTCAAATAAAATATAAACGAACTAAGCACAGACTTACCAATCAGCTATTCTTAGAAAAATATCGGTTTATTTTGAACAAAGACGGCATGGTGAATCTTAAGACCGATAGCGAATTTATGCACGGTTATACCTTGGGTCTATTGCACGGTTTGGGCTTAGAAGTGATCTATGCCAACCACGATGTATATAGAAACGAAGGTAGTCCAAATGAGGTATTAAGTATTCAAACTTTCTACGAAAATCAGTACCTTATCAATGGAAAACCGATAACTTTCATCCAATTTAAAGTCAACTAACCAATGCCGCATCTATTAATTCTATTTTTCGCAACCTTTTCTGCGGCTTTTATGGCCACAGTACCGCCAGGGTTATTAAATATGAATGCCGCAAAAACCAGCGTGGAAAAAGGCAAGTTAAACGGAATTATTTATAGCCTTGGCGTTTCTACGATGATTATGGTGCAGGCTTATATTGCCGTTCTTATTTCAAAATACCTGCATAATAACCCAGACCTAGTCGCTGTTTTATTAAAAATTGCTTTGATGGTTTTTGCTGTTTTTGCTGTTTATTTTTTTGTTTTGGCTAAAAGAAATAAGGTACAGCAACAAAAAGTAATTAATTTTAGTAAAAAAAATAGCTATTTTAAAGGAATTTTATTGGCAGGTCTAAACCTATTGACCATTCCGTATTATAGCGGTTTAAATGCCATGTGGAAAACATCGGGCTGGATAAAGTTTGAAATTACCGATATCGTTATTTTTGTAATGGCTGCTGGTCTAGGCACATTTACCGTATTGTATTTATACACCATTTATTTTTATAAGTTAGAGCTGAAGAACAAAACCTTTTCCAGAAACTCTAACTATATTTTAAGCGCCTTGATGGCGGTACTTTTTATCATCACTTTTATTCGTATTTTCAATCAATAAATGAAGCCTGAAAACGAAAATTTCTTTCAAAAAGTATATGCTATTGCTAGGCAAATTCCTTGTGGGCGTGTAACTTCTTATGGAGCTATTGCCAAACATTTAGGAGCAGCTCGCAGTGCTCGCATGGTAGGCTGGGCTATGAACGCATCGCATAATACAGACGATATTCCAGCGCATAGGGTGGTGAATAGAAAAGGCTTACTTACGGGCAAGCACCATTTTCAAGGCACTAATTTAATGCAACAATTGCTAGAAAATGAGGGCGTTATAGTGGTGGAAAATCAAATTCAAGATTTTGACAAGCTTTTTTGGGATCCTTATAAGGAGTTAGGTGTTTAGTTGTTATGATATAATTGTATCAAAATCATCTCCTTTCCAAAAGTTAAAAGATTTTTTATCAACAGCCACTTTTTTTAATAAATGTTGTTTTACTAAATTTTCTAGATCCGTTCTTGCAGTTTGGTTGTTTACTGAAAAAACAGTTTCAATTTCTTTTACAGTAAAAAAGCGGTTGTTATCTTTTTCAATCCAAAATAAAATTTGAGCCTGTCTTTCGTTGATGCCTGAAATCTTGAAGTATTTTGAAATGGTTTGTTCTTCTTTTTTCTTTTTAGCAACGTATTCTTTTAAATCTTCAAAAGCTTGAGTTAGTACTTTTACCTGATAATGAATAAAATAAGTAACATCCATATCATCAATTTCGGTATAAATAAAAGCTTTTTCGTATTGTGCTTTCGTTTTCATGATAACACGTGAAATCGACAAATATTCTGAGAGCCAATACCCATTTTTAAGTAAATACCAATAAAATAAAGCTCGTGCTGTTCTCCCATTTCCGTCCACAAAAGGGTGAATGTAACCTATTAAAAAATGCAGAATTGATGCTTTAACAATAGGATGAATAAAATTTTCTTTAGGATTGGTATTGAAAAAATCACAAAAAGACTGCATTAATTCATCTAGTTCTTTATGATTTGGAGGTGTATGTACTATTTCCCCAGTAATTTGATTCATAACCAGAACATCATCTGTAGTTCTAAAAACCCCAATATCATGAGCATCTAGCGTTTTTTCTGTTACTAATTGATGAATTTCAAATAGTTTTTCAATCGATAAATCTTCTTCTTTATTTTTACTAATAAATTGAATAGCTTGGTAATTATTCAAAATCATTTGCTCCGATTTGTTTTTCGGACTTTTCTTCTTCCGAAGCATTTCTTTCGCTTTAACCCGAGTGGTGGTAGCACCTTCAATCATGGAAGAAAAGATAGATTCTTCCATTAAAGCGTTACTCAAATAGTACTCTTTGTCTAAGTCTGTAAGCAACTTTTCTTTTTGTATTCCTGCACCAAAATTAAAGTCTAAGTATTGTAGTTTTTGATTTAGAGCACTGTTGATATTGAAATTATATTCTATGTTGTTTATATGCGCAAATATGGAATTTAATTGTCTCCTTTTTTTTATTATTTCCCAAGCTCTAGTTGGGGTTATTTTTTCAAACTTTAAGTATTTTATTTTATCCCAATAAAGATATTGATTATCAATCTTATTAAAATTATTGTTCAATAAGGCATTTTCAAGTCTTCTAGCTATATCATTAATAAAAATAAAGTCTTTATTGACTTCCGTTTTAGGTGCTTTCTCAATCATAATAGAACAATATTTTCTAATTTAATATTTTTTAGGATAAATTAATACATTTCAAAGATATGCTAATATTTCCTAATTTCTAAAAAATTAGGATAAATAATTAAAATTTAAGCTAGTGTCATAGTTCTAAAAGCCTATCGATCTTGATTCTGAAACAAACATCAATCCATCTTATACAGCCATACAATATTTCAATTTAGAGCCTTTAAAATATCCGTTCTAAACCGTATCTTTGCAATTTAGAATCAGTTTTAATAGAAACTGCAAATAGTTGACAATGAAGTTAGAGAAAAAAGATATACTAAAAGCTTTAGAAAACATAACTGTACCAGGCGAAGGCAGAAATATGGTTGAAAGCGGGGCAGTTACCAACATTCAGATTTTCGGTGATGAGGTTGAGGTGGATATTACTATTGCCAATCCAAGTCTTCAGGCCCGTAAAAAAACAGAGGTCGAAATTCTTAAAATAATACACAAAGAGGTTTACGAAAAGGCAAAAATAAAAATCAATGTAAAAGTTGATGCGCCTGCGGCAAAACCCAAGGCGAATGAAATTAAAGGAAAACCAATTCCGGGTATTCAAAATATTATAGCAGTTGCTTCTGGTAAAGGCGGTGTTGGGAAATCTACCGTTACAGCAAATTTAGCGGTTACTTTGGTAAAAATGGGCTTTAAAGTTGGTTTATTAGATGCCGATATTTATGGGCCATCTATGCCCATTATGTTTGATGTGGCTAATGAAAAACCAATAGCGGTAAATATCGACGGAAAATCAAAAATGAAACCAGTAGAAAGTTACGGCGTTAAAATACTGTCTATCGGCTTTTTTACACAACCCAATCAAGCGGTAATTTGGCGAGGACCTATGGCGTCTAAAGCCTTAAATCAAATGATTTTTGATGCACATTGGGGCGAAATAGACTTTATGTTGCTCGATTTACCTCCAGGAACAGGCGATATTCATTTAAGTATTATGCAAGCAATGCCCGTAACTGGTGCTGTTGTGGTAAGTACGCCGCAAGAAGTTGCGTTAGCCGATGCTCGCAAAGGAGTGGCTATGTTTCAACAAGACTCCATTAATGTTCCTGTTTTAGGAATCATAGAAAATATGGCGTATTTTACTCCAGATGAGTTACCAGATAACAAATACTATATCTTTGGAAAAGAAGGTGCTAAAAATTTGGCAGAAGATTTAAAGGTGCCATTTTTAGGAGAAATTCCGTTAGTGCAAAGTATTCGTGAGGCAGGCGATATAGGCAGACCAGCAGCGATGCAAACGGCAACGGCTATTGAAGCTGCTTTTGAAGAAATTACACGAAACGTGGTACAAGAAGTAGTCAATAGAAACGATAGTTTGCCTCCAACGGAAGCGATTAAAATAACAACAATGGCAGGTTGTTCTGCTGTTAAAAAGAAATAATTATGAATACAGAAGAGCTAAGACTAAACATTGAAAAAGCATTAGACGAAATTCGGCCTTTTTTACAAAGTGATGGAGGCGATATTTCCCTCATTTCTATTGATAATGATTCTTCTGTAAAAGTACGCTTAGAAGGTGCTTGTGTAGGTTGTTCTGTAAATCAGATGACCTTAAAAAGTGGTGTAGAAATGACCATTAAAAAATACGCGCCACAAATTCAAGAAGTTATAAATATAGATTAAATATATAGGCTTTTTTTAAGCGCACTGACGTTTTAAAAGTTTCATATTTAGTCTGATATATATCAGCTTTTTAGTAGAAACTAAGCCCTAATTTTACGACGCATTTTTAAATACGAATTTTAATGATTAAAACAGACATACTTATCATTGGCGCTGGACCTACGGGTCTTTTTGCTGTTTTTGAAGCAGGTTTATTACAGTTAAAATGCCATTTAATTGATGCACTTCCGCAGCCAGGCGGACAGTGTTCTGAAATTTATCCTAAAAAACCTATTTACGATATCCCCGGTTTTCCTGAAGTTTTAGCGGGCGATTTAGTCGATAATCTAATGGAGCAAATTAAGCCTTTTCAACCTGGATTTACCTTAGGTGAACGCGCTGAAACCATTGAAACTTTAGAAGACGGTTCCTTTATTGTAACCACAAATAAAGGAACAAAACACCATGCGCCCATTGTTGCCATTGCAGGCGGATTAGGTAGTTTTGAACCTAGAAAACCTTTATTAGATAATATTGAAAGTTTTGAAGATAAGGGGATTAACTATTTCATAAAAGATCCGGAAGTGTATCGCAATAAAAAAGTAGTCATTGCCGGTGGCGGCGATTCTGCTTTAGATTGGAGCATATTTTTAGCAAATATAGCTTCTGAAGTCTCTTTAGTGCACCGAAGAAACGAGTTTAGAGGTGCCTTAGACTCCGTAGAAAAAGTACAAAAATTAAAAAATGAAGGCAAAATCAACCTGATTACTCCCGCTGAAATTGTAGCAGTAAACGGTAATGGAGTTTTAAAATCGGTGACGATAACCAAAAATTCTAATGCTGCACAAAATATCAACCTAGAGGTAGATAATTTTATTCCATTATTCGGACTCTCTCCAAAATTGGGACCTATTGGCGATTGGGGTTTAGAGATTGATAAAAATGCTATTAAAGTAAACACCTTTGATTATCAAACCAATATTCCTGGAATTTACGCCATTGGCGATGTAAATACCTATCCAGGCAAACTAAAACTCATTTTATGTGGTTTTCACGAGGCAACTTTAATGTGCCAAAGTGCCTATCAACGCATTTTTCCAGATAAAAAATACGTCTTGAAATACACTACCGTTGGTGGTATAAACGGCTTTGATGGCAGTAAAAAAGAAGCTCCAAAGTCTGTTGTGAAGTCAATAGATTAAATAATCTATAGTGGATTAGTGTTTTAGTGAATTAGTGAGATAGTAAAAAATGACAATACAAAAGTTTGAAGATTTAATAGTTTGGCAAAAGTCTCAAAATTTAGCTGTAAAGATTTATGGTAATTTTTCTGCAAGTAAAGATTACGGCTTTCGTGATCAGATTACTAGAGTCTCTGTGTTAATTTCTAATAATATCGCCGAAGGATTTGAAAGGGGAAGTAATGCTGATTTTAAAAGATTTCTATATTTTTCTTTAGGTTCTAATAGTGAAGTTAGGTCAATGTTATATTTATCTGATAAACTGAATTATTTAGATAAAGCAATAGCTCAAGATTTAATAAATGAAACAAATGAAGTTTCAAAAATGCTTTATGTATTTATGAAATCTATGAAATAAATACTAACTCACTATTTCACTAACCCACTATATAAATGGACATAAAAATAAAAATCACAGACCGCGAAGGTGTAACCCATGAAGTTGACGCTCCGACTGATATGAATATGAATATCATGGAATTGGTGCGTGTTTACGAACTTGCACCCGAAGGCACTATTGGTGTTTGTGGTGGTATGGCCATGTGTGCCTCTTGCCAATGTTATGTTTTAAACGATATTGCCTTACCCGAAAAATCTGATGATGAAGATGCCATGTTGGCCGAAGCATTCTATGTAAAAGACAACAGCCGATTGGGCTGTCAAATACGTTTAACCGAAGAAATTGAAGGCTTGGAAATTGAGTTAGCACCTGAGTCTTAAAATAGTCGTTTTGCGATTTACCATTTTTTTAAGGATTCTAAATAAGATATTTGGTCAAGTAGTATTTTTGAATCTACATAGTTGATCATAGTTCAGAGTCAACCCATGAGCGTAATCAAAGTCTGGCGACGGAGCTTAATCGAAGTCTGGTGGCTGAGCGCAGCCGAAGTCTGCTTATCTTAATACAAAACTACCACCTCCATTTTTTTAAAACACCTATTTTTTAATTTTTGTTTTAAAATATTTAGTATTTTGGTTCAAGAGTAAGGATTACTCTTATTTCTGATAGAAAAATATAACAGTACGTTAACGGATATTGGTATGTTTTAGGTAAGGCGGTCGGACGAAGGAGACCACTAAATTACTTACCGTAGGACACAAATGTAAAAAGACAAGCCCAAGTGCACATGAAGAAACATTCAATTGGATTTCAAACATCATGCTTACAAAAAATTATACTGACCGGACAATTCTACCTGACTGTTATTACTTTAGGGTCATTGATAATCTCTTGTTCCAGGTCAGATGATTTAAATCAATGTTCCTGTTCACAAATTGGTATAGACATTGTATGGGCTGATTCCAGTAATGTATCATGCTATAAAATTCCAGTGAACCAAACCTATGGTAATGATAAAAGTGGTAAGGGTTACATAGCTGCTATTCGTGCGAAAAAGACAGGTACTTCTTCTGCGGAACCTTTGTTGTATCTGCACGGTGGCCCTGGCATTGCCACGCTTGACAATGCTGAGCGATATCTAAATAGTTCTCACTGGCAAGCGCTTCGAGAAGACCACGACATAATCATGTTTGACTATCGTGGTACAGGCTTTTCTGAACCAACACTTTGTGAAGATATGTTGGACTCCCTTGAAAACTTTGGTAAAACAAATCCATCTAACGAAGCATACAACTCCAAGGAAATAGAATTGTATATGAAATGTAGAACTTCTCTACTTGAAAAGAATATAGACATTCAGTCATTTTCTTCATTTCAAATGGCGGCTGACGCAGATGAGGTACGGCATGCTTTAAACATTAAAGAATGGAATGTTTATGGAATTTCTTACGGAACTATGGTTTCACTTCTTTACGTAAGGCATTTTCCTGAGCATTTGAAAAGCGTTGTACTGGATTCTCCTTTTCCACCCAATGCAACAAGCTTTGACTTTATCAGGACAATGAACTCAGCACTTGTTAATATTCAAAATAATCTGAAAAAAGATTCTATAGCTGCTCAATTATTTCCTGATGTAATAGAAAATTTTGCCAGAGCCGCAAAGCGACTCAATGAAAAACCCGCTATACTAGATGGTGTTGATTTTAATGGAGATGATTTCGCCAATGCAATGGTCGCGGCTTTTTATAAAACAGATGTAGTACCTTTAATACCGCTGGCTTTAAATGAATTTGCCAATGGCAACGATTCATTGCTGGTAACATGGGTAAAAGCGCTTTCTTCTTCAAGAGCCTATGGAAAGGAAAATGCTATCCAGGGAGCTACCATAACTTGCTATGAATGTAAGCCAAGAACACCTGAAGAATCACCGGATTCATTGGAGAAGGAGTATCCTCATCTCGCTTCTTTATCAATGTCAAATTATCTAAAACTATGTGACACTTTTCGACCAGAACGTCCCGATGAAAAGTTTTTTGAAGCAGTAAAGAGCGATTTACCGGTATTGGTTCTTGTTGGGGCATACGACCCCGGCACTCCACCTTTCTATGGAGAAGCAGCCGTACAATCGCTCGCCAATTCTACGCTGATTGTTGTTCCAAACGCCTCACACGCTGCCATGCATTCCAGTGATTGTTCGTTTAATATTGTAAAGTCATTTTTTCAGGCACCATCATTAAAACCGGATTTGAGTTGCCTGAAGCAATTAGGAAGAATAGAATTTGCTACTAAGAATCTTAAAGAGGAGTTAGAAAAGATTAAGAATAAAACGGTAACCAAAACAAATTAAACGATATAATTTTAGAAAATCGGGATAACAAAAAATATTTGTGTGTGCAGACAAAAAAATGACACAGACACGTAATATATAACAGTCAGACGAAACCGCCCTACCTACAACAAAATGTTTGTGCAATGATGGCGTGACATCAAGGTATGAAGTATATTTATTTTATAAAGTTTGCCCACGTGGACAGGACACGGCTTCGATAAGCCACCACTGCGCAAACACAAACGTTGTACGCAATTCCTCTCATTACGGAAAAAAATTAATCACTTTAAACTAACGTTTAAGGAGGATATTAGAGAAAAAAAGCTGAAAATCAAAATCACTGACATTTGATTTTCAACATATTATAAAAACGTTAGTCAGAATTGTTCAACCTGAAAGATTATTTTATGATAAAAAATATAGGCAGTTCTGCGTTGTTAATGCTTTTACTCTGTTTTCTCAATCAAAGAGTCAATGCCCAATCCTTAAACAGCGACAGCCAAGAAATACAAAATCGGATAAAATCCGTTGAAAATAATCTTCGCCAATGGACAAAAATAAAAGGTCAACCTGAATGGACACTCGATGAGAGAATGAAATACTATAATGTAAATGGAATCAGCATTGTTGTTATTAAAGACTTCAAAATTGACTGGGCAAAAGGGTACGGCTTGTCTGATAGTTTATCCGGAAGGCAAGTCAACACAGCTACCTTATTCCAAGTCGGATCTATCAGCAAAGCAATAAATGGTTTAGGGGTATTAAGCCTTGTGCAGAATGGAAAACTTGATCTAGACAAGGAAATCAATGAATTCTTGAAATCTTGGAAATTTCCTTACGACAGCTTATCGAAAGGCAAAAAGATAACCCTTGCAAATCTTTTAAGTCATACCGCTGGTTTAAGCGGCCACGGTTTCCCTGGATACTTTATAGGCGATACAATCCCTTCACTAATTGAAATTTTAGATGGGAAAGCCCCAGCAAATACCAAGGCAATCCGGTCTGAATTTGAACCTTCATTAAAGTATAAGTATTCAGGAGGCGGAACTACTATTTCACAATTGATCATACAGGATGTAGTGCAACAACCGTATAATTATTTTATGAGAAAAACAATTTTCGACCCACTTGGAATGAAAACAAGTTCCTATGAACAACCTCCTTCCGCAGCGAACAAAAAATTGTTGGCGACTGGGTACCTAACAAACGGAAAAGCAGTGGTCGGCAATTACCATATTTACCCTGAACAGGCAGCTGCGGGACTCTGGTCAAATCCAAGTGAACTGGCCGCATATGTCATTGAAATTCAACAATCGTTAGTTGGCAAATCCAATAAGATTCTGTCGCAGGAAATGGCGACACGTTATGTTATGCCTTTTAATTCTAACTATGTAACTCCTTATCCGGATGAAGAGGTTGCTTTAGGTGTTTTCAGTCGTAAAACGGGAAACGAAAGATATTTTACGCACGATGGATCAGACCAGGGCTTTAAAGCAAAATTCATTGGAAGTATTAAAGATGGTTATGGTGCTGTATTGATGATAAATTCAGACAGCAGGGAAATTCTGGAGGAGGTAGTCAATGCAATTGCATTTACCTACAATTGGAAAAATTTTATTGAGCCGGACAAAACAGTACTAAAGGTTAATGATGATATCTTAGATTCTTATGTTGGAGAATATTTATTCGAAAATGATCCATTGTCGATTATCAAAGTAGGTGAGCATTTATTTGTCATGGTCAACAAAATAAAAATGCAAATGTGGTTTACATCAGAGACGGAGTTTTTCGTCTTAGAGCAGAAAGCATATTCGAGATTCCTAAAAGACGAACAAGGAAAAGTAAACGGGTTTTTTTATAAAGAAGACGTTTTTGAAACAACCGCCAAAAGAGTTAAGTAGTAACTGCCTATAATAAAATATAAGCTATGGATTGGTCTGTGCCAAGTCCGCCAAATCTCTGGGATTTGACTTTTAAAATAAAAAACAAAACAAAAAACTTATGTTACAAGTGCAAACGGAAACGAAAGTTTCCTTGCCTGCCCTACTTGCCGAAAGGTAGGCTGTAATTTGAACAAAATTATTGATGTATAACATACTGATTAACTGTTTTTTAAAAATAAATTTAAAAGAATTACGCTTTCGATTCGGGAATTTTATCCACTTAATTGTTTTATAATAGAATGAATAACTAAAATTAATAAAAATGAAAACCTCAAATTTTAAACTACTTACAATTTTTACTGCAATGGTATTATTCATTGGAACACTTTCATCTTGTTCAGATGACGATGGACCAACTGGGAATATCACTGTTAACGAAGGTCCATCTGGAGATATTGGTGGCGATTTTACTGGAGACGGTGGAAATGCGTCCCGAACAATTAATTGGACTAATAATTTGGCAACGGCTGACTATAATGCTGACATAACTACTACCGCAACTGGAACATTTAATATTGTAGTTGCTGATTCTGAAGGAACTGTAGTTCTTGATAGAACTCTGAATGGTGGCACCGAGCCCGACACTATTGACGGAGTTACTCAAGCTGGAGAACCTGGAAATTGGACTGTTACTATTACAATTACTTCATTTAATGGAGATGGAAGTTATTCTTTAAGTGCAGGCAACTAAAAGCAGTTGTGAAATAAATAATTTAAGAGGCTGTCAATAATTCGACAGCCTTTTTTATGAAAATTAAATAAAAACTATAACCAACAAAGCCGTATATAATTTATTGCTAGTTCTAGCCTACCTACGAAAATCCTCGCGGTATTTTTCTATTCGGTTTGTATTTGCTAAATTAGGTGCTTAAACACGCAACTTTTCTTAGTGTGCCAAGAATCAACCACGGCAATAAAACGGTTGAATGTTGTAAATAAGATGATGGTAGATCCATCAGGGTCCTTGTATAGGCGAAAGCTCTAAACCACCTAAAGGTGCTGTAATTAACAGTTGTGGTGCTGAGCGTTTAGGGGAATCTAGTCCAAGAGATTAGCAGGTATGAATAATGGAGTTGAACCCTTCGACTAACGCTCAGGATAAACTACAGTAAACCACTAACGAGGTGTCGAGAAGTTGCTACCTTCAGTCAAAAGCTACAGGGCGGAGTGTAAAGAAAAAGTCCTCTGGACATTTTTAGCAAACGAGCCAGCTGGAGCGAAGGGATTAGCTAATTTGGAATACAGTTTGCCAACTTGAAAGAGGATGAGCTTATATTTGTTACAAATTAGAAGAGCCTTGTGAGTGGAGATTTTCAAGCACCGTTCTGTGAGAGTTTTAGGGTGAAATTCCCCTGATCTACTCGATTACTAAATCGCTGGCAGTCAAACTAAAATATGATGAAAAAATACAAACAGGTTATCCAATGGATAATGATCCAAATCAAAGCTATTACACCGGGAAAGAATGCGGTAAAAGGTGCTTCATTGGGTTTGCTGACGGTAACAGCACTTTTTTGGCTAGTCTACTCTATCAGTATTTATACAAACCTCAATGATCCATGGATACTCTTATTAAGCTTGGTTTTTGTTTTAGCTGCCTTATTGTTTGCTTTTGTGATTAGATGGGTTCTCAAACTTATAAATAATGTGTCAGCTTTTTACAAATTGGCAATTTTTATCACATTGCCATTGCTAATTATTATGAGCTTTGAATGGATTATCCCCACTATAATTCTGGTTCTAGCTTCAATTTGTGGAGCTGTCATTTTAGTTCTGAAAAGAACTAAATTTAAAAATTTATCAAAGCCGAAAAAGGTTATAACTGCTTTGGGAATAATCATTGGTTTTGGTGGATTCATTGCGGTTGGGGTTCTATATAATCAGGATGGTTTTGATGTTGGTCCAATTACAAATGCGTCACTATCCTCTAATTCAAATATTCAACACATAAAGGCGATTTCTCCATCCCAAAAAGGCACTTATACTGTAAAGACATTAATTTATGGTAGTGGTAAAGATTTACACCGACCGGAATACGGAGCAGAAGTTGATATTAAAACTGATTCTGTTAACGGCCTTGCCTTTATCGATGATTGGAAGGGTTTTGGCGGTTGGTGGCGTGAAAAATACTTTGGATTTGATTCCAGATCTTTACCTATAAATGCCCGTGTTTGGTATCCTGAAGGTGAAGGTCCTTTTCCTTTGGCTCTTATTGTCCACGGAAATCATGATATGCAGGATTATTCAGATCCCGGATATGAATATCTTGGAGAATTGCTTGCTTCCAAAGGAATAATCCTCGCATCGGTTGATGAGAATTTTATAAATGGTTCATGGTCAAATGTCTTTGGAGGATTAGATAAAGAAAATGATGCACGGGGATGGTTATTACTCGAACATTTAAAGGTATGGCACGCATGGAATAATAAAGAAGACAACCTGTTCTATAAAAAAATTGATACTTCCAATTTGGCACTTATTGGGCATTCAAGGGGAGGCGAAGCCGTTGCTCATGCTGCAATGTTTAATAAACTACCGTTTTATCCAGATGATGCGACAGTAAAATTTGATTACAATTACAAAATCAAGTCGATTGTAGCAATCGCTCCAGTTGATGGGCAATATGAACCAGGAGAAAGTAGAACAAAAATAGAGGATGTTAACTATTTTGTAATTCATGGAGCGCAAGACGCAGATGTTAGCTCTTTTATGGGCTCTCAACAATATGAGAGAATAACTTTTAAGGACAGTCTATATCATTTCAAATCGGGACTTTATGTTTATGGGGCTAATCATGGGCAGTTTAATACAAGCTGGGGCAACAACGACACCGGCAATCCTTTTCTGGGACTACTTAATCTCAAACAACTCATTTCTGCTGAAGATCAGATAAAAATTGCACAGGTCTATATCAGTTCTTTCTTAGACATAACCTTGAAAAATAAAAATGAATACTTACCTCTATTTGTAGATGCAAGAACAGGTAAAAGCTGGCTTCCTGAAACGATCTATTTGAACCAATTTGAGGATTCAAAATTAAAGACAGTTGCTAATTTTGATGAAGACTTTGATGTGTCCACAACGACAGCTGCTGGTGGAAAAGTTAATACCAAAAACTTATCTGTTTGGCGTGAGCAAGAAATTAAACTAAATTGGGAAAAAAAGGGAAGCAGAGCTCTTTTTGTGGGTTGGAATTATGATATTGAAAACAAAAAGAAATCGATTGAATCAGTTCCGGACTCAATAATTGCCAGCTACACTATCAATCTATCTTCAATAGCTATTGATTCTTCTTCAGTTTTGGTTTTCTCAATGGCAGAATCTAAAGAATCTGCCAGCCCTAAATCAGAAGGTAAATGGGTAAAAAATAATACCAACAAGAAAAATGAGGATACTGAAAAAAAGGAAGATAAAGAAGACAAAGAGGAGCCCAAAAAACCTATCGATTTTACTATTCAATTAAGTGACTCTTCTGGACAAAAAGTCTCATTTCCCTTGAGTAAATTTTCTCCCTTGCAGAGGGAAATTGAAGTGATTATTATGAAAACAGGTTTCATCAAGGCCGACAAACAATCCGAAAAGGTGTTTCAAACATTCTATTTTCCAGCAAAGGACTTTCAAAAAATCAATCCAAACTTTAATCTTTCCAACATTATAAATGTAAAATTTATTTTTGATAAAAATGAAAGTGGGGTAGTCGCAATTGATAATATTGGGTTTATGAAGTTCTTATGAAGTGATTTTAAGCTTTAACAAATTCGACAGCTAACAATTTATATAAAAAAAAGGCGAAATAGTAATAAATTCAAAGCTTTTGGCTCGTATCAAACTTTGTGCTTAACCGAAAGTTTAGTGCTTCCTTAATCCGCCAACTTCTTGTAGCTGCAAAACGTTATAAGTAATGCTGGAAATCCGTCTTCGCATGAAAATGTGTTTTAAAAAAAGTAAATAATACTTTACCTTTGAAATCTGAATCAGAGCAAAACTGAATGAAATGTTCCCAATTTTTATCGAATATTAACGAAAGACGGTTGGTATGCAGTATCGCAAAAGGTTCGCACGTAAAAATGCAACACGATACGAAAAAAGGAACTATTATTTTTCCGAACCACGGAAGTCAAGAAATGGGTAAAGGATTGGAAAAGAAAATTCTAAAAGACGCTGGATTTAAAAAAATGGAATATGGCAAAGAAGAAAAAAATAACGATGACAGTTGAGAAAACGAATAGTGGATTTTCTGCCTTTTCAGGGGATTATCGAATCTTTGCGACTGGACAATCAATTCCAGAACTGATTAACAATACTTACGAGGCGACCGAATTACATTTTGAGGACGAAAAAATGAAAGTTGAACCGACTGACATCGCATTTGAAATCGACTTTAAACAGTTCTTTAAATTTTATAAGGTTTTAAACGCAAAATTTCTTGCCGAGAAAATTGGAATGAATGCTACCCTACTTTCTCAATACGTTTCTGGAACTAAAAAACCATCAGCAAAACAGACCGAGAAAATTTTAAGCGGAATACATCAAATCGGACAAGAATTGAGCGGAATAAATTTATTACAAACCGCTTAACAGAACGCAAAATAACTACTTACAAAAATAGCTATAAGTAATGCGGGGTTTGCTGCTTAATGCTAAGGCTGATGTATATTTGCAAAGACCGGAAAATCAGTTTGTTCCGACCATTTTGGAACAATTCAAAAAGTAAGTGTTTCAATGAATGAAAACGGGCAGACCGAGTTTTACGTTTCGGGAAAACATAAAGGTAAAATACCAATTGTAAAAGAGTTCTATCCAAACCCTCGGACAATCATAAAAAAATATGCTTATGGACTGAAAAACGGAGAGGTTATCGATTGTGAGGTTATTAGAATAAACAAACGAAAGGATTGCTATATCCTGAAATTATACCAATTATGAATTTAAATAGGTCTAAAGAATTTGAATTATATTGTGTTCAGATGAAATAGAAAATCACAGCATAGCATTAGCTACGTTTTTATTTTTTATTGAAATATGGGCGCAATAGAAACAAATTATTGGGCTTATTTGGATTCATAATTGGTATTATTAACGAACCCCAAGCAAACTGAAAAAATTACGTATGGTAACATTGACTATAAAAAATAGTGCAATAAGTGTTGAATTTAATGGCTTAGCCCTATTTGTAAAGTCCGCCATCCCTACTTTTCAAGATTGATTTGACTATTTAAGAAACCAAATAAAACAAATTGCCGAAACTTTTACCAAAGCGCTAAACTGAGAGCTTATCATTTCTCAACTTTACTACTTTTCTCATTAAAAAAATGGCGTATAATAATAAAATAGGGTTCAATCACCTTATTTTAGTTAACTAATTAGGTCTTTGGCAGTTTCAAAAGTAGTTTAACCCTAAGTAATTTCATTTGGAAAAAAATTCATAGTTATGTTCTGAACTTCAAGTACCATAGCCTTTTTTCGAAATATTTATTTTTATTTTACAAATAAATGTAACAAATGTCTTACTTTTAGTACTAATAAATAAACTTAAAAAAAAACCGAAAACAGATGAAAACAGTAAAATTATGTATGGTTGTAATTTCAATGGTATTTTTCTCTTCTTTGCAAGCGCAAACAGCCGATGAAATTTTAGTAAAATATTTTGAAAATATTGGAGGCTTAGAAAAAATGGCTAACCTAAACGGCATTAAAATGACGGCTAAGGTGAACCAGCAAGGAATGGAAATTCCTTTAGAAATGATTCAATTAAAAGGTGGAAAACAGTTAACCCTTATCAACTTTCAAGGAAAAGAAATAAAGCAAGGTGTATTTGATGGCGAAACTTTATGGAGCCATAATTTTATGACTATGAAAGCCGAAAAAAGTGATGAGGAAACCACAGCTAATTTAAAGTTAAGCGCAAATGATTTCCCGGATCCTTTTGTAAATTACAAAGACAAAGGTTACAAAATAGAGCTATTGGGCAAAGAAACTATAGATGGCGCTGAAACCTTCAAAATAAAACTAACTAAAGAACCCATCACTATTGATGGAAAGACAGAAGAAGATATTTCATTTTATTTTTTCGATGTTGAAAATTTTGTTCCCATTGCTGTGCAGTCTGAAATTAAATCTGGACCAGGTAAAGGAATGACTTCACAAGTTACCATGAGTGATTACCAAGAGGTAGAAGGTTTGTATTTTCCTTTTTCAATTTCGCAAGGGGTAAAAGGGCAGCCCGGCAGTCCTGTAACTATTTCTAGTATTGAACTCAACCCAACGGTAAGCGCAGACGCTTTCAATTTTCCTGACGAAATGGAAACTAAAGATTAAAACAACCAAATTTTAGACCCTTTAATTAGGGTCTTTTTGATTTAAAACGCAATTAAAATGAAAAACATATTATTATTAATTTTTGTGCTAATGTCTTTTGTAATGGGTAATGCACAAGACAATAAGGATTCGGGGAAAGAACTTTTTGGAGATATCACAGCACGCCACATAGGCCCGGCTTTAATGAGCGGCCGTATCAATGATTTAGAATTGCACCCTACAAACAGTAGAATAGTCTATTTAGGTTCCGCTGGCGGTGGGGTTTGGAAATCGAACGATGCGGGCACTACTTTTAATCCCATTTTTGATGAATATTGCCAATCCATTGGTGCAGTAGCCCTTGACCCAAACGATCCAGACAATACTATATATGTCGGCACGGGAGAAACTTGGACTAGAAATAGCGTTTCTGTAGGTGACGGTCTTTATAAGTCTGTTGATGGAGGCGCCAATTGGAATAAAATTGGCTTTGAAAAATCAGAGCGTATTGCGAATATTATTGTAAATCCAAAAAATTCGAAAGAAATTTATGTGGGGGCATTAGGTGCCCTTTGGGGCGATAGTGAGGAACGCGGCGTTTATAAATCTAGCGATGGCGGACTTACTTGGAAAAATCTGCTTTATGTGAATGCCAAAACTGGTTGTGCCGATTTAGTAATGGATCCAAACAATCCTAATATTTTATATGCCTCTATGTGGGAATTTCGGCGTTCTGGCTGGAGTTTTGAATCTGGCGGCAGTAATAGTGCCTTATACAAATCTGTAGATGGTGGTATCAATTGGAACAAAATTCATAATGGCTTTCCTTCTGGAAAATTAGGACGACTGGGTATTGCCTTAGCTCCTTCAAATTCTAAAATTCTATACACTGTAATTGAAGCTGAAAAAGAAGAGCGTAAAGGGCTTTACAGAAGTGATGATGCTGGAGCGTCATGGAAACAGTTAAATAATGATTTCGGAATAACGGTTAGGCCATTTTATTTTTCAAGAATTGTGGTAGATCCAAAAGATGAAAATGTTATAGTAAAGGCAGGATTAACGGGTTCTATTTCTAGAGACGGCGGTAAAACCTTTAAAAATCTAGGAAATATGCACAGTGATATTCACGATATTGCTTTTAGCATTAAAGATTCAGATATTATGTATGCAGGTACTGATGGTGGGGTGTATCGTTCTATGGATGGCGGCACCACTATGGAGATTGTTGAAAATTTGCCATTATCGCAGTTCTATCATGTGAGTACAGACAACCAAACGCCTTATAATGTTTATGGGGGTTTACAAGATAACGGAGCATGGTACGGACCTTCTTCATCACCAGGCGGTGTTGAGGCTAGAGATTGGAATTCGGTAGGTGCTGGAGATGGGTTTAGGGTACTTAAACATCCTACAAAAAACATTATCTATTCAGAAATGCAAGGAGCTGAAAATGTATGGCGTATTGATGTAGATCGCAATCGCATCAAAACAATACAACCTTTATCTATCGATGAAAAAGTAAAACTGCGTTTTAATTGGAATGCCCCAATGACGGTAAGTGCTCACGTTCCAGACCGTTTTTTTATGGGAAGTCAATTTGTACATAAGTCCGATGATATGGGTGATACATGGCAAATTATTTCTCCAGATTTAACAACAAATGATCCTAAAAAGCAATCTCAAGAAAATTCTGGAGGTTTGTCTAAAGACAATTCTGGCGCAGAAAACCATACTACTATTTTTACCATTGCAGAGTCGCCTTTAGATGCCAATATATTGTGGGTAGGTACAGATGATGGTAATGTTCAAGTAACAAAAGATGGCGGAAAATCTTGGGAAAATACGGTTATAAATATCAATGGACTACCAAAAAATACCTGGTGCTACCATATTGAAGCTAGTGTTTTTAATAAAGGAACGGCTTATGCTGTTTTTGACGGACATACCATGAATGATATGAAACCTTATGCGTATAAAACGACAGATTTTGGCAAAACATGGACCAATATTATTACTGACGACATCAAAGGATTTGCTAGAAATATACAAGAAGATTACGAAAATCCGAATTTGTTGTTTTTGGGAACGGAATTCGGACTGTATATTACCTTAGACGGCGGAAAAAACTGGAAAAAATTCACCAACAATATGCCTTCTGTAGCTGTACATTATATAGATTTACATAAAGCTACCAATGATTTGGTGATGGGAACACACGGTAGAGGAGTCATTATTATTGATGATATTTCTCCGCTGCGCCAAATGAGTGATGAGGTACTCAATAAAACGCTGCATTTTTTTACTAGTAATCCAACAGTCATGAACGAAGAAAGTAATTTTTCAGGAGGTTTCGGAGCAGAAACACAATTCGTTGGTCAAAATAAAACAACCAATGCTCAAATAAAATACTATTTAAAAAGCAGACATACTTTTGGTAAAATGACGATGGAAATACAAGATATGGCAGGAAATAAAATAGTAGAATTAGGGCCTGGAAAATCTAAAGGAGTGAATATCGTAAATTGGGCTTATACCAGAAAACAGCCTAAGGTTGCCAAAGGAAAAACTTTAGCATTCGGAGGTTTTACGTCTCCAAAAGTACCCGAGGGAACTTACAAAGCAGTTATTACCAAAGGGAACGAAACCTTTGAGCACCTTTTTGACGTTGTTTACGATCCAAAATCGACACTATCACCTACCGATCGGGATTTAAAAAACAATACCATAACCAAGTTGTACAACATGACTCAGGAGCTTGCCTATATGGTGTATGAACTAGATGCAATTCTTGACAAAGCCAGCATAGATAAGAACACCAAACTAGTGGCAAAATTAAATGCCTTAAAAGAAACATTGGTAGTTACCACCGGCGACAATTATGTAGGCGCCGCAGAGCCGCAATTAAGAGAAAAAATTACAGACTTATACAGTAAATTGGTGGACAGTTATGATAAGCCATCTGCCTCTGAACTAGAAAATTTAGGAATGATTTCTCAAAGGTTTGAAGAAGCTAAAGTAAGTTTAGACAAGTTTAAAAATAGCTTCAAAGGTTTTGAGGCATTACAACTCAATAATTTTGAACAGTTTTTGAGTAGTAACTAATTATTTTCTATTTAAATCATCAACCTAATTTTAAAGAATACAGCTGCCTTTTGGCGGCTGTTATTTTTTATTGAAATGTGGGCGCAATAGAAACAAATTATTAGGCTTATTTGGATATAAGTACTGCTTTTGATTATTTTAGTTTGAAAGCTAAGCCGCATAATGGCTAAAGTTCCCAATAGCATAAAAACTTTACGCACTTAATTTTTAGAAATAAAAAAATAAAAGGTATAATTAACTTATTTTTATGCTTCTATTTTTTAAAAAACCTGCTATGAAAAAAATACTATTGATGGCAATATTCTTTTTAGTTTCTAATGGAATTGTAGCTCAAGATGAAGATTTAACTGACTCGCAAAAGCGAATGGAGAAATTTGCGAGTGTAAAAAAACACGAAGTAAGTCTTGATGTAACGGCTATAATAGCCTTACCTGCATTTAGCCCACGTTATGAGTACATTTTGGGCAGATATTCTGGGGTAGGGGTAGATTTATTTATACCGATAGGCAATGAAAATGACCTAGATTTTTCTGAATATGAAAGTTTTTCATTAACGCCATATTACCGTCAATACTTTTTTTCGAAAGAAGACTATGGGGCGAAGGGTTTTTACGGGGAAGGATTTGTGAAATTTTTTACTTTTGAATCAGTAAATGGCCTCAGACAACCCGATGGAAGTTTTTCTAATAGTACAGAAAATATTTTCGAAACGGCTATTGGTGTGGGTATAGGTTGGAAATGGGTTAGCGATAGTGGGTTTTTAATAGACTTAGGTTTAGGTTTGGGAAGAAATTTAGGTTTGGCTGACGATCCCTTTGATTTTAACAATGATTTACAGCTTCGAGGTGGCTTAAACTTCGGCTGGAGATTTTAATAGTACTATCATAAAAAATGCGAGCTTTTAACTCGCATTTTATGTAACTAATCTTATTTTAAAAACTAAAAATTTCTAAATCCTCGCCTGATAGGTAAACAAGTTATAATACCGACCTTCTTTGGCAATCAATTCTTCGTGAGTGCCTTGTTCGGCAATGCGACCATCTTCAATTACTAAAATCTGATTTGCTTTTCGGATGGTACTCAATCGGTGAGCGATGACGAAAGTGGTTCTGCCTTTGGTTAAAGTGGCTAAACTTTTCTGAATTAAGGCTTCGCTTTCCGTATCTAAATTAGAAGTTGCTTCATCTAAAATTAATATTTTGGGGTTGGCTAAAATGGCTCTTGCAATCGCAATTCTTTGGCGTTGCCCGCCAGAAAGTTTAACACCTCGTTCTCCGATAAGCGTTTCTAAACCTTTTTCAAAGCGATCCGTAAATTCATTCACATAAGCAGCATCAACCGCAGCTAGTAATTCGGCTTCTGTGGCGTTTGGCCTTGGGAATAATATGTTATTTCTAATAGTACCTTCAAACAAAAATTCATCTTGTAAAACAACCCCTAAGTTTTTTCTGTAGCTATCTAAATTAACTTTTGATAAATCATGACCATCAATAGAAATAGTACCCGAAAGCGGATTTAAAAAAGTAGCTGCCAATCCAGCAATAGTAGATTTGCCTGAGCCAGAACTCCCTACAAGTGCTACAACAGCTCCTGGTGATGCTTCAAAATTAATGTTGTGTAATACTTCTTTATCTTCTTCATAGGCGAAAGACACATCATTAAAAACAATATTTCCTTTGATATCATTTAGAATGATCGTTCTATTTTCTTCATCAGATTCTGGCGTCATATTCATCAGTTCTTCGGTGCGGTCTAATCCGGCCAAAGCTTCCGTCAATTGGCTCCCGATATTACTCATTTGAACGATTGGAGCAACCATTAAACCTAAAAGAAAGGTAAAGGTTAAAAATTCTCCGATAGTTAATTCATCCATCATAATTTTATAACCACCAATACCCATAATTCCAGTGGTGGCGATACCCAATAAAAAAGTCGCTGAACTTGTCATAAAAGCCGTAGCCGTTAAACTCTTTTTTACATTTTGGAATAAACGTTCTACGCCTTCTTCAAAAATTTTGTTTTCTTGTGCTTCCGCATTAAAACCTTTTATCACCCTAACACCACCTAAGGTTTCGGTTAATCTTCCCGTAACTTCGGCATTTATTTTACCTCTATTCCTAAAAATTGGACGAATAAATTTAAAAGCTTTTAGGGCAATAAGTGCAAAAATAACTAAAGGGATTAGTGTAAAAAGCGTCATGCTCCAGCTAATTCTTAACAGTAAAATTAAAGAAACCACAGCAGTGATAGTACCACCTACTAATTGTACCAATCCTGTTCCGATAAGGTTTCGCACTCCTTCAACATCGGTCATGATTCTTGAAACCAAAGCACCAGATTTTACATTATCAAAAAAACGAATAGGTAGGGATAATACCTTTTTTTGTACCTGAGCACGTAATTCTGAAATTAAATATTGCGCTTGTACACTTAGTATTTTAGTCAATAAAAAGGAAGTGATAGCTTGTACAAATATCGCTGCCGCAACAGCACCCACTAACAATTTCAGAAAATCAATATCTTTATTTGGTATAATATCATCCATTAAATATTTTAGTGATAATGGCGCAACAAAACTAGCAGCTTTGCTAATCACAATCAACAAAAGACCTATAAAAACCAGATTTCTACGAGGCCAAATTATAGTTTTAAATGCGGTAAGAATAGTAACTTTTTTTTCTGACATACTACTTTTTTCAATTTAGTCGCAAGTTATGTCAATTCTATACCAATTTTTAATCTTCGGCTTTTTTAAATACAAGATGTTTGTTAATATTTATCCCTGCTAACTTTGAAACTTCATCTGGTTGGTTTGTATAATTGCTTTTTAAGAACCTTTTTATTCGTATTTTGTACCCCTAAATTCATCAACATGCAAACACTTTTTAAAATTCTTCTACTTGTTTTTCTTCTATTGATTTCTTGTAAATCGGAAACCAAGACTACTCCAGAAATCGACAAATACAAAGCCTATACAGACAATATCGAAATCATTAGAGATGATTTTGGCGTACCTCACATTTATGGTAAAACGGATGCCGATGCTGTTTTCGGATTGTTATACGCGCAATGCGAAGACGATTTTAACCGTGTAGAGCAGAATTATATTTGGGCAACGGGCAGATTGGCTGAGGTGGAAGGCGAAGAAGCCTTATATAGCGATTTACGTGCTAAGCTTTTTATGACCGAAGAAGAGGCAATTGCTAATTATAAGAATAGCCCCGATTGGTTAAAAAAGTTGTGCGATGCTTTTGCTGATGGCATCAATTTTTATCTAAAAACACATCCTGAAGTAGAACCTAAATTAATCACTCATTTTGAGCCGTGGATGCCCATGTATTTTAGCGAAGGTTCTATTGGTGGCGATATCGAGCGGGTATCAACTAGTAAACTAAAGGCCTTTTATGAAAGTGGAATGGAAATTCACCAAGCAAAATCCTTCGAAATAAAAAATAAAACAACAGTAGAAGAACCACAAGGCTCTAACGGCATTGCTATTTCGGGTAAACTTACACAATCCGGGAATGCCATGTTGCTGATTAATCCGCATACTTCTTTCTTTTTTAGACCCGAAGTGCATGTTATTAGTGAAGAAGGACTAAACGCGTATGGCGCTGTAACTTGGGGGCAGTTTTTTGTATATCAAGGCTTTAATGAAAAAACAGGTTGGATGCACACTTCTACTTATATCGATGTTATGGATGAGTTTAAAGAAACCATAGTGCAGCTCGAAGATAAATTAGTTTATCAATACGGACAGGAATTGCGACCTGTTATGGTGGGCGAAGTAATTTTAAAATACAAAGAAGGCGATAACATCAAAGAAAAAAAATTCCCAAGCTATAGAACGCACCACGGTCCAATTACACAAATGGTTGATGGTCAATGGACAGCTTCGGCTATGATGTGGGAACCTGTTAAAGCCTTAGAACAATCTTATATTAGAACAAAACAAACGGGTTACAAGGGTTTTCGGGAGATGATGGATATCCGCACAAATTCGTCCAACAACACGGTTTACGCCGATGCGGAAGGCAATATCGCTTATTTTCACGGTAATTTTATTCCGAAACGCGATGTCAACTTTAATTATGATGAACCAGTTGATGGTAGCAATCCGCAAACAGATTGGCAAGGTTTGCATACGGTTGATGAAAACATTTTATTGCTAAATCCTGAAAATGGATGGTTTCAAAATTGCAATTCTACACCCTATACCGCTGCTTTAGAATTCAGCCCTAAAATAGAAGACTACCCGAGTTATATGTCGAAAGATCAGGAAAATTTTAGGGGCGTTCATGCCATTCAACTTCTTAAAGACAAATCAGGTTTTACATTAGACAGCCTTGTTAAATTAGCACACGACCCCTATTTGCCAGCTTTTGAAAAATTAATTCCTGGTTTGGTAAAAGCTTATGAAAGTCAGGATAACAAAAATTCGAAACTCAAAGAAGCCATTGAGCTCTTGAAACAGTGGGATTTAAAAACCTCAAAAGAAGCAATTGCCATGACTTTAGCGCACTATTATGGTACATTATATGGGCAAATGGGTAAAACACCCGAAGGCTTTAGCGATATGGAACGGATGAATTATTTTGGAACTGATTCCCCAAATATGGAGCGTTTGCGCGTTTTGGAAGCCGTAATTGATACCTTAACAGCCGATTTTGGCACTTGGAAAATGCCTTGGGGCGAAGTAAATAGATACCAGCGTTTAAACGGTGATATTGAACAAGCTTTTAACGATAGTTTGCCAAGTATGCCTATAAGTTTTGCATCGGGTAGGTGGGGAGCTTTAGCTGCTTATGGTGTTAATTACCATAATAATACTAAAAAAATATACGGTACAAGAGGCAATAGTTTTGTGGCGGTTGTTGAGTTTGGCAAGAAGGTAAAAGCAAAAAGTATTTTAGCAGGTGGACAAAGTGGCGACCCAAATTCTGCGCATTTCAATGATCAAATTCAAAGGTATGCCGATGTTAATTTTAAAGACGTACTCTTTTATAAAGAAGATGTTTTAAAAAGTGCAAAGGAAAGGTATCAGCCAGGAAAACGTTCGGGTAATTGAAAATGGAAAACTGAAAACGCAGAGGAAAAACGGTCACTGCTAATTAGGGAAGTTCACGTTGTACGTCGAAATTAGAAATACGAAATTATAAATATGAAGTACGAAAATTGTCAACACTTCGTCCACCTTCTATTCAATGGCTTGAAGTTCCAAACAATTATCTAAAAATCTAATATTACAACAATCTAATAATTTAAGTTGCGAATAAGCATTAACAAAAAACCACCACCTAAACAGGAATCTGTTGACTCAAACAATGCAAAGTACCAAATCCCCAAATAAAATCAATACAACTAATTCCGATGATTTCTCTATCAGGAAAACAGTCTGCTAAAATTGTTAAGGCTACGGTATCTTTGGGGTCGTTAAAAGTGGGCACCAGAACTGTTTTATTCAAAATTAAAAAGTTCGCGTAACTCGCTGGCAATTGTAGTCCATCAAAAATAATGGGTTTGGGCATGGGTAAGGTAATTATATGTAGTGGCTTCCCATTTTCCAATGTAGCCTTTTGCAGTCGTTTTAAATTCTCTTGTAGCGGTTCAAAATTTTTATCTTTTGGCTTGTCTTCTACAACGGTAACCACCGTATTTTCATTGACAAATCGGCATAAATCATCAATATGTCCATGAGTATCATCGCCAACAATGCCATCTTTTAGCCAAATAGTATTCGTAACTCCTAAGTATTCCTGAAATACAGATTCATAATCGGCTTTTGTAAAACCAATATTGCGAACTTGGATTTTTGGGTCCAACAAACATTCATCGGAAGTAATTAAAGTGCCTTTTCCATTGACTTCTAAGGCACCACCTTCTAAAACTACTTTTTTACCTTTGTATAAAACTTGTGTTAATGGAATATCAAGATGCTTGGCAACCGAAATAGGAATGTGCTTATCTAATTGCCAATTGGGGTATTTTGCCCAAGCATTAAAATTAAAGTTTAAAGCTTCTCTTTTACGCCCATTTTTGACAATAATCGGACCCGAATCGCGCATCCAACTTCTATTGGTTTTTTGTTTGATGAAGGAAATATTTTTAAGTTGCACAGATGCTATTTTTAGCATATCGGCAACCTTGACTTTTAATTCTTCATTAGCGACTACTAAGAAAACCATTTCATGTTCAGCAATTTTTTTGATAAACTCTACAAAAGCCCATTGAATTGCCACATATTTTCCAGGCCAATCGTTCCCATTATGCGGAAAGCACAATAAAATGCCTTGTTGTTTTTCCCATTCAGCTGGAAATCTTCTTGAAATCATAGCTTTATTCAATTGCTCGTTTGGTAATATCGCCAAAAGCATCGATTCTTCTATCTCTAAAAAATGGCCAATTTTGACGTACATTTTCCTGATGGTCTAGATCGATTTCTGCGATTAAAATTTCTTCTTTATAAGGTGAGGCTTGCGCTAAAATTTCTCCTTGAGGGCCACAAATAAACGAGTTTCCCCAAAATTCTAATCCGTCAGTATCAGGTAAATATTTTTCTAAACCAATTCGGTTTGCAGCGGCAACATACACGCCGTTAGCCACGGCATGACCTTTCATTACATTCATCCAAGCACCATACTGGTTTTCACCATATTGGTTTTTTTCTGAAGGATGCCAACCAATGGCGGTGGGATAAAAAATAACTTCTGCTCCTTGTAAAGCAGTTAATCTCGCTGCCTCTGGATACCATTGATCCCAGCAAATAAGGGTGCCAATTTTGCCTTTTTTAGTAGGTATGGTCTTAAAACCTAGATCGCCGGGTGTAAAATAAAACTTTTCGTAAAAATGCGGGTCATCTGGAATGTGCATTTTTCGATATAAACCTGCTTGTGAACCGTCAGTGTCAATAATATAAGCGCTATTATGGTAGATACCAGGCATTCTCTTTTCAAAAAAAGGAATGATTAAAACTACTTTTAGTTCTTTGGCAAGTTCACTAAATGCGGTAAACGAAATATCACCTAAAGGTTCAGCAAGTGAAAAATTAGAAACGTCTTCGCTTTGGCAAAAATAATGGCTGCTATATAATTCAGGGAGCGAAATAACATCTGCCCCTTGTTCCGCTGCTTTCCTAATCCAACTCAAGCACTTTTTTCTATTTTCTTCGGCGGTGTTGTTCAAATTTAATTGAATAACTGCTATTGAATATTTTTTATTGGCCATAAAATATCTAAAACTTATGAATGAAGAACAAATATATTAAATAAACAAAACAATAGTTTAGGATACAGCTATAAGAAGCACATCCTTTTAAAAAAATAAAATTTTGAAAGTATTGCCTAGCGCAAGGCTCAACATTATATTGGGTTATTTTCTAAGATTTCATCGCAACGGGAAAGTGGGCAACTATAAAAGTATTCATTGATAAGTGATCATTACTCGTTGCAAATCACTCTTTCGTCACCACAAATGTAGCTTTTGAGCCGGTAGATAAATTCCATTGGTTGGCGTATAGCAGTTTGCCAGTATCGTCATACACATTAATTTGTGCTGTATTTGGGCTAGAAGAACCTTCGTTTAGGGCTTCAAATTCTATTCTGTTAAAGCCAGGTTGTAGGTCAACATTAACACCTTTAAAAGCGCCAGTTAAAAAAAGTTTAGGTTCAACTATAACTCCGTTAACAATAATACGTACTAAATCGCCATCCACATATTCGTGATCACGACAAACAATTCCAATAAATTTACCGTTATTTTTAATATCGCCTAAATACATGTTAGGGAAGTAACCTCCACCCGATTTTGAGTCCCTTTTTTCTCCTATTTTAGGGTCTAACACTAAATCGTGTCCAGCTTGTTTTAAATCTTTGTTAGGGAGCATCGATACTTTTGGCTTACCATCATCTTTCATGTTTACCTCAGGAGTTTTACCTAACAAATCGGGCATGTTTAATGATAATTGTGGTTTTTTTTCAGGGAGAATTTTTAAATCGGTTTTATCTTCTGTTTTGTCTTTACTTTCTATTTTCAATATTTTTGTGGTAGGCATTTCTTGTGAAAATCCTACTTGTAAAAAAAAGAAACTAAATAATAAACTAAGAAACCGGATGGCCATAAAAATGATGTTAACTAGCGTAAATTTAACAAATACCCTGCCAATATATTTAAAATTGATGTTAAAATAAAGAATTCAAAAAATGCTATAACAATTTTCAATTGAAGTAGCTATGTTCAAAAACATTGATTAATTTAATAGGTACATCAGAAATAAGAGTGCGGTATTAGTGACTTTTTACGGTGAGCGACTTTATATGTTGCATCAGCAAGTGACTATATATTCTTATAGTTGTCCGCCTTTATTAGGTATAGAAGTGATTTAAACTTTTTGCGTTTTAGCGAAAATTATAGATTTTTTGTTCTTTTGAAAGCTTTTTTTACTTGCATAGCACCGCTACGGAAGCAAAAAAAAGGTAAATTTTTTAGCAAATGGAAAAAGTTTAAATCACTACATAATCTAAAATAAGTTTTTATGCTATTTTGATCATAAAAAAATATGGGTTTGGCTTTCGTGGCTATCAAGATGTTAGTTGCTTTGCTGTTTAAATCTTTACATTTTTATTCATTTGACGCACTGAGATTTAAATTATTACTTTTCAATTATTGTTCAAATTTCCGTCATATTCTTTGTTTATGTATTCATTAAGTTTTTTTGGTCCTTCGAGTACGGTTCTAACAACACGAAGCGTACCATCATCTGTAGTTTCAATAGTCCATTTTATTAAGCATATAGCTCCGTTTTCTATTTCAATTCCTGTAATGCTTCTGGGGTGCACACAACTACCGGCATTAAAAAAAGGAATTTCCTGAGGTCTCGGATATCTAGGCCGATGCGTGTGTCCGCTCACAGTTAATAAATACTTGTTTTCTACAATCCATTTTTTAATTCTACGTTCTATTTTAATGAGTTCTTTGTAGTTTTTTGCAGGACTTGTGGGATCTGCAATGCCCCATACTTGCAAAGGTTTCCAAAGTACCCGAACTAAAAAACGACCCCACCGCCAAAAAGTATAATTCCACCAATCTGCTTGATGACCGTGGGTTAAAAATAATTCTTGTTGCGTATCTTTATGTTTTAAAACAATGGCTTCGTGATAATTTAAATTGGTAAACAATTCTTTTTCAGAATCTTCAATGGGGTCAAAATAAGTAGATAAATTCTGTTTTACATATTTTGGATCTTTATACACCATATCATGATTTCCCCAAATCATAAACAATCGTTGTCTTTTGTGGAATTCCTTTAGTAAAAAATAAACATGTTTATGCGCTGTAAAAATAGCTTCAAAATTTATATTTTCCCATAACTCATCGCCATCACCTAATTCTATATATTGAAAGTCTTCCATAAAATAGAATTTTAAGGCATGAAAATAAATATTTCTATTATTGGCAAAATCATCCGCAAAACTATTGTCGCCTCTATGGCAATCGCTAAATAAAATTAATTTTGAGGTATCATCAAAAGACAATGTTTTGGCATTTTTGTAAGCTCTTGATAATCTAGTGTTCGACGACATGCTTAAAATTTTTTATAAATATCTAAAAAAGCAGGCAATCTTAAGGATTAAAAGAAAGTAAATAGGCTATTTATATGTATGGTAAATTTTAATAATGAAAACTTTGTAGTGGCTATTCTTGGCGAAAGATTTGAGGAATGCTTTATATTATTCGATATTAAATTCAGTTTTCTATAAATATTCCTATATATTTATCCCATACAATCAAATCAACTAAATAAAAATGTTAGGAATATTTTCTTTTGTAGGCTTTACCGCTTTAGTAGCTATAATTGCCTACTTCGCAACGCGAAAAACAGATGAAAAATCATCTGATGGTTATTTTTTAGGAGGGAGAAGTTTAACTGCTGGCGTTATAGCAGGTTCTCTACTTTTAACCAATTTGTCTACGGAACAAATTGTAGGTTTAAATGGTAGTGCTTACAAAGACGGATTATCTGTAATGGCATGGGAAACTTTGGCAGCAATAGCTATTGTAGTAACCGCAATTTTTTTATTGCCAAGATATTTAAAAGGAGGTTTAACAACGATACCTGGGTTTTTAGAAAAACGTTTTGATACCACTACAAAAACAATTACTTCAGCACTATTTTTAACCGGCTACGTGGTGGTTTTGTTACCTGTAATTTTATATTCTGGCTCGGTTGCGATTAGTGGAATGTTCGATGTACCGACACTTTTAGGTGTTTCTGATGCCACAGCACTCGTTATTTGTATTTGGGGAATAGGGATTATTGGTTCTATTTATGCCGTTTTTGGAGGTTTAAAAGCAGTTGCAGTTTCTGATTCTATAAATGCTATTGGATTGTTAATTGGTGGATTATTGATACCTATTTTTGGTTTGATGGCGATTGGTGATGGTAGCGTACTTTCGGGAATAGATACTTTAATTGCTGCAAATCCAGAACGTTTTGATTCCACTGGTAATCCTGGACAAGAGGTGCCTTTCGCGACCATTTTTACGGGAATGATGTTGGTGCAATTATTTTATTGGGGTACCAACCAACAGATAATTCAACGAGCCTTAGGTGCTAAAAATTTGAAGGAAGGCCAAAAGGGGCTCTTATTAGCCGCTTTTTTAAAGATTTTAGGCCCCTTAATTTTAGTGTTACCAGGGATGATAGCCTACCATTATTTTGACAATGGTTTAGCTTCGAGTGATATGGCTTATCCAGAATTAGTGCGTGCGGTATTACCGAAACCTTTAGTTGGTTTTTTTGCAGCTGTTTTATTTGGAGCCATTTTAAGTTCTTTTAATAGCGTTTTAAATAGTTCTGTAACTTTATTTGGGATTGATATTTACAAACAACACATCAACAAAGAGGCTCCAGAAAATATGATTGTAAAATACGGTAAAATATTTGGAGTCTGTTTAGCCTTAGCTGCCATGTTTATTGCCCCTTTGATTGCAGATGCAGGCAGCCTATTTAATTACTTGCAGAAAATTAATGGTATTTATAGTATTCCCATTTTCACCATAATTGTAATAGGTTATTTAACCAAAAGAGTTCCGGCAATCGCTGCTAAAATCGGAATTATTTCTGGTTCTGTTTTATATATCATTAGTGAATTTTTCCTAGGACCAAATTTGGTGACCGCGGCATTAGCAAAAGCAGAGGCCTCGGGTATTACGGATGAAGTGGCTCTTAATTTAGTGAAAGCAGATGCATATCCACATTTTCTTCATAACATGGCCATTTTATTTATTTTAAATATTGCTATAATGTTGATTATTGGCAAGTTTTACCCAAGAAAAGAACCTTATGTGTTAGAATATACCAACCAAGTATCCATCACTCCATATAAATATGTAAATCAGGTAGGTATTGTAATTTGTGTGGTTGTGATTGGGATTTATGTTTATTTTGCGAGATAGATTTTCAATAATTTAGAAAATTAAAAAAAGGAGTTATGATCATATAGTTTTTTTTGCAAACAAAAGTTTTGATCATTTTTTTAAAGTCACCAGGTTTTTGGTAATATGTTGACCAAGCTCCTCACCTTGCTTTACACCTTCATCAATGGCCATCATATAATGTATTCCGCCATATAATCTTGACATTGCGGCCTCCTCAGAGGCTTGTAGAAAGGATGTGAAACTGCGAACAGGTAAGCCATATTCTATTTCAGTAGTATCATCGAAACTAAAATTATCACCATATAATCGGGTTAAGGCTACAGCCGCAGCTCTAGAAATTACCGAATGTCCACTGGTATATTCAGGAAAGGGTGGCGTTTGTAATAATGGCACCCACTCTTCGTCTATATAAGCATTGATAACTGTTTCTGGACGTACTAGTAAGCTTCTCCATTTTTCAGCCCAACAGCTAATAAAAGCATCAAAAAGCGAGGTAGTTACATTGGTATAGGCATTTATAGTCTCGTCAAAACTAGAATTAGCTTTTGTGCTGGCAATGGCAGTTATACCAATCCAGTGACCGCCAGGAGTAATTTTTTTGGTGGCGAACATGGCATGACCACGATGATGAGATACATAGGGATTACAATCCCAGAAACTCGCAATATCTCTTTTATTTTGATCTGTTCCAGAGCCTTCGGCATACACCTGCATTAATTGTTTTTGAAAAGGACTTCCTTCTGTTAAATCATAAGCTAAAGGTGGTTTTGGTGGAAATTGCCCAGCAGAATCTAAAACTAATGTTCTAATTTTATGCCATGAGG
Organism: Cellulophaga sp.; assembly: GCA_041738035.1. Classification (GTDB taxonomy): domain Bacteria; phylum Bacteroidota; class Bacteroidia; order Flavobacteriales; family Flavobacteriaceae; genus Cellulophaga. Next base: position 40,974 of record JBGSQM010000093.1, read on the forward strand.
GTTCAATACCATCCATATAATCTGGTGGTGTAGGTTTCCAATATTGGGGGTCATCAAGAATGGTATATTTTGGATAGGTTCTTGTTTGCTTGTACATATCAGTATCCGCCCAATTTGAAATATGTTTTGCAACTTGCTCACCATATTCTTTTGATGCTTGTAAAACCTCATCAGGTAACCCGGCCTCTTGCAAATCAGCGTAAGTTTTGTCTTGAAATTCGTTGATTTTATCCTCGGAAAAAATAAGCTGTCTTCCAATTGTCAAAAAGGCATGTATTGCGGCCAAATTCATATTAACATTTTTATCTGTTGGGGCTGGAATATCCGTATATTCGTTCATTTGCCCTTCTAAAGAATTATACTTTTCTGGATGTGCTTTTTGCATAATGGCGTAAGAAGCAATGGTCGGGTACATATATACTCTTGACGCCACAGGTGGTGAAAAAATATCATATACGATTACATCCGTTAGCTTTTTTATGGAGGACTGAAAAAGTTGGGGATCTTGCAATTTCTCTTTATATGCCGTATTTTCTTTGCAGGAACCGAGTAAAAAGAGGTTGATTATAAGACAATTAAAAAGAATGAATTCGATATGTTTTTTTTTGGTTACCATTATGTCGTATTTAAAATGATATTATTTTGAATATTAATTTTTTAATTCCTAGGAATTTCAAAAGTATATGATCTATCGTTATTAACAAGCACCAAAAATTTACCTTCATCTAATTTTATGACTTGTCTGGCATTTAAACCATTCGGAATGGGCAAATATTTAAAAGATTGAAAAATGCCCTTACTATCAAAATATAAAATACCACCTGAGTTGGCATCGCTACTTCCCAGTTCTACCGTATAATCAAGATAATTGCCCACAAAGATAATATTTTTTGTACCAGCACTTGAATCGATATAAATATCCTCGATACTACTCATTTGAGCTTCGATAGGTAAGGGTTGCGCCTTAAACTTATCAGTTCCAGGATTAAAATATATCATGGATTGAAGTTCAGTTATTTTTTTAATTTCCATGATATCTTTTTCCTCTTTATCGGTTAAATCAGTTATAGAATTAATTTTGGAGAAAGTTTTATAATCTAAAAATTTCTTTTTCAAATAAGGCAACTGCTGCACTAGTTTATCCTTTGATGCGAAAGGAACATTATAACCGAAGAAATCATAAAAGATAATGGGATCTGGCTGTCCATTATTATCAAAGTCGTCTATAAACAATTTAATAGGTTTTTCGGGAGAGGCTTTCATTTTAAAATTCAATCCTGCATTCCCACCAATAATATCTAATCTTCCATTGTTATCAATATCTGCAACTACTACCGTATTCCACATTCCATAACTGTCAGCTAGACCGTAAGCTTTTGTTTCATTTTTAAACTTGTCATTACCTTGGTTAATAAGCACTGTTATTGGCATCCAATCTCCTACTAAAATTAAATCTAATAACTTATCATTATTAAGATCTGCCCATTGGCTATCAGTAACCATTCCGAATCTAAATTTTTCAACAATGCTAAAACTACCTTTCTGGTCACTTTTAAGAATATAACTAAAAGGAGATAAACCATAAGCACCTGGAATGGAACGATTTCCGATAAAAAGGTCATTATAGCCATCGCCATCATAATCGCCTGCAGAAATACTGCCTCCATTAGTTTTAATCAAAGGGGCAGGTAGTCGATTAAGTTTTCCTTTTCCATCGTTAATGTACAACCGATCTTCGTAAGAGGCGTCTTGTTCGCCCCACTCATTGCCTCCACTCATGACATATAAATCCAAATCACCATCATTCTCTAAATCAAATGCAACAGCATCGACGTCTTCATAAGGAATTTCTTGTGAGAATTTATTTTTAGGATCCTCCAAGTAAGTGCCATTATTTTGTTTCAAAAAAAGTACAGGAGCTTGATCTTTAGCACCACCAATATAAAGATCTTCTAAGCCGTCGCCGTTAAAATCTGCGCTTACTGCAACGGGGCCTTCAGTACTTAATTTTTCAGGCATTAAAACCTCTCTTTCATAATCTAAAAAAGAATTTTCAATATGGGTATATATAAATGGATTCGCTGGTGCGAATGGATTAATTTTAGAGGGAGTTTTTTCTTTTAAATCAGTTTGCCTTGCAATCTTATGATAGGCATTAATAGAAAGGTCATTTGCAATTTGCACCTTTCCATCGAGCCATTGAACCTTGACAGAGTCAATTTTGGTTAAATCTCCTAATCCAAAATTAACTTTATGTGACGAAGAAGATTGAAATCCTTTGGTTACTGTTAATTCTTTGTAAAACTCTTTTCCCCCTGCAAATAGATAAATTTTTGATCCTGTTGTATTTTTGAGTTGGTCATCGCCAATTAAAGAAAAGCCAATAAAATTATTTTTAGGGCTGTGAGCACTTTTGTTTTCCAATAATAAAGCAGGGTCATTAATAGTATTTACGACAATATCTATATCACCATCATTATCTAAATCGCTATAGGCAGCACCATTAGAATAGGAGGGAAACTGACCTGCATTTTCAGTTAGTTTTTCAAATTTTAAATCTCCTTGATTTCTATAAATAATATTTGAAAGTTTAATGGTGGGCATTTCTTCAATTAACTTAAGCTCTAGTTCATTTTGTTGCGTTTGGTTATATTTGGAAAAGTCCACATTGCTTAAATAATTAATATAGTCCAGATCATTACTGCGTTTTAAAATACCATTGGTAATATAAATATCATTGAAACCATCATTGTCAAAATCTTGAATTAGGGTGGACCAGCTCCAATCGGTGGCATGTGTTTCGGTCATTAAAGCAATTTCAGCAAACGAATTGTTTCCTCTGTTTAATTGTAGCGTATTTCGCGCATATTGGGTTTCAAAACCATAATTTTTCTTAATTTGTGCTATTTTATCGGTATCCTCTCCTCCAGATTTTAAAAAGATTTCGTGGTCAAAGGGCATCATGTCTAATGAAAATATATCTGGATTAAGATCATTGTTTAAATCTGCAATATCTACTCCCATGGTAAATCTTGAAGTGTGGGATATGTAACTTGCAATCGATTCTTTAAAAGTTTTATTACCTTGATTAATATACAAATAATCGTTTTCATGAAAATCATTGCCAATATAGATGTCCATATAACCGTCATTATTAATATCAGATGTGGTTATTGCCAAACCGTAACCTAAAGCACTACTGTAAATTCCAGAGGCTTCGGTTACATCTTCAAACTTAGTAACTCCTTCATTTAATTTATTTTCGTAAAACCTATCTCCAGCAATGGAATCGGTAATCTGCCTTCTTTGGGTACTGCCATAACTTCTGGGGGTATGGATAGAATGGTTCATCAAATAAACATCAGTATCGCCGTCGTTATCATAGTCAAAAAAAGCTGCTTGGGTTGATAGTCCTGAAAAATCTAAACCGTATTCTTTTCCCGATTCTTCAAATTTATTATTTCCTTTATTAATGTATAATAAGTTCTGCGCTTTTAAGTTTTTATAATTGCCAACTTTCGATACATAGATATCTAGTAACCCGTCATTATTAATGTCTTCCATAGTAACTCCTGTGGACCAAGTAGAATCTATTGATATGCCAGCTTCTTTAGTGATATCTTTAAATTTTAAGTTTCCTTGATTCAAGTAGAGCTTATCGAAAGTTTGGTTTCCTGTAAAATAGATATCTTCTAAACCATCATTATTAATGTCGCCAATAGCCACACCTCCACCATTATAGTAATATAGGTATTCTATAATATTTAAATCATTGGTAGGGGTCAATGTGTTTGCAAAGGTAATGCCACTGCTGTCAGGAGAAATAGCTTCAAAATAAATCGCCGCTTTTTCTTGGGTAACTTTTTCTTTTTTTTCGTCGCATCCAGTTAGAAAAAAAACAAGGCTAACAATAATTACAAATAAATACTTCATTTTTTAATATTTTAAAACCAACAGTGAGTCACTATTTCTAGCGATAAACAGCTTATGATTGTCAATTGCGAAATCACGTATTTCTCCTTTTACAGAAAAACGTTTTTCATTGTTATAACTTTTGAATTCCATTTTACCCAAGTTTTCAAGATAAACACCGTAAGACGCATCGTACCTACCAACTTCTGGCTTAACACTGTAAAGGTTGCCGCCCAACACAATATCTTGATCTCCATCGTTGTCAAAATCATCGGTTATGATAGCATAAATAGTAGAGAATTGTGCTTCAATAGGAAGCGGTTTAACACTGAACTTTAAATTTCCTTCATTTATGATGATCACTGTTGAAAGCGTATTTGCTACCAATTGGTTCGCATTATCTAACTCTGTTGGCGAAAAAATATCTTTAATACTGGCATCTTTAAAAGAGTCGTAATCTGGGAATCTTTTTTTGAGTCCTTTTATTTGATCAATTAAATTGTGTCGCAGGGCATAGGGATAATCTTTGCCATTTTCTGAACGAAAAGTTAAGATTGGATCTATAAAGCCATTCTTATCAAAATCTTTCGAATACAGGGTAATAGGCCGCTCAGCACTTGCTTTAAATCTGCTATTTAAACCATGATTGCCAACAATAAAATCGATATCTCCATCGCCGTCAAGATCACTAGGATAAATAACATTCCACCATCCTTTTAAATCTGAAAGGGGATTGTTTTTCATTTTTGTAAACACGCCATTGGTATTTAAAAATAATTCTATCCCCATAAATTCTCCTACTACCACCAAATCTTCATCCCCATCTTGATCAAGATCTTGAAATAATGCATCCGTGATCATACCGAGATTGGTAAGTTCTTTAGCTGATTCTTTGGTTATATCAGTGAAATTTCCTTTTCCGTCATTTTGAAGAATAAATCCTGAACATCGCTTTCCATATTGAAGTGGAATTACCCGCTCGCCCACAAAAAGATCTAAATCTCCATCGCCATCAATGTCAGAAGCGACTACGGTTGCTGTGCTGTTTAAGGAATTTGCATTCGGTAATTTTTGATTAGAGAGTGTAAAATTTCCTTTTCCATCATTGATATAAAAATGGTCTAAAAAGGCTGTTGAATACTGAGAGAATTCTACACCTCCGCTACAAACATATAAATCCAGATCCCCATCATTATCTGCGTCAAAAAATAAACTTGCTGCATCTTCCGTATCTTTATTTTGTTCAAAGGCGTCAGTAACACTTTGTTTAAATCCTTTTACGTTTCCTAAGTAAAGACTCGCTGGAGTCCCTTTAGAGCCGCCAATAAATAAGTCGTTATGGCCATCACCATTTACATCTGCCATAGACATTTTAGGACCTTCGGTACTACACATGTGATTGAGTAGTCGGTCTCTATCGAAATCTATAAAACGATTTTCTATATGTTTATAATCTAAATATTTTGGAATTTTCTGAAATAGTGAATTGAGAATAATTGGGTTTTCAATGGCAACTACTGCCGCGTCAACTTCTGATAGAAATAAAGTTTGGTTTACAGTCACCTTAGTTAATATCGTTTTTTTGCCAGACGGCCAATTAACTTTTATTGAGATAGGATCTTTAGAACTTAAGCCAATGATAGACCGTGGATCCATACTGGATTGAAAACCCCTAGCGGGTTGATTTTCTATGGATATATTTTCTGAGGTAATTTCAATTTTCGCGCCGATCGCATTCCTATTTTGGCCCTCACCTTTTAAAACTAAAGCTATATAGTTGCCTTGCTTGTTTTCAATCGTTGTATTTTGATAGACAAATGATTTCATGTTCACATTATTTACGACTAAATCGAGGTCTCCATCATTATCTAAATCTCCGTAAGCAGCCCCATTAGAAAAACTCTCTGTTTGAAGTCCGGAATTGTCAAAGTTTTGAAAATCCAAATTTCCCAAATTTTTATAGGCATGATTTTTTAACTTATTTGATGGGATAATTTCAATTAATCGGGCATAATTGATGGAGTCATTCGACACAATAGATTTTATCACTTCTTCGTTAGAAATATATTGCAGATAATCTTGATTGGTAAGATCTTTGTAGATGCCATTGGCAATAAACAGGTCTTTTAAGCCATCATTATCCATATCAAACATTAATGCTCCCCAACTCCAATCAGAGGCTTCTACACTACTCAAACGACCTATTTCACTGAATGAATTATCGGTATTGTTTAATTGAAAGGTATTTCTGGTAAACTGATGATGATATCCGCTATTCAACTTGAGTTGGTATTTATTCCAATCCTCAAATGTTGTTACTGTTTTTAAACGCTCGTATGCAGATGGCAACATTTCTGTAACAAAAATATCGTTGTAGCCATCATTATTCATATCGGCCATATCTGCTCCCATTGATGCTCCACTGCTTGCGGTAATTTGGTTCTCGAAGTCTTCCTTAAAGGTTCCGTTTTGGTTGTTTATATATAAATAATCTCTTTCAAAGAAATCGTTAGATACATAAATATCTTCCCATCCGTCATTATTTACATCACCTACGGTTACACCCAAACCAAACCCAACCACGCTGCCATAAATACCAGCCTTTTCGCTGACATCCACAAATTTACCGTCAACATTTTCCATGAGTTTGTCGCCTCCGAGTAAATCTCTTTTATTGCGTTCGTTTCTTCGAAGATCAAAGCTTCCAATGGCTTGATAGGAATTATTTAATATATAAACGTCCAAATCTCCATCTTTATCATAATCGAAAAAGGAAGCATGAGTAGAGAAGCCCTCATCGTCAAGATTGTATTCACTAGCTTTTTCTGTAAAAGTTAAATCACCATTGTTGATAAATAGTTCATTCTGTTTGTTCTCACCTTTTATATCGCCAGAATTACATACATAAATATCCATATAGCCATCAGCGTTGATATCTACCATAGTTACGCCTGTTGACCAAGGGCGAGAGCCTCCAACTTGAGCTTCATCTGTAATATCTTTAAACTTTAAATTCCCTAGATTGAGGTATAATCTGTTTTTTGTTTGGTTTGCAGTAAAATAAATATCGGGTAAGCTATCGTTGTTAATATCTCCAATGGCCACCCCACCACCATTATAAAAGTTTCGATATTTATATACGTTAAAGTCGTTTGAATACCCAAGTTCGTTAATAAAATCAATCCCTGTTTCCGATTCATCTAATAAATTAAAAACATAATTAGACGCTGTTTTTTCAGGTTCAGTTGTGCATCTAAATAGAGATATCGAAAGTGCTATGTAAATAATACTTCTATAATTCATAGGTCCTGTTTTAATCTATAATATAGCGGAGATCGTCAATTCTGGCGTCAACGTCTTTATTGTTTTCTAACGGCTCAATAATTATACGTCGATTTCCATCAATTTTCACCAGCATTTCTTTTTTGTTTTTTTTAAGGGGTACTGAAACAAAGTCATTACCCGGATACCAATGTAATAGTGAATCTTTAATAGCTGGTAACAACTGATCGGCATGATAAGCTTTATTCCATAAGGCCCATGCATCATAGTTAAACTTCAAATCCATTCCAGTCATCACCTTTTCTTCATTAAAAATACCGTAGAATAACATATAGACAACACTTGCTGTAGAATCATTCTTTTTTGTGGGTAGTTGGTATTTAACAAAATTATTAGACGAGCTATGGCTTATTAACTGTTTATTATTAAGTTCCCAACACGCATCAAAAAAATCTTGTTTTTTGATGCCCAATTTCATCCCTAAAAATAGAGAGTCATTCACGGTATTCTTTGCCATTTCCGATCTTACAAGTTTAGCATATTCTGATTCTGAACAATTAGATAGTACAATTAAAAGAAAACAAAGCAATACTGCTTTAATAGGTATAAAAACTAAGTCTTTCATCATTTTTGGCAATTACTAATATTTTTTTATTCTTTTTATTTATCCATTTTAATGCTCTTATTTGACCCTCAGCGTGAAGCGAGATTACTTCTTTTGTTTTTTGGTCTTTAGAATATGGTCCAAAGATAATCCATCCTTTTGAAGCATCATACTTTCCGAACTGAGGTTTAACTAAAAATTGGTTACCACCAAAGCATAGATCTGGATAGCCATCATTATTTATGTCTTCGGATGTGATGGCATAAACAGGGCTATATTGTATTTCACTAGGAAGTGCTTTGGTTTCGAAACTTCCTTTTTGGTTAAAGAAGATGGTGCTTTCTAATACTTTTAGGTCAACATACATTATGTTTGCTAGCACTGTTTCTGAAAAAATAGATTGCATGGTTGCTTTTCCATAATCCTTGTAATAAAGTAATTTTTTCTTGAGGGATGGTATTTGAGAAATTAACTCGTCTTTATCAACAATTGGATAGTATTGATCACCGATTTTCTTACAAATTAGTTGCTCTTTAAAGCCATTTCCATCAAAATCTCCAATATACATTCTCATGTTAGGTTCATAGAAATTATTGCGTCCAATATTTCCAACAATCAAGTCTTGGTCTCCATCTTTATCAATATCCGCTAGGGCTAATGATGACCAAATTCCGGAAGAATTCTCGAGGCCATACAATTTTGTGCTATCTATAAGTTTACCTTTTCTGTTGATGTATATTTTCACTGGCATCCACTCGCCAATTACAATTAGATCATCCCAACCATCATTATTCAGGTCGGTCCAGGCTGCATCGGTAATCATTCCAATATCTTTCAGTACCTCGTTTTCAATAGCTTTAAAATTTCCTTTACCATCATTTCGTAATAAATAACCAGAACATGGCGCGCCATATAAGTTCGTCTTGTATCGCTCGCCGACAAACAGGTCGGTGTCTCCATCATTATCGAAGTCAGCAGCTTTTACTACAGAGGAGCTAATGGGCTTAGGAAAGGAAAGTGATGATTGAGCTTTGATAAACTTATTGTTTTCGTTAATGTAATAGGTGTCTTCTAAGGCAATTGAGAAAGGAGAGTAGGCTTTGCCTCCGTGGCAAACATACAAATCCATATCTCCGTCGTTATCGCCGTCAAAGAAGAGGGCATCAACGTCTTCTGATGATATTTCGTCACTAAAAGAATCGCTTATTTCTTTGTATCCTGTTGGAGAAGAAATAAAAATACTCCCAGACTGATTTTTAGCGCCACCGATAAAAAAATCTTCTTCGCCGTCATCATTAAGGTCAGCAGTGGCCAATGCGGGCCCTTCATTGCTGAACATTTGGGGTAGTAGTCTTTCATTATTAAAGTCAATATAATTATTTTCCTTGTGACTGAAATCAAATAATGCTGGTATCTGCGAAATGGTGTTGTTCCTTTTAACTTTATTGGACAGATTTTTACTTGTATTAGCACCTTCAGGATAGGTTACAATAAGTGTTTGGTTTGTGGGTATGTTGTTAAGTTTAGATACATTCCCATCTGGCCATTTTATGATCAAGGAGTCAACGATCTGTGTATCGCCAATGCCAAAATGAATGCCATCTGCCACGTTACTTTGAAAGCCTCTTGAGGTATAATTTTCGCCGTAATTTATTTGTCCATTTTTGTAGTAGATTTGTACTTGTGCTCCTATAGCCTTGGTATTTTTACTATTTGTTTTGAATTTTAAATACAAGCTTCTATGTGTTAAGGTATCTGTATTATTTTGATAAACAAAGGCTGGCATATTAACATTGTTTACTACCAAGTCTAGGTCGCCATCGTTATCTAAATCGCCATAGGCACTTCCGTTACTAAAGCTGGGTTGGTTTAGACCCCATTTTTCACTACTTTCTGTAAATTTAAAGTCGCCAAGGTTTTCAAAAGTAGCATTAACTACGGCTTTAGAAGGCATTGCATCAATTAAATTTTTTATAATATCTTTTTCTTTTTTTTGAACCCTATTGCGTATGGTTTCTTCGTTGGCTTCATATGTGAGATAATCGCGATCCAATAGATCTTTATAAATACCATTACTTACAAAAATATCACGCTTTCCGTCGTTGTTCATGTCAAAAATTAAAGTGCTCCAGCTCCATTCGGTTGCTGCAACCTGAGCTTGTCTTCCAATTTCAACGAAGGTATTTTTTCCTAGATTGCGTTGTAAAGTATTTCTTGAAAATTGATTGTAATAGCCCTGTTTTTTAGCAAGTTGTTGCTTATCCCATGATTCAAACATGGTTTTCGTTTTTTTACGTTCTTCTGTAGTAGGTAGCATTTCTGTTACCATAAGATCAGGTAAGGCGTCGTTATTTAAATCAGCGACATCGGCACCCATAGAGCCCATGGAGATTGAGGAAAAATAATCTTCTAATGCTTCATTAAAACCTCCTTGTTGATTATTAATGTACAGGTAATCCTTTTCAAAAAAATCATTTGAAATAAATATATCTGTCCAATTGTCATTATTAAAGTCTCCAAGGGTAATGCCTAGTCCAAAACCAATTTTACTTGAGTATATGTTGGCTTCTTGGGAGATGTCGGTGAATACACCGTCATCGTTTCTAAAAAATTTGTTTCCACTTCCTGATGTATCGGGAATATTTCGTTGGTTTTTAATGAGGTCAAAGGCGCCTATTGATTTTATAGAGTTATTAAGTATATAGCAATCCAAATCTCCATCTTTGTCGAAATCAAAAAATGCAGCTTGTACTGAGAGACCCTCAATAGCTAATCCATATTGCTCTGAAGCTTCTGTAAAGGTTAAATCACCATTATTTATAAAAAGCTCATTGTGTCTGTTTGCACCTTCAGGCTTTCCTGATTTACAAACGTATAAATCAACAAGGCCATCACCGTTTATATCGGCAAAAGTAGCTCCTGTGGACCAAACGCCTTGGCAAGCTACACCAGCACTAGCTGTGATATCTTCAAATTGCCAATTGCCTTTGTTAAGGAATAGTTTGTTTTCTACTTGGTTGCCTGTAAAATAAATATCTTCAAGGCCATCATTATTGATATCGCCAATGGCAACACCACCTCCATTATAAAAATTACGATATACGTATGGATTAAAGTCTTCTGTATAGCTTAATTTGTTTTCAAAATTGATACCTATGCTATTGTTTTTTAAGGTAAATAAGGGAATAGTGGGCTGTTCTTTTTCAGCGCAGGACATTCCAATACAAAGCATGAGTAAAACTAGCAATCTCATTTGAAAATGTTTTAAAAAATAGGGTTGCTCAAAATGAGCAACCCTTAAATTACATCAATAACTTTAAATTAATACCCTGGGTTCTGTGTTAAACCACTACCCACTGCTTGTATTTGAGCGAAAGGTATAGGGAATATAGTTCTATACGCATCGCTATTGGTTTTTTCCCACCAAGAATTACCCCATTTTCCAAAACGGATAAGATCAGTACGACGGCTAGTCTCTTGAAACATTTCTTTTCCTCTTTCTGCAAAGAAAATATCAGCTGTAATAGTCCCTAAAGGAGTAAGGCCAGCTCTATTGCGGATAGCATTAACATCTGGCAAAGATAAGTTCCAATTACCAGCGGCTCTTGCTTTCGCTTCACCACGCATTAAATGAAGATCACCCAATCTAAAAATAGGATAATCATTATTCATTTCTGGTCTTCCGAAAAGTTGAAAACTAAACTTCTTAGCACGAGCGCCACTTTCTCTTGGAGAGTTCGGTTGTAACTCAGAAATAGCTGGTGTATAATCAACTACTAAATTTGGATCATCAGCAGCGAAATCAAGTAAGGCGTTACCGGCAAAATCCGTTTGTGCGCCAACTAAAAAGTTAGCTTCTTTCCGGATATCTGTAGCTTCATAACTGTTGTAAAATTCTTCCAAAACCTGATACCCATTCCAAGGCTGCGCATCTAAGGCATAGGTCAACTGGGTACTGTAATGAAAGTTCATTTGTGAGAAGTTCATACCACCAGCACTCACTGCATCATAATAAATAGACCAAATCATTTCTGGGTTGAACTGGTTATTCGGTGCAAATATAGCCGCATAACCTGTTAAGTTTACCGGATCCGTAGCTACTTCTGGCCTTTTAGCTAAATTTGGGACCGAGAAAGACGCAGTTGAAAGCATATAAGGGCCATTATCAATTACATAAGTAGCCGCTATATCAGCTTCATTAAATCTTGCAGTACCTGAATATACTTCGGCGTTTAAATACAATTTGGTTAATAACGATAGTGCAGCATATTGATTTACCACATAGGGCTGGGCTTCTGTACCTAAAGCACTTGAAGATAAATCCATTGTAGAGCTTACCGCGGTAATGCCTAACACTGCTAATAACTCGCTTTCAACAAAGTTAAATGCAGCTAATCGGCTGGTTTGTGGCGCATCAACCCCTGAAGCAGTGATGATTTTTATTCTACCAAATAAATCCATCAATCTAAAATGTTGGAATGCTCTTATAACTCTAGCCTGTGCAGCTTCATTTGGGGATAAAGTACCTGCTAGGGCAAGGTTTGTTTGCCCAATTCCGCCATAGGCATTGTTCCATGTATCGTTTAACGCAGGATGTGCAGCATCAAAAGTGTGTCTGTGCATTTGCAACCAAATACCACCATCAAACCAGTCACCACCTTTTTGTCCAATAGCCATCTCATCACTTGAAACGGTTTGAACAGAAAAAAAGGATCCATGACCGGCAGAACCATTGCGAATGCCGTTGTAGGATCCCGTTAAGTTTCCTGAGGGTAGGACACCACCAGAGGTAGCTCCTTCAATTACAGTTACTCCATTATCAGAAAACTGTGTTGTTAATTCGTCTTCTAGGACCTCGTCCAAGTTGGTACACGCATAGGTAAAGAGCAGTGTACCGCAAAAGAAGCTTAATTTAATTAATCTATTCATATCTTTTTTTTTTTAAAAGTTAACATTTAAACCGAGGGTAAAGGTAGTGGCAGTAAAATAGTTATATCTTCTGTCAATACCTGGGGCTAATACGTTTGGCGTAAGGCTTCTAGCACCACCGTTATCAACGGCGCCAAAATCTTGTAAAGATGGTTCTGGATCAGCACCCGTGTAATTGGTAATTGTAAATAAATTTTGGCCTGCTAATGAAAGTCTAATGTTTTTAATATAATTGTTATTGATGTCAAAATTATAGCCTACAGAAAGGTTATCCAATCTAATAAAATCTGCCTTTTCAACATAATAGGAACTAAATTGTGCTGTTCTTATATCGTCTCGTGCTAAGCTAGTGTTAACGAAGTTGTATGAGGATTGTGAACCAATACGTGGTTCATAAAAGGCACGGAAGTTATTTACCAAGCTATGACCAAAGGCACCTCTAAAGAAAGCGTTAATGTCCCACTTTCCTATCGTTAGTTGGTTGGTCCATCCTAATTCAAAATCGGGTATTCCATTTCCAAGAACGGCAAAATCGACATCTTCATTTAAGGCACTTCCTTGATCCGTAATTAGGTTGCCATCGCCATTAACATCTACCAAAATAGGGGAACCATTAGCGTCAACATTACCAGAAAATACAGGACCCCAAATTTGACCTATTTGCTCTCCTTCTCTAACAAGAATTACGTTGGTGCCGTTTTGACCAGGCGCTCCTAAATTGGCAATAGTACGATCACCACCAACATTTTCAGTTAATTTAGACCTATAGGTAGAAAATATAATTCCAGTATTGTAATTTATGGTTTCGCTTTTAAGTACATCGTAATTAGCAGCTAATTCAATACCTTTGGTATTTATTTTGCCTGCATTTTGAAACTGACTGCTAAACCCATCATTCGTTGCGGCATCAATAGGTATCTCTTGGATAAAATCTTGAATATCTCTATTGTAAAAGTCTAAGGTAGCAGAAAAACGATCCATGGCGAATTCAAAACCTAAATTGAGCTCCTGCTTCTCTTCCCATCCTAAAGTTTCGTTAGGTTTTCTAGTACCTAGCCCAGTCGCTGAGGGACCAAATCCGTCACTACCATTAAGAACATTAAAATTTGTTTGAGATAAACCAACGCCCCCAGGTGTAGCCCCTGTAACACCGTAGCCTAATCTGGCTTTTAACAAATTTACATTAGGCAATTCTAAGTATTTATTGGCATCAACACCAACCGAAACTGAGGGGAAAAGCCCCCATTGGTTGTCGCTACCAAACCTGCTAGAACCTTCTCGACGTATGGAAGCATCGAAGTAGATAGCATTATCGAAAGTAGCATTGACCTTTCCAAAAAATGCAATAATTCTGTCGTCGTCATTTCTACCACTATTAGCGGCAACTCGCCCCGCTTCTAATAAATCTTGAGAAACTTCGATATTATCACTAAAATTAAAATCTACACCTGGAGGAAAATCTCCTAATTGTAAATAGTACTCATTAAAATCGTTTTCTTGAAATGAATAACCGCCAGTAGCACTTAAAGATAATTTATCGCTGATTGTTTTACTCCAATTTCCGTACAATTCTAAAACTTGGTTTCTATTTTCTTGGGTGTAGAAATCGGCTCTACCCTTTCTAAATGGGCTTAAGGCATTCCCTCTAAAGAAACTAGTCGTAGGATAATATTGTCTGTTTTGGATTTTTACATTTTGTTGCCCTATATTTAAATTAGCAGAAAAATTATTCGTAAAGGTGTATTTAAAATCAATACTATAGTTAACCGTAGTAGTTGTTCCAAAATTTTGATTTTGTTCAGCAATAGAAACAGGGTTAAAACTATCAAAAAGACCTAGAGTTTCAAAATAATTTCCAAATTGAGGGCCGTTAAAAACAAAAGGGGCATCAGCAGCCAAGATTGGAGCCGTAGGGTTGTATAAAACCGCATAACGTAAGGCTTCCTCAAATCCAAATTCGCTATCTCTTTGTGTTAAGGCAGAGTTAAAATCTATTTTTAATTTGTCGTTCAACATTTTACCAGACAATTTTGTTCTTGCATTAAACTGGTTAAAGCCTGAATTCACTAAAACACCTTCGGCATCTCTAAAGTTTACAGAAACACGGTAGTTGGCATCGTCTGTGCCTCCTACAGCGGCAACATTGTGTACTGTAGTCAATGCAGTGCGTGTAACTTCATCCCTCCAATTGGTGTCAGCACCAAGATCAGTTCCGCCAATGGCTAAGAATTGCTCGCGGTTCATCGTCTCAATTTCATTAGCTTTTGTGGACAAAGAATACTGCCCGTTGTATGAAACTGAAAAAGGTTGGCCATTTTTACCAGATTTTGTAGTTACTAAAATTACACCACTGGAACCTCTAGTTCCATAAATTGCAGCCGCAGAACCATCTTTAAGTACCGTTATGTTTTCAATATCACTAGGATCAACGTTGCTTAAGGACTGGCCCAAAACACCATCAATAACAACTAAAGGTTCCGTATTTCCGCCAATAGTAGAAATACCTCTAAGCCGAATCGTTGGGTTTGCATTTGGGTTTCCACCTTTGTTGTAAATACTAAGTCCGGCAACTTTACCTTGAAGTAAGGAAGTAGCATCGTTGATGACACCTTGGTTGAAATCTTCTACACTAACGCTTGTAATGGCAGAAGTGATTTCTTTACGTACCTGAGTACCATACCCAACAACCACAATTTCATCTAATGCCTGTGCATCATCTTCAAGAGTTACACTAATGGTTGATTGTCCACCTACCACAACTTGTTGTGTCTTGTAGCCGATGTAACTAATTACTAAAGTAGCATTAGCACCTACATTACCTATTTTGTAGTTTCCATCGAAATCGGTTTGTGTGCCGTTCGTAGTTCCTTTTACCAGGACGCTTGCGCCTGGAAGAGGTCCATTGGCATCCGAAATTGTTCCAGATACCTCTTGCGCTTGGGTATAACCAAAGCATAAAAATGCTCCAGCCAATAACAAGCTTTTAAATAGCTTAATCTTCATAAATAATTAATTTAAGTTGAGTTAATTTTAATTCCAAAGTTAAAAATATGCAAATTTTTTGTTAAAATCCGATTGACTTCTAATTAAGAAGTCACGAAAACGGTTTCGTGTTGATAACTTTACTAAATTACTAGAAATATAATTTATTTAGGTTCAGAATAATATATTCGCAGTATTTTAGTTTCAAAATAGCAATACTTAGTTTTTACCAAAGATACATTTTTTTATTTAATATAAAATTAACACTTTAAAATTTTAGTTTTTGGTAAAAACCAAAGCTTTTTTAGCAAGTGCCTAATTTTGACGTAATTTAACATTTTTAAATAATAACGCGTTGGGTGTTGCGAAAGTTGGGGATTTATAGTCAAAATTTTTTCCAGTAAAAAGTGCTGAGCTCATGGAAGTTTTTTAATTGGGCTTTTAAGATTAAATTAAGGGTGGTTTTATTTTTTAATATAGATAGGATTAATCTGAGAACATAAATTAAAAAGTCAAAACTTTAGATATTAAGTCTTAATTAAAAAGGATTGACAATCAATTTTTATAATGCTATTTATTTTACGCATTCTATTTTCTAAATAGGTCTCTTAATTTAAAGTTGAAATGGAAACTCTTGCACTGAGTATTTCGGCTACGCTCAATATAAACTAAGTCGAAGTGTGAACTTCATTTTACAACATATATTAAAGTATGAAACAAAAAATTACCTTAAAGGATATCGCAAGAGAATTAGAAGTTTCTATTTCTACGGTATCCAAGGCTTTAAAAAATAGTGAAGAAATTAGCAGAGATACCAAAGAAAAAATACAAGCCTTTGCAAAACTTTATAATTACAAGCCCAATAACATCGCAATTAGTCTTAAAAACAAACGGACTAAAAATATCGGGGTGATTATTCCTGATATTGTACATCATTTTTTTACTACGGTTTTTAGGGGTATTGAAAAATTCGCCAATGCAAAAGGTTATAATGTTATTGTTTGCGTTTCCGACGAGTCTTTTGATAAGGAAGTGATCAATATGGAAATTCTGGCACATGGCAGTGTGGATGGTTTTATCATGTCTTTATCGGCAGAAACACAGCTTAATAATGACTATAATCATTTACACGAGTTAGTTGAACAAGGAATACCTTTGGTGCTTTTTGATAGGGTTACTGATCAGGTGGCGTGTGATAAGGTTTTAATCAATGATAAGGATGGGGCTTATAGAGCCGTCAAAAAATTGCTATTAGACGGCAGAAAAAGAATAGCCTTATTTGCGACAGAAGATTATTTGAGCGTAAGCAAAGATAGAGCTGATGGGTATTTTAAAGCACTAAATGAATTTAATATTGAAGTAGAAAACGATTTAATTTTAAGGTTACCTTCTATGAGTAGTGTTAAAGGAAGTAACATGAATTTATTTTTTGAACAACAAAAGGTTGATGCGGTTTTGTGTGTTAACGAAATTTACGCCATTCATGGCATGAGAATAGCTCAGAAACTTGGGTATAAAATTCCTGAGGATATATCATTTATTGGCTTTACTGATGGTATTTTATCTAAATTTTCGAATCCGACATTAACATCTGTAGCGCAACATGGAGAAAGAATGGGCGAAATTGCCGCAGAAATGCTTATTGAAAAAGTAGAAAGCGAAAATGATGTGGAGACTTATAGAACAGAAATTATAGCGCCTACCATTATTGAACGAGAATCCACGATAAATTAACTACATGAAGCATACAGGATTTATTTTTGATTTAGACGGTGTTATTGTCGATACCGCAAAATACCATTATTTGGCTTGGAAAAAATTAGCCAACGAACTAGGATTCGAATTTACCCACGAACAAAACGAATTATTTAAAGGCGTAAGCAGAAAACGATGCTTAGAAATTTTATTAGAAATAGGAGATATAAAAGCAACACAGGAACAGTTTGATCGGTGGATGATTGAGAAAAACGAGGATTATTTAGCCTATATCGAAGAAATGGATGCTTCTGAAATTTTACCAGATGTGCCTAAAGTTTTAAAATATCTGAAAGATAAAAATATACCTATTGCCTTGGGCTCAGCGAGTAAAAATGCAAAGCCTATACTTGAAAAAGTGAATTTACTATTCTATTTTGATGTGATTGTAGATGGAAATAATGTTACCAAAGCAAAACCAGATCCAGAAGTTTTTTTAATGGCAGCAAAACAGCTCGGAGTACCAGCAGATAACTGTATAGTTTTTGAAGACGCGGTAGCGGGTATTCAAGCCGCAAATGCCGCCAAAATGATCAGTATTGGCATAGGAGATGCCGAAGTGTTAACTGAGGCTAACTTTAATTTTACCGATTTTACACAAATAGAACTGTCTTTTTTGGATGGTTTAATTTTATAAAATAAAAATTCTAAAAGTGCCTTTCCTACAAAAATTTTAAATTTATTAATCATCGTTTCATAGATTTGTGCATTCTGACAAATTATTTGAAGAGCTAATAAAAGCAACCTTAACCATTATATTTTACTTAAATGAATCAAGATTATATAAAAGCTGATGCCTGGTCTATTATCGAAGAAGGTTTTGATAAAGAACGTGTAAAATCGTCAGAAAGCCTTTTTAGCATGGGGAACGGTGCAATGGGTCAACGCGCAAATTTTGAAGAAACTTACACTGGTGAAACCTTTCAGGGAAGTTATATTGCGGGAGTTTATTATCCCGATAAAACCCGAGTGGGCTGGTGGAAAAATGGCTATCCAGAATATTTTGCCAAGGTGTTAAACGCGCCCAATTGGATTGGTATTCATGTGCTTGTTAATGGAGAAGCCTTAGATTTAAACACCTGTAAATCGGTTTCTGACTATAAGCGAGAATTAAATATGAAAGAAGGTTGGCACCAACGGTCTTTTATTGCAGTTTTGCCAAACGATATAAAAATAGGCGTAAAAGCCACTCGTTTTTTAAGTTTAGACCACAATGAAGTTGGGGCTATTAAGTATGAAATTACAGCTATTGACGCAGACGCTGAAATTATTTTTGAACCTTATTTGGATAGCGGAATTACCAATGAAGATAGTAACTGGGACGATAAATTTTGGCATACTACAGCAGTTACATCAGATGGTAACCAAGCCTTTATTGAAGCCCACACCATGAAAACTAATTTTGCGACCTGCACATTTATGCAATCGCTATTGTTTTATAGGGGTAAAAAAGTAGCTCAAGAATCTAAAGTTTCTAAGTCAGAGTTTATCGTAAAACACACTTATATTCAAGAATTGAAAAAGGGTGAAACGGCAGCACTTCACAAATTCGGAGGCTATACCGTTGATCGCAATCATAAAGCATCAAACCTAGTAAATGCGGCAAAAACTGCTTTGCAGAAAGCAAGCGATCTTGGTTTTGACACTTTGTTGGAAAAGCAAAAACAGGCTTGGGCGAAAATTTGGGAGATGAGCGATATTACTATTCAAGGAGACGTAAAAGCGCAACAAGGCATTCGTTTTAATATCTTTCAATTAAATCAGACGTATTTAGGAACAGATTCTCGCTTAAATATTGGTCCAAAAGGCTTCACAGGAGAAAAATATGGCGGAAGTACTTATTGGGATACAGAGGCTTATTGCATTCCATTTTATATGGCCACCAAAGAACAGAAAGTTGCCCGTAATCTTTTAGAATATCGATACAATCACTTAGAAAAGGCGATTGAGAATGCTAAAAAGTTAGGATTTTCAAACGGTGCGGCATTGTATCCAATGGTTACGATGAACGGTGAAGAGTGTCATAACGAATGGGAAATTACTTTTGAGGAAATTCATAGAAATGGCGCTATTGCTTTTGCTATTTACAATTATTATCGCTACACAGGCGATTATACCTATATCCCAGAGATGGGCTTGGAAGTGCTCATTGGGATTGCTCGCTTTTGGCAACAAAGAGCTACGTTTTCAACACTCAAAGATAAGTTTGTAATTCTTGGTGTAACAGGTCCCAACGAATATGAAAATAATGTAAATAACAATTGGTACACCAATTATTTAGCAAAGTGGTGCATTAATTATACCTTAGAACAAATACAGAAAGTTAAAGAAGGCTATTCAGAAGATTACCATAGAATTATGGGTGTCACTAAACTTTTAGAAAACGAAACTGATCTTTGGAAAAAGGTAGCTGCCAATATGTATTTTCCTTTTTCTAAAGAACACGATGTTTTTTTACAACAAGATGGGTTTTTAGATAAGGAATTAATTTCGGTGGCCGATTTACCAAAATCGCAACGCCCCATCAATCAAAAATGGAGCTGGGATCGTATTTTAAGATCACCTTATATAAAACAAGCGGATACACTGCAAGGTTTTTACTTGTTTGAGGATCATTTTACAGTAGAGGAGCTAGAAAAGCATTTCGATTTTTACGAACCTTTTACGGTACATGAATCTTCGCTTTCGCCGTGTGTACACAGCATTCAGGCATCAAAATTAAATAGGATGGAACAAGCCTATACTTTTTATTTGCGCACTTCTCGGTTAGATTTGGATGATTATAATAAAGAGGTTGAAGAAGGTTTGCATATTACATCTATGGCAGGTACTTGGATGAGCATTGTAGAAGGTTTTGGCGGGATGCGGGTAGTAGAAGATAAATTATCTTTTACGCCACGAATTCCGAAACAATGGAAAAGCTATTCTTTTAAAATCAATTTTAGAAAAAGAATACTGAAGGTTACGGTTACGCATTTAGAAACTATTTTCGAATTGGAAGGAGAACAGGAAACATCGATCCGGGTAAATGGAAAACGAGTGGTTATTTCAACTCATCAGCCGACCACGATTCAAAATTAGGTCGAATTTCTAAAGCCGAATGTTTAAGGTCGAAAATCAAATTTTGTTCAAAGTTTAAAATAGGGAACTTTCTACATTCGACTTTTAACATTAAGATACTTTTTTATGAATAATAAAATCTTACTTATCATAGTTTTAAGTGCATTTGCCTGCAAGCAGGAGCCTAAAGAGGATGTAAAAATGACGCAAACCTTACCCAAAAAAAAGAAAGAAGTAGTATATCAAGTTTTTACACGACTTTTTGGAAATACGAATACGACCAATAAACCTTGGGGCACAATAGAAGAAAACGGTGTGGGTAAATTTTCTGATTTTACCCCAAAAGCACTTCAAGAAATTAAAGATTTAGGGGTTACTCATATCTGGTACACCGGAATTTCGCACCATGATGTTATTCGTGATTATACGGAATTCGGAATTTCAAATGATGATCCAGATATTGTAAAAGGTAGAGCAGGATCGCCCTATGCGGTAAAAGATTATTATAACGTAAATCCTGATTTAGCGGATCATCCTGAAAATAGATTAGCGGAGTTTAAAGCTTTAATTGATAGAACTCATGCCGTGGGATTAAAAGTAATTATAGATATTGTGCCAAACCATGTTGCCCGCAACTACGAAGGGAAATCAACACCTGATGGTTTAGAACCTTTTGGAGCATCTGATGATACAAGCGTTGCGTATAAAAGAGACAATAATTTTTATTACGTACCCAATGCCGAATTTAAAGTACCAGAATGGCGCGATGGCTATCAACCTTTGGGTGGTACAAGTGTAGCTTTGGTTGACGGAAAATATAAAGAAATTCCTGCGCGTTGGACGGGTAATGGTTCGCGATTGCCCCAACCTGATGCCAACGATTGGTATGAAACCGTGAAAGTTAATTACGGCGTAAAACCAGATGGCTCGTATGATTTTGAAACACTTCCCGCTGATTTTGATAGGAAAGATTATAAAGATCATTTTACTTTTTGGTCAAATAAAGATGTGCCCAGTTCTTGGATAAAATTTAAACATATTGCACTCTATTGGTTAGAAATGGGTATTGATGGTTTTCGTTTTGATATGGCAGAAATGGTGCCTGTGGAGTTTTGGAGTTATTTGAATTCCAACATAAAAATGAAAAATTCTGAGGCTTTTTTATTGGCTGAGGTATATAATCCAGATTTGTATCGGGAGTATATTCACAAGGGTAAAATGGACTATTTATATGATAAAGTAGAACTCTATGACAGCATAAAACACATTATGGCGGGTCACGGCTGGACAGACCATATTGAAACTGTGCAGCATGGCATGAAAGATATTGAACACAACATGCTACATTTTCTGGAAAACCATGACGAACAGCGTATTGCAAGTCCTGAATTTGCGGGTGATGCTAAAAAAGCAATGCCAGCGATGGTTATTTCTGCCACAATAAGCACTTCGCCAACGATGCTTTATTTTGGACAAGAATTAGGCGAGCCAGGCGCTGAAAAAGCTGGTTTTGGAAGTCCTAGTAGAACCTCCATTTTTGATTATATAGGAGTACCAACTTTTCAACGTTGGGTAAACAACAAAAATTTCGATGGTGGGCAATCTACTTCCGAAGAGAAAGAATTGCGTGATTTTTACAAACGTTTATTAAACTTTACGATTCAGAGCGATGCTTTAATGGGCGAGTACCAAGAAATTCATTATTTCAATAAAGAGCACACACAAGGCTATGACCACCGAGTTTTCTCGTTTTGCAGATGGTCTGAAACAGAAAAATTAGTGATGATTAGTAATTTTGATAGCAAAAAAAATTATCAGCTAGCGCTTAAAGTTCCTAAGGAAATCATTTCAAAATGGCAACTCAAGCAAGGTGAATACACCTTAGAAGACCAATTATACGATATTAAAAAAGTTCAAATGAAGGTTGATGAGAACGGTGTTGGGCATTTTTTGATTTCATTAAATCCGTTGCAGTCGTATATTTTTAGATTGAAATAAAATATTACCAAAGAGTTTAAGATTTGAAAAGAACAATTATAAGTTAGTTTGTCCTGCTGAGCCCTTCGACTCAGCTCAGGACAAGCTTGTCGAAGCATCGTCATTTGGTCTTCGACAGGCTCAGACTGACATCTGTTTTCTCAATTGGCTAATTAAAAAGCTTTATTTTTTAGTATTTTTAAGCTTAGATAATGCCAATTATAAGTTAGCTTGTCTAAGCATTAATTTAACTAGAAAATCCTAACTTGCATCAAATAACAATCATGCGAAAATTCATTCTATTTTTTATCACATTAACCATAATATCCTGTATGGAACAACATAAACTTTTAGTGATAGGTCATCGCGGTGCCATGGGTCATGAAACCGAAAATACGATTGCCTCTATTGAAAAAGCTTTGGAACTAAAAGTTGATATGATTGAGATTGACGTCTTTAAAATAGCCAGCGGCGAGCTTGTGGTTTTTCACGATGATACAGTAGAGCGACTTACGAACGGAACTGGGAATATTGAAGATTATTCTTGGGAGGAGCTACAAAAATTGGTGGTAACTGGCAATCATAAAATTCCGTTATTAATTACTGTTTTGGATGTTATTGATGCAAAAGTCCCAATAAATATTGAATTAAAGGGCGGCGGAACGGCAAAAGATGTGAATCTTATCATGCAAAAATACATCGAAGAAAAAGGCTGGAAATGGGATGATTTTTTAATTTCTAGCTTTAATTGGGAAGAACTTATAATCATGCGTCAAGTTAATAATAACGTGGCAATCGCAATTTTAATTGAAGAAGCAAATCCCTTAGAAGCCTTGCCTATTGCCAAAGAACTTAAAGCTGTTGCCATAAATCCTGATTACGAAAAATTAGATATAGAAATTGTCAATGAAATTCACGCCGCTGGGTTTAAAATTTATCCATGGACGGTTAATGAAGAACAAGCCATTCTTAAAATGAAACGAATAGGGGTAGATGGTGTATTTACCAACTATCCAGAACGCGTTAAATAATGGAAGATGTTATCATTATTGGTGGTGGAGCTGCGGGATATTATGCTGCCATACATATTGCAGAGGCAAATCCCAAGCTAAAAATTTTGATTTTAGAGCGTGGTAAAGAAGTGCTTACTAAAGTTAAAGTTTCTGGTGGTGGCCGCTGTAATGTTACGCATGCCGAATTTGATCCGAATGAATTAGTATTAAATTACCCAAGAGGAGAAAAAGAGCTTAAAGGCCCTTTTCACACTTATTGTAGTGGCGATACCATCACTTTTTTCGAGAAAAGAGGCATTCCCTTAAAAATTGAAGAAGATGGCAGAATGTTTCCTGAAAGCAATACCTCAAAAACCATTACCGACTGTTTTGTAAACGAAGCAACCCGTTTAGGCGTACAATTATTGCGGAACAGTTCTGTGATTGCCATTGAGCCTGAAAAAAAATCTAAGAATAAACCGAGTGATGGTTGGATGGTAGAATCAATTCAGAAAAAATACTATGCAAAAAAGATTTTGGTAGCTACAGGCAGTAATCCTAAAATTTGGAAACTGATGGAAAAATTAGGGCACAGTATTGTTCCGCCTGTTCCTTCATTATTTACCTTTAATATAAAAGATGAACGTATTGATGGTATTCCAGGGGTAAGCACTCATGCAAGTGTTGAGGTACTTGAAAAATCTTTACCAAGTAAAGTAACCATAAATCTTAAAAGTAAAGTAGCTTCAAAAGTAGTATTACAATCCGACGGCCCTTTGTTAATTACCCATTGGGGAATGAGCGGCCCTGCCATTTTAAAACTCTCAGCTTGGGGTGCTCGTGAATTGAACGATTGGAACTACAAGTTCAATATACGTGTAAATTGGTTGCCAGAATATCAAGAAGAAGGCTTGTTGCAATTATTGTTACAAATTAAAGAAGTAGAGGGTAAAAAAACGGTATTGCGAACCAACGCCATCAACATTCCTAAACGTTTATGGATTAACTTGGTAAAAGCCTCTGATATTGCTGAAACTACAAAATGGGCGGAGGTGACTAAAAATCAACTACAAACTTTGGCGCAACAAATTACCGCAGGGGAATTTCATGTGGACGGTAAAAGCACGTTTAAAGAAGAGTTTGTAACCGCCGGTGGTATCGATTTGAAAGAAATCAACTTTAAAACCTTTGAGAGTAAAGTCCAAGAGAATCTATTTTTTGCAGGAGAAGTTATTAATATTGATGCCATCACAGGCGGATTTAATTTTCAAAATGCTTGGACGAGTGGATATATTGCAGCTCAGGCTATTGCTGGAAGATTAGATGGTTAGATTTTTTGATCTTTCGCCGATTTAATTTTGGGAAACTTACATTCTTATATTAAGAATCATCTTCAAATTTTTAAACCCTAAAATCAATTCAACTCCCATATTTTATAATTTAGAGCGGTCGCAAAGCACACCCAAAGAAGATAAGGAATCATCAAGAAAGCGGCGGTTTTATGTACTACTTTAAACCATCTGATGGTTAAGATTATCAATATCAACAAAGTAAAAATGACCATTAAGGCCCAAAAAGGTTCTTTAAGTCCGAAAAATACTATACTCCACAAAGCATTAAAAAGCAACTGAAAAATAAAATGGTACAATGCCGTTTTCACCCAAATATGGTGAAAACCTCTAGCCCAAACAAGACCAGCTGCAACGCCCATCATTACATATAAAATAGACCAAACAGGCGCAAAAAGCCAGTTAGGCGGATTAAAACTAGGCTTGTTCAAGGTAGGATACCAATCAACTACCGAAGATTGTGTGGCAACACTTGATAAAAATCCGATAACCAAGCAAATGGCTACTGCAATAGCGATATAATAGAGTTGCTTTTTCAAGATAGTAGTTGATGTGAGGCACTAAAATAGTGATTTAATGTCATTCATTTTAATTCAAATGCCCTTAAAAACTATCTTTGCATAAAAATTGACATTTTATGACTGAAAATGACTTTATTCCTTCAGCCTACACGAAAAATATTGAAGAAGGTAAGGTAAGCTATATTTCGCCCAGTAATATTGCCTTGGTAAAGTATTGGGGTAAAAAAGAAAACCAATTACCACAAAATCCCTCTATTAGTTTTACTTTAGACGCTTGTGCCACGACCACGACAGTTTCTTTCCATAAGTTGGAAAATAAGAGTACTGATTTTTCTTTTGATTTATGGTTTGAGGGAAATCAAAAAGAAGATTTTAAGCCTAAAATAGCTACTTTTTTAACGAGAATTGAGCAATATTTGCCTTTTTTAAAGGAATATCATTTTAAAATTGAAACAGCTAACTCTTTTCCACATAGTAGCGGTATTGCATCTTCCGCTAGTGGCATGTCCGCTTTGGCTTTGTGTTTAATGGAAGTTGAGAAAAATTTAGCCTCTGACATGTCAGCAGAGTTTTTTATAAAAAAAGCCTCGTTTTTGGCGAGATTAGGCTCGGGGAGTGCCTGCCGAAGTATTGAAGGGGACATTGTACAATGGGGAATACATGGCGATACACAAGGAAGTTCAGACTTATATGGGATAAAATACCCTTATGAGGTACACGATAACTTTAAGAATTTTCAAGATACTATTCTTTTAGTTGATAAAGGTCAAAAACAAGTAAGCAGTACCGTTGGGCACAATTTAATGCATAATCATCCTTTTGCGAAACAACGTTTTGCGCAAGCACATGAAAACCTAGATAAGTTAATAGCTGTTTTTAAAACAGGAAATCTATCAGAATTTATAAAAATAGTAGAAAGCGAAGCTTTGACCTTGCACGCTATGATGATGACGAGTCTGCCTTATTTTATTTTGATGAAACCAAACACCTTAGAAATCATTAATAAAATATGGGCTTTTAGAGAACGGACTAAAACTCATGTTTGTTTTACTTTAGATGCTGGGGCTAATGTGCATGTTTTGTATCCAGAAAATGAAAAGCAAGAAGTTTATCAATTTATTAAAGATGAGTTAATTGCATATTGTGAAAACCAGCAGTATATTCGTGATCGTATAGGTTTTGGTGCCAGGTTAATGAATAATTAATTTTCTTACTTTAATAGGTAATAATTGGTAATTTAACCTTTTTATAATGGCAGAAAATATAATAAAAGAGAAAAGTTTTGGTTTTGCTATTGAGGTTGTTACATTATATAAATTGTTAGCTTCGGAGAAAGAGAGTTTGTAATTTCAAAGCAACTTTTAAAATCTGGAACTTCAATTGTTGCAAATGTTATATAGAGGCTGAGTTTGCTATAAGTAAACCAAATTTTATTCATAAAATCAGTATATCTTTGTAAGAAGCGAACAAAACAGATTATTGGACAGATTTATTATCCGAAGCTAGGTGTATAGACGATTTAACTTACAAAAGCTTTAAATATAAAATTGAGGAGATTTTAAAATTATTAATAAGCATAGTAAAATCATCAAAAAATAAGTAAATTTATACGTTGCGACAGATAATTATTATCTTTGCACGGCAATAATTATTCATTATTAATTTTTAACTATTCATTAAAAAGGTGAAAGGACCATTATTTTATTCAAAAATTCTACTTTTCGGAGAATACGGGATCATTAAAGATTCTAAAGGGCTTTCTATACCTTATAATTTTTTTAATGGAGCTTTGAAAAAAGAGGAAAATCCATCGGATGAAGCCATAAAAAGCAATAAAAGTCTCGAAAAATTCAGTTTTTATTTAGAAAATATAGTTGAAAAAGAACCTAGCTTAGTCACTTTTGATATGGATGCTTTAAAGCAAGATATTTCTGAAGGTATGTATTTTGATAGTTCTATCCCACAAGGTTATGGGGTTGGAAGTAGTGGTGCTTTAGTAGCTGCTATTTATCAAAAATATGCCTTTGATAAAATCACCGTATTAGAAAATCTTACTAGAGAAAAATTATTACGTTTAAAAGCTATTTTTGGGAAGATGGAATCTTTTTTTCATGGAAAATCATCGGGATTAGATCCTTTAAACAGTTATTTAAGTCTGCCTATTTTAATAAATTCTAAAGATAATATAGAATCTACCAGCATTCCTTCCCAAAATACCGCAGGTAAGGGAGCTGTTTTTTTACTAGATAGCGGAATTGTTGGAGAAACAGCACCAATGGTTCAAATTTTTATGGAACAAATGAAGCATAAAGGTTTCCGTAAAATGATAAAAGAACAATTTATAAAACACACCGATGCTTGTGTTGAAGATTTTGTGAGTGGAAATGTAACTTCGCTTTTTGGAAATTTAAAACAACTTTCTAATGTGGTTTTAGACAATTTTAAACCCATGATTCCATTAGAGTTTCAAAAACTCTGGAAACAAGGTATTGACAGTAACGATTATTATTTAAAATTGTGTGGTTCTGGCGGTGGTGGTTATATTTTAGGATTTACAGAAGATTTTGAAAAAGCAAAGGTAGCCTTACAAGACCATAAATTAGAAGTAGTCTATACTTTCTAAAACCACCAACATGCTTAATAGAAAAAATAAACTCCTACTTTTAAAGTTATTGAGTTTGTTTTCTGTGGTTAGAGGTTATAATATTCTCATTATTATCCTGGCGCAGTATTTAGCATCCATCTATATTTTATCTCCAAATTTACCAGTTCGAAAAGTCATTTTTGATGCTAATTTGCTAGCTATTGTTATTGCTTCTGCTATGGTCATTGCAGCTGGGTATATCATCAATAATTTTTACGACGCCGAAAAAGATTTAATCAATAAGCCACACAAAACAATGCTCGATAGGTTGGTAAGCCAACGTTTTAAATTAAGCACCTATTTTTTACTTAATTTTTTAGCCGTATTTGTGGCTAGCTATGTTTCTTTTAAAGCTGTGCTTTTTTTCTCGTCGTATATATTTGGAATATGGTTGTATTCTCATAAACTAAAACGGATCCCATTTGTTGGTAATTTTGTATCAGCGACCTTGGCCATTGCGCCGTTTTTTGTGGTATTTGTATATTATCGAAATTTTGAAACGGTTATTTTTGTGCATGCACTATTTTTATTTTTATTGATTTTAGCCCGCGAAATGATTAAAGATTTAGAAAATATAAAAGGTGATATGGTTCAAAATTATAAAACCATTCCAATTATTTTCGGAGAACAATTTTCAAAATACCTTATAGCAACCTTGATATTACTAACACTAATACCTTCTTTACTATTAATTTTTAAGTTTGATGTTGGGTACATGTATCTCTTTTTTATTGGCTGTATTCTACTATTATTGCTGTTTTTAGTCTTATTATTTAAATCCGAAGAAAAAATACATTACGTATGGTTGCACAATATTTTAAAGTTTATCATCATCTCAGGGGTAGTAAGTATTCTTTTGATTAATGTAAATTTGGTACTGCATAGAATTTTATAGATGAATAATTTATTAAAAGTAGCATTAGCTCAAATAGCACCAGTTTGGTTAGATAAAAAGGCAACATTATTAAAAATTGAAGCATCCATAATCGAAGCCTCCAAACAAAATGCGGAGTTGATTGTTTTTGGCGAAGCCTTATTGCCTGGTTATCCATTTTGGTTGGCATTAACTGATGGGGCAAATTGGGATTTAAAAGTGAATAAAGAACTACATGCCCATTACACCCGTAATGCTATTCAAATTGAAGCTGGGGAATTAAAGGCTATCTGCGCATTGGCTAAAAAACACCAATTAGCTATTTATTTAGGTCTTATAGAACGCCCAAAAGAGCGTGGCGGACATAGTATCTATTGTTCCTTAGTGTATATCAACGAATTAGGCATCATCAAATCTGTACATCGTAAATTACAGCCAACTTATGACGAACGACTTACTTGGGCTCCAGGCGATGGAAATGGTTTGCAAGTTCATCCGCTGAAACAGTTTACCCTAGGCGGTTTAAATTGCTGGGAAAATTGGATGCCTTTGCCTAGAACCGCACTCTATGGTTTGGGTGAAAATTTGCATATTGCAGTCTGGCCTGGCAGTGAAAATAACACTAAAGATATTACCCGTTTTATTGCCAGAGAATCTCGTAGTTATGTTATTTCCGTTTCATCTTTAATGACAAAAGAAGATTTTCCTGAATCAACTCCACATTTGAATCAAATTTTAGAAAAATCGCCTAAAATATTGGCGAATGGTGGTTCTTGTATCGCTGGACCTGATGGGGAATGGTTGGTACCGCCAGTTTTGAACGTAGAAGGTTTAATTTATTATACTTTAGATTTTAACCGAGTCTATGAAGAACGACAAAATTTTGATGTAGTAGGTCATTATTCCAGACCAGATGTAACAAAGTTAATCGTGAATAGGGACCGACAATCTACTGTTGAGTACAAGGATTAATTAGTTCTGTAACTATAATTTCAAAACATCCAAATTCCTTTAGTACCTTTGCGGAAAGATATTAGTTATGAGTAGGTCAGATTCCAACAATGAGAATAAAGCTTCAGGAAGACAGGGAGGAACTTTTAGGAAAAAGAGTTTTGCTAGAGGAAACGCACCTGTTAAAAAAACTGTAGTTCCTAAAAAGCCCTCTAATCCTAATATTCTTCGCTTAAATCGTTACGTCGCAAATTCTGGGGTATGTTCCAGAAGAGAAGCCGATATTTTCATAGCTGCCGGAAGTGTAACTGTCAACGGAAAACCTATCATTGAAATGGGATATAAAGTACAATTGACCGACGAGGTTAGGTTTGATGGTGCCTTACTAAATCCTGTTAAAAAAGAATACATACTCCTTAATAAGCCCAAAGATTTTTCTACTTCTGCAAAAGACGGCAACGGTCAACGTACAGCTGCCGGTTTGGTATCTAATGCTTCAAAGTCAAAATTATTACCAGTGGGTAAAATGGATAA
This sequence comes from Cellulophaga sp., assembly GCA_041738035.1. Classification (GTDB taxonomy): domain Bacteria; phylum Bacteroidota; class Bacteroidia; order Flavobacteriales; family Flavobacteriaceae; genus Cellulophaga. Next base: position 71,340 of record JBGSQM010000093.1, read on the forward strand.
AACAGCAACTGGTTTATTGTTATTTACTAACGATGGGGAGTTAATTTCAACGCTAAATACCCCTAAAAACGGAGTTAGAAAAATATACCATGTAGAGTTTACCAAACCGTTTAAAAGTGCCGATTTAAAAAGAGTTAAGGAAGGTTTAGAGATAGAAGATTTTCTAGTTCGAGTACACGATATAAGTTATATAGATAATACGCCTAAAAATCAAGTTGGTATTGAGATATTCAGTACTAGAAACAACATTGTGCGTAAACTATTTGAACTGCTAGAATACGAAATTGTAAAACTAGATTTGGTTGTTTATGCCGGACTTACTAAAAAAGATTTACCACGTGGTAACTGGCGACCACTTACGGAACAAGAGATTATCAATTTAAAAATGATAAAATAAAGTACATGCTGCAAAAAAGACCCTATTTAATTTTATGGTTTTTAGGAGCAATTTTGTCTGTAGCTTATGGCTTTTTTTATTTTATGGATTTAAATACTACTTTTTCATTAAAAATTGGCGATATTTATTTTGAAGTAGCACATATACACTTGTTTTTTCTGTTTGCTTTGTGGCTTTTATTGTGTGGTTTTGGCTATTTTGTTTTAAATAAATACAAGATAGTACCTATTTACTCATTAACTAAATTGCATATTTTTTTTACAATATTAACTTTTTTTGCAATATTTATAGATCAATTTACAAACCACAATAGTATAGAAACTGCGCTAGTTTGGACAGCTATTTTACTGTTCCCTGTAGCACAAATTATTTACTTTATGAATATAATTGCGGCTACTGTACTCAACTTACAAGAGAAAAACAGTTAATCTATCGCATACCCTTCTCTAAATTGATAACTTATTATAAAACCATGCGTGTTTCCTAGCGGCGAATTATTTATTGACATATTATAATTTTATATAAAACGCACAGTATCAAAAAGATAGACGGCTACTAAAAAAATTAAGCGGAGGGCTGGTTTTGTAACCTAGGCCAATTTCCAAACTATATTGGTTTAAAACTATTAGAAGTTCAAAAGTAGTGGAAGCTTTATTGGAAAAATACACTAAATTTTATGATATAAAAAAACGCAAATCGTGATGTAAATGCACAACACTAACTTTCGAGAGCAATAAGTATAGGTTTTTGTCACTATTTTAAAATCAATAAATAGCCTCCATCTTTTTACGAATTTCATGTAAACATAAATTACCTAAACTACCTTCATGGGTATGTTTTATATCGCGTTTTGGAATAAAGCGGCCTTCATAAATCTCTGCGCCCATTTGTTTGTAGGCATCCCGAAAAGGAATTCCGTTTAAAACTAATTCATTTAAGGTGTCAACACTAAACAAATAATCATATTTTGGATCTTCAAGAATAGTCTCGTTAACTTTAATTTCTTTTAAGCTAAAGGTCAAGATTTCTATACAAGCTCTTAATTCTTGAATGGCTGGAACAATCACTTCTTTTACCAATTGTAAATCTCTATGATAGCCACTGGGTAAGTTGGTCATGATTAAGCTTAATTGGTTGGGTACGGCTTGCAGCTTATTACATTTGCCACGAATCAGCTCAAAAACATCGGGGTTTTTCTTGTGTGGCATAATGCTAGAACCTGTGGTTAATTCGTCGGGAAACGATACAAAATTAAAATTCTGACTCATATACAAGCAAATATCCATTGCCAATTTTGCAAGCGTTGATGCAATGCTACTCATCCCAAAAGCAGCCGCTTTTTCTACCTTTCCACGACTCATTTGCGCTGCAACAACATTATATTTTTGCGTGGCAAAATCCATTTCTTGGGTAGTGAATGTCCTGTCTATGGGGAAAGAACTGCCATAGCCTGCCGCACTTCCTAATGGGTTTTGATCTGCAATTTTATAAGCAGCATCGATAAAATATAAATCGTCAATCAGACTTTCAGCATAGGCCGAAAACCACAAACCAAACGACGAAGGCATCGCAATTTGCAAATGGGTATAACCTGGCAATAAAACACTTTTGTATTTATCAGCAAGATTTAAAAGTAAATCAAATAGTATTTTGGTTTCCGATTTAATTTCGGCTAGTTCGTCTTTTAAATACAAGTGCATCGCCACTAAAACCTGATCATTTCTAGACCTAGCCGTATGGATTTTTTTGCCAGTATCGCCTAGCTTTTCTACCAGAACATATTCTATTTTAGAGTGCATATCTTCAAAAGAGGCTTCAATAGTGAAAGTCCCCTTTTCAATAGATACCCCAATAAGGTCTAATTCATGTACTAATCTAATGGTTTCGTCTGGAGTTAATAGGCCAATTTTACCCAACATTTTGGCATGTGCTTTTGATGCAATTACATCGTATTTTGCCAAATGCAAATCTAACGCTCTGTCATTACCTATGGTAAAATGGTCGATTTTCTTGTCTGTACTAAATCCTTTATCCCAAAGTTTCATATTAATCAGTTGTTAGTTGTTAGTAATTAGAAGTTAGTATGAGGTTAACTTCTCATTACTTAATGTAGTAGACCTACAATATTTTTTATTAATATAATCTAATCATTTAGTATTTGTTCCCCCTTTTGGGGTTAGGGGGCTAAAAACCCCTCTAATATTTTAATATACAAATCGATACCTTCTTCAATTTCATGAACATAAATATACTCATTTGCAGAATGGGAACGGGTACTATCGCCAGGCCCTAATTTTAAAGATTGACAAGTTAATGCCGCTTGATCGGAAAGGGTAGGAGAACCATAGGTGCTTCTTCCTAAAGCGATTCCCGACTGCACCAACGCATGATTTATAGTAATCGAAGAAGAGCTTAATCGCAGAGAACGTTCTTTCAGTTCGCAAGGAGCTGCCGCTTTTAATATCTCAGCAATTTCTTCATTGGTATATTTATCATTCACACGAACATCGATCACCAAATTTACCTGTGAAGGCACTACATTATGCTCGCTTCCTGCATTAATTTGCGTTACCGTTAGTTTTACATTCCCAAGTGCTTCGGATGTTTTGTCGAAAGTATAATTTTTAAACCATTTTAAAACTTCAATGGTATTGTAAATAGCATTGTCATTATTAGGGTGTGCTGCGTGTGATGGTGTTCCTTTTACTACAGCATCAAAAACGACTAAACCTTTTTCTGCAATCGCCAAATTCATTAAAGTAGGTTCGCCGACAATAGCTACATCTATTTTTGGTAGCGATGGCAATAAACCTCTCAAACTATTTTTGCCTGCATTTTCTTCTTCTGCGGAAGCGACCATTAAAATATTATGACTCAGATTTTCAGAAGTGTAAAAATGTGTAAAAGTAGCTATCAGCGAAACTAAACAACCACCAGCGTCATTACTGCCTAAGCCGTATAATTTGCCGTCTTCAATATGCGGATGAAACGGGTCTTTGGTATAAGCTTGATTAGGGCGCACTGTATCGTGATGCGAATTTAAAAGCAAAGTTGGTTTTGTGATATCCCAAAATTTATTTTTTGCCATCACATTATTGTTTTCCCTGGTAAAAGGAATATCAAAAAAAGTAAACCAATTTTGAATCGCCTCCGCAGTTTTATCCTCTTCTTTGGAAAAAGACGGAATGCTGATCAGTTCTTTTAAAAGTGCAATGGCTTTTTCTGTCAATTGTTTTTGATTCATTTTATAAGCTTATGGTGGTGAATAAAGTAGCATCTTTTTTCAACATTTCTAAATCGCCTAAACATACTTTATATACTTTGTTTTGTAAGGCATGAAAGCAATTTTCTAATTTAGGAAGCATGCCATCTGCGATTATTTTTTGTGCAAGTAACTCTTGATATTTTGTACTGTTGATGTGTTTGACCACTGAATTATCATTTTTAATATCTAATAACACCCCCTTTTTTTCGAAGCAATAATACAAAGTAGTTTCATACATCTCGCTCATGCCTACGGCAATTTCTGAAGCGATGGTATCTGCATTGGTATTCAAAATTTGACCCATTCCGTCATGTGATAAAGCACAAAAAACAGGGGTGAGGTTTGCTTTTAATAACGCATCAATTAAAGCTGAGTTTACACCATCAATATCACCCACAAAACCGTAATCTATTTCTTTTACAGGTCGTTTATGAGCTTGAATGATATTTCCATCCGCTCCACTCAAGCCAATTGCATTACAGTTGTTAGCTTGTAATCTAGCTACTATATTTTTATTGGTTAATCCTCCGTAAACCATGGTGATAATATCAATACTCTCGCGATCAGTAATACGCCTTCCGTTCACTAATTTAGATTTAACGCCTAGTTTTGAAGCTATTTCTGTTGCTAATTTCCCACCACCATGAACCAATATTTTGAGTCCTTCTAATTTTGAAAATAGACTTAAAAAATCATCTAATTCAGATGTATTTTCAATCACATTTCCGCCAATTTTTATGATGGATAAGCCCCTCCCTGCCTCCCCAAAGGGGAGGAGTTTTGCTTTATTTTTGTTTGCTTCTGTCATTTTGTTTTGTTTAGAGTTCCCCTCCTTATGATGGGTTAGGGGAGGATTTCTAAGATTTTTTTCAACACAATTTGCGCAGCATAGGTTCTATTATTAGCTTGCTCAATCACTAAAGATTGGTCGCAATCTAAAACCGCATCTTCAACCACCACGTTTCTACGAACAGGCAAACAGTGCATAAATTTAGCCTTTCCAAGTTTTTTTTTGGTCATCATCCAGTTTTTATCTTGATTTATCACTTTTCCGTAATCGGAATAACTACTCCAATTTTTCACATAAACAAAATCAGCATTTTCTAAAGCTTTACCTTGATGATATTCAATTTTTGCCTCTTTGGTAATTTCAGGATTTAATTCGTAACCATTAGGATGTGTAATTACAAAATCGGCATTTTGTTTGAGCATCATTTCTACAAACGAATTGGCAACCGCATGAGGTAAAGCTTTAGGATGTGGCGCCCATGAAAGCACCACTTTCGGTCGTTCTTTAGTTTTATGCTCTGCAATGGTAATGGCATCGGCTAAGGCTTGCAAGGGATGTCCAACCGAACTTTCCATATTCAATACGGGAATCGTGGCATATTTTTTAAAACCGTTCAAAACCAATTCTGCTTCGTCTTTTTCTTTATAGGTTAAAGATGCAAAAGCACGAATAGCCACGATGTCGCAAAATTGAGCTACTACCTGAGCGGCTTCTTTTACATGTTCCGAAGCGCCTTGATCCATAACCGTTCCATCTTCAAATTCTAAAGCCCAGCCTTCACTTCCGAAGTTCATCACCATGATTTCTAAGCCCAAATTCATCGCCGCTTTTTGAGTACTTAATCGGGTTCTAAGACTGTTATTGAAAAATAACATACAGATAGTTTTACCTTTTCCTAGCTTTTTAAAAGCTTTCGGATTTTCTTTCAAAACTCTTGCTTCTTCAACCCATTTGGGTAACGAAGTTATATCTTGAATGCTTAAAAAATGTTTCATTTTATAAACTATAATATTTTTCATCTTAAATTTTGTTGTTTGTTAATCCTTGTACTTTGCGTGTTATTAGACTTTAACTTGAATTTTGCTCCCCCATTTGGGCATTGCACTGAGCGCAGCCGAAGTGTGCTAGGGGGCTAACTCTCTTTTAAGGGCTTCAAAAAATACATCAATATGTTTCTCTGTGATGTTTAATGCCGGTAATATTCTAATTAGGTTTTTGTTGCTAGAACCACCCGTAAAAATATATTGATTGTAAATCAATTTTTTACGTAATTCTGCAACATCATAATCAAATTCTAAACCGAGCATTAAGCCCCTGCCTTTTACTTTTTTTACTTGTGGTATTGCTGCGGCACAGGCTTTAAAATAATGTCCTAAACGATGTGCATTTTCAATTAGGTTTTCATTTTCAATAACTTCTAACACCGCTAAAGAAGCCGCACAAGCCAAATGATTACCGCCAAAAGTAGTGCCTAACATGCCGTATTTTGCTTCAATGCTATTGTGAATTAAAATTCCACCAACGGGAAAACCGTTACCCATACCTTTAGCAATACTGATAATATCTGGCTGGAAAGCGAACGAAGTCGAATTGCCGTCACTGAACGTAGCCGAAGTGCGGTCACTGAGCGCAGTCGAAGTGTGGTCACTGAGCGCAGTCGAAGTGTGATGTTGAAATCCAAAGAATTTACCACTTCTTCCATAACCAGACTGTACTTCGTCGGCGATTAAAACAACGCCATTGTCTTTGCAGGTTTTTGTGATTTGTTGGTAAAAATCTGTAGAAGGTTCATCTAAACCACCAACACCTTGAATAGCCTCTATAATAACGGCACAAACATCGCCTTTTTCAATTTCAGTTATAAACTCAGCAATGTCTTCAAAAGCTAGAAAAGTTACTTTTTGTTGTTTGTTTATTGCGGCATTTATTTTTTCGTTATCCGTAGCGGCAACGGCTGCTGAGGTTCTTCCGTGAAAACTATTATGAAACGCAATGACTTTAGATTTACCTGTTATAAAGGAGGCCATTTTCAAGGCGTTTTCGTTCGCTTCCGCACCGGAACTACATAAAAAAAGATTGTAATCTTCACAGCCTGATAATTTTCCTAATTTATCTGCCAATTCTTCTTGTAGAGGATTTTGAATGGCATTGCTATAAAATCCAATTTTATGCAATTGATCTTCAATTCTTCTTACATAATGCGGATGCGAATGCCCGATAGAAATCACCGCATGACCCCCATAAAAGTCTAAATATTCTTGTCCTTTTTCGTCAGTAACCACAATTCCCTTAGCGGAAAAAGGCGTTACATTATAGAGTGGATATACATCAAATGGTTTCATACTTTTAAATCTTTTTAATTATGTGATGTCCTTTTTGGATATTCATAATTTCCCTTCTTTTATTCTTGTAATTTTATCGTAAGATGCAATAATTCCTTGAATTAAGGATGAGCTCAGACCTTGGTGCTCCATTTCGTTTAGGCCTTCAATGGTGCAACCTCGTGGCGTGGTAACTCTATCAATTTCGGCTTCGGGATGAGTGCCAGCTTCAATAAGTAAACTTGATGCACCAAAACAAGTGTGCATGGCTAATTCTTGCGCTTCTTTTGCATCAAAACCTAACTGAATAGCTCCTTGTGTAGTGGCCCTAATCATTCGCATCCAAAAAGCGACTCCACTGGCACAGATGACAGTTGCGGCTTGCATCTGAATTTCAGGAATATCCATAGAGTGCCCCATTCTATTAAAAATGGCCTTGGCTAAATCGATTCTTTTTTTACCTTTTTCATTGCTGCAAATGCAGGTCATCGATTTTCCTACCGAAATAGCGGTATTAGGCATACTGCGAATAATATATTGGTCAGGGCCAATGGTATTTTCAATCTGTGCTATGCTAATCCCTGTTATTGTAGAAATTATCACGTGCTTTTCGTTCAATAAATCCTTGACATCTTCAAGGATCTGTTGAAATTGTGCCGGCTGTACTGCAAAGATTAAGATATCAGATTTTTCAACTGCTTCTCGATTATCAGAAGTAACCGTGACATTTCCGAATTTTTCAAAATCTAAGATATTTCGTGTATTTCTTTTGGTTAAATACATGGTGGTAGCTCCATTGGAATGTAGTATTCCCTTTGCGATAGCTACGCCTAAATTTCCTGCTCCTATGATGGCTATTTTCATAATATATGCCCCCTTAACCCACTTCGGCTGCGCTCAGCGCAACGCCCAAAGGGGGAATTTAATAGAGTGATTTAAATGGTTATAATTAAATTCAATTATTCTAAATTAATTTTGATATTCTCCCCCTTTTGGGGAGTTTAGAGGGGGGCTAATACACTCCCGCTTTCAAATGCAAGCCCATTCCTTCTTCAAAGCCAAAAATCAAGTTCATATTTTGAACGGCTTGCCCCGAAGCTCCTTTTAAAAGGTTATCAATGGCAGAGGTTATTAAAAGTGTGTCGTTATGTTTATGCAAGTGAATATGACACTGATTGGTATTTACCACCTGTTTTAAGCTAATTTCTTCTTCGGAAATTTGTGTAAAAAGGGCATCCTTATAAAAATCTTTGTATAAGGAAATCGCTTCTGCTAAACTTTTATCGAATTTGGTATAAGCTGTTGCTAAAATTCCTCTTGTAAAATTGCCTCGATTGGGTATAAAATAGACTTCACCAACGTCATTTTTAAAGGAATGTAAACTTTCATTTATTTCTCCTAAATGTTGGTGTGTAAAAGGTTTATACCAAGACACATTATTATTCCTCCAACTGAAATGCGAGGTGTCAGCAGCGCTAATGCCAGCTCCCGTGCTGCCAGTTACAGCGTTCACATGAACATCAGCTTGTAATAAATTATGCTTCGCTAAGGGCAATAAAGCCAATTGAATTGCCGTCGCAAAACAACCAGGATTTGCAATATATTTTCCTTTTTTTATAGCTTCTTTATTCAGCTCTGGTAAACCGTAAATAAAATTTTCGTCGTCTAAAAAAGCATCTTTTTCTAACCTAAAATCATTGCTTAAATCTATGATTTTAGTGTCTTCAGAAAACTTATGTTCCTTTAAAAAAGTAGTAGAATTACCATGACCTAAACATAAAAAAACCACATTAGCAGCTAGGTTCACTTCGCTCGTAAATTTTAAGTCAGTGAGGCCCAATAAGTCTGGATGCGCAGAACTAATATTTTTATCTGCTCTGGTGGTGCTGTAAATAAAGTCAATATCCGCATTTTGATGATGTAATAGGATGCGAATAAGTTCGCCACCTGTATATCCTGAACCACCAATAATTCCTGCTTTAATCATTCTAAATTGCTTTATGCCATAAGCTTTAGGCTTTAGGCTTTTTTTAAATTCAACTTTTCAATCCTTCAACTCACCTTTTTCGAGGGATTAGATTATTGTGTTCCCCCTGCTTGTACTGAGCTTAGACGAAGTATTGGGGGCTAGGGGGCTATTCACATGATTATAAATCTTACCTGGATTAGATAAAATTTTAATAAACCCTTTGGCATCTTCTGCTGTCCATCCTTTATTAATTTCGCCGTAGCTTCCGAAAGCTGCATTCATCAAATCGTGAGGAGATGCAATTCCGTTTAATTTAAATTGATATGGCTGTAGGCTTACGAAAACATCACCAGAAACATTTTTTTGGGTATCGATTAAAAAGGCTTCAATATTTCGCATTACTTCATCTAAATAATTACCTTCATGTAATAACATTCCGTAAAAATTACCCAACTGTTCTTTTTGAAACTGCTGCCATTTGCTAAGGGTATGTTTTTCTAATAAATGATGTGCTTTGATGATAATTAAGGCAGCAGGAGCTTCAAAGCCCACGCGCCCTTTAATCCCAATAATGGTATCGCCTACATGAATATCTCTGCCGATAGCATATTTGGAGGCCATGGCTTCAAGTGTCATAATAGTATTTACCGGGGAATCTTTTTTGCCATCAATAGCTATTAATTCTCCTTTTTCGAACGTTAATTTTACATCAGTTGGATTTTTTTCTTGCAACTGACTAGGATAAGCACTGTCTGGCAATGCTTTATCTGAAGTTAAGGTTTCTTCGCCACCAACTGATGTACCCCAAAGCCCTCTGTTGATAGAGTATTTTGCTTTTTCCCAAGGATAATCAACTCCGTTTTCTTTTAAATAGGCAATTTCTGCTTCTCTGGCTAATCTGTTATCTCTAATGGGCGTAATTATTTCGATTTCGGGCGCAATAATTTGAAAAATCATATCAAAACGCACTTGGTCGTTACCCGCACCGGTACTTCCGTGAGCGATATATTTTGCCCCTACTTTTTTAGCATAATTTACGATTTCGACGGCTTGAACAATTCGTTCTGCACTTACCGATAAGGGGTAGGTATTGTTTTTTAATACGTTTCCGAAGATTAAATACTTTACAACAGTTTCGTAAAAAGTTTGTATTGCATCAATCGAGGTATAGGTGGTAGCACCTAATTGTAGGGCTTTTTCTTCAATATTTTTAATTTCTTCTTTGGAGAATCCACCTGTATTTACACTTACAGCATGAACTTCAAAACCTTGCTCTTTTGATAAATATTTTGCGCAGTATGAGGTGTCTAATCCACCACTATAGGCTAAAATTAATTTTTTCATTTATCTTTCTTTTTTAGGAAAAGTGTCTCTTTTATACTTCTTAATCTCTTAAAAGCTTTGACATTTAATTTCTCTTTTGGAACCTCACTTTGTTTCTTTTTTTCTTGAACCAATGGGTCGTAAAGCATCGCTGTGCATAAGCACATTTTGCGCTCGGTTCGGGTCAGAATATCAAAATTTTTGCAAGTTTGACAGCCTTTCCAAAATTCAGGATCATCTGTTAATTCAGAAAAAGTTGTAGGTTTATAACCCAACTCGTAATTTATTTTCATCACAGCTAATCCTGTGGTAATTCCGAATATTTTAGCCCCAGGAAATTTTTTTCGTGACAACTCAAAAATTCGTTGTTTTATTTGTTTTGCCAATCCCCTATCTCTATAATCAGGATGTACAATTAGGCCTGAATTAGCGACATACTTTTCATGCCCCCAGACTTCTATATAGCAAAAACCAGCGAAATTCCCTTCGTCTAAAGCAATTACCGCGTTGCCGTTTGATAGTTTTTTACAAATGTATTCAGGAGTTCTTTTTGCAATTCCAGTACCTCGGACTTTTGCAGATTCTGCAATCGTATCACAAATTATTTCAGCGTATTTAAAATGTGATTCGTTAGCAATTAGTATTTCCATTGCCAATGTATATTTAAAAATAAAGATTAATTAAAATTGTTTTTGTTTGTGCAGAAATGGACTCACCTATTTCCAGAATATAGCATACCCTTACGGGCGACGACGAGTAGGCGTAAATGAACTAGCTGGTGCAAATGACCTGTCTAAAGAAGTAATATGGTTTTTTTTGTTCATTATGTCATCAAAAGTACAAATTAAATTGATTAATCATAGTTTGATGTATATTTTTTACAAAAATGTTACTTTTTGTTAAATTTTGTACTTATTTCATAGGCTATAAAGGAGAATATTGTCAAATATTCAACACTAAGTAATCCTAAATGTTCTGTGTAATCGGGATTAGAATACGCCCAGTAGCTGAGTATGACAGACCCAGACCATAAAAGCGCAAATCTATACCTTGTAAAAATACTGAGAAAAACCAAAAAAACAATATACCAAGGATGAACTGTTGTTGATATGAAATAATAAATGGTAAGCACCCAAAGCATTGAACTAATTAATACCATTAGTTTTTGATTTTTTCGAAATAGGCTAAAAAGTATAACAGTTCCAATAATTAAATGAGGAGTTATTTTTCCGTAAACAACTATTAATTCCCAAGGTTTGGCATCAAAATAAGTAACGGCAATTATTTTAACAACATTATATATACTCGCATTAAACTCAAAATTAGAAAACCATAAACCTACGGTTTCAGTATAATTGGCAATAAATTCTGAAGTAAAAAAAGGCAAGAGCAATACAAGTGATGTAACACCTACAATGCTATAGAAAAAAAAACTTTTTTTGAATCCAAAGTATTTTAAAAACAAGGGTAAAAATAATAAGGGAACTAATTTTATGGAAATAGATAAGGCATAAATAACACCGGCTAATTGCCATTTGTTTTTAGATAAAAGGTACAAAGACCATACAAACAAGAAAAGCATAACCCCCTCAAAATGAAGGTTGCCAGTCAGTTCCATAATCACAAGCGGATTTAGGAAATACCAAAAGATCAGATGTGGTGATAAATTTAGGTTCTTTAATAATTTTCTTCCGAAATAAATAATCCCGATATCCGCTGCAATAATGCCAATTCGCATAAATATAACCGAACCTAAAATACTTTTTCCACCCAACAATGCTGCAATCGCAAAAATAAGTTGATTTAAAGGCGGATAATTACTGTGAAATTTAGGACTCAATTCGCCCATACCTTTGAATAATTCTGAAGCGTTGTTTATCATCAAATTGGGCTGATGGATAAGTTCGTTTGGCACATAGAGGTAAGGATTGATAAAATTAATCACTAATTCGCCATCCCAAATAAACCGATAAAAATCCTGAGATAGATTGGGTAGTGTAACAAGAAAAATCAATCTAAAAAAAATACCATAGAAAACCAGGAATTTAAAATTCCATTTTTCAAATTGTATTATTTTATAACAAAAGGCGAATAAGCCAAAATACAGGAGCAGTAGTTTTGGAAATTCCGTTCGCTGAAAATGGTAAGCAATAACATAATAGAAAATACTACTTATGAGCATCAAAATAAGGGATACTTTATGAAGTTTACCGTATTTTATGAACTTGCTCAACATACCATTTCACTACTTTTTTATAATTGGTAAAATAAGAAATTTAATTTAATTGACCTATGCAGTATTTAAAACAAAAGCCATTCTTTTTGAAAAGAATGGCTTTAAATATCATTTTAAAATAATCTTTTGACTTAGGAATTTAATCAAAAACGATTATACCATTTAAATTGAGATAATAAATGAAAATCCGCCAAGTCAAACCCCCTCCAGCGCCTCCGAATGAAGACTCTTCACACAGGAGGGTATTTAGAGGTGGGTAACTTACAAAGTCAAACCAGCCTGAAGGCGATACAAATTATTATTTAAGTGCCTAAGTCAAATAAACTTAAGCTCTTGCAGTAAGTGATTTAAAGAATACGAAACCGAAACCTAAAAACAGCATAAAATGGAATGGGAACAAACCAAAATCATTTAAAGGAATGGCGCTGTACATTCCGAATAGGAAATAAATCATTAAGGCAGCTTCTAATATCATGTTTGGCGATAGTTTAGTTGCCAAATATTTATTTGTTTTCCAGCTATCTTTTAAGTTGCTTAAATTAAATTTTGGAGTTCTTACAAATTCACTTCTTTTCCCCATGTGTCCTTCTAGAACAGCGATAGAATTGTGTAATGAAAAACCAAGTGCAATGGAGAAAAAGGTAAAAAACAGTTTTATATAATCTATAAAATTATCGAAACTACTGCCTTGAATACTCTTATACGTAAACCAATAACACACAAATAAGATAATAGTACTTACAATAAAGAAGCTCGTAACTTCAAAAATCCAACCTAAATGGCCGTAACTATTTTTTATATATAGCATTGGAATACTTAACACTGCAACTATGAAAACACACAAAAACATTGAGCTATTTAACAAGTGCATTACACCATGGAACTTGGTTTTAAAAGGAATATTCTTTGCTAAAATAACGCTTGAAACTGTTTTTCTAAAGTTTTCAGCACCACCTTTGTTCCATCTAAATTGTTGAGAACGTGCAGCACTAATCACTACAGGAAGTTCGGCAGGGGTTTCTACATCCTCTAAATACTTAAATTTCCAGTTTTTTAACTGTGCTCTATAGCTTAAATCTAGATCTTCAGTTAAAGTATCACCTTCCCAATTTCCTGCATCTAAAATACATTCTTTACGCCAAATACCTGCTGTACCGTTAAAATTGATGAAGTGTCCTTTAGCATTTCTACCTACTTGTTCTAGGGTAAAGTGAGCATCTAAAGCAAAAGCTTGAATACGTGTTAGGGTGGAGTAATCTCTATTGATATGACCCCAACGGGTTTGTACTACGCCAATTTCTTTATCTTTAAAATAGATAACAGTTTTTTTCAACCAGTCTGAGGCAGGCAAGAAATCAGCATCAAAAATGGCAATAAACTCGCCTTTTGCGACTTCTAAGCCTTCTTTTAAAGCTCCTGCTTTATATCCTTGACGGTTAGTTCTACGGATGTGGGTAATATCTAAACCTGTTTCTTGTAATTTTTTAATGTGAATAGCAGTGGCTTCAACAGACTCATCGGTAGAGTCGTCTAGTACCTGTATTTCTAATTTACTGGAAGGGTATTCTAATTTGGCAATATTTTCTAATAATCGATCCATTACATACTCCTCATTATACACAGGAAGTTGAATGGTTACATAAGGGATTTCTTTGGGGTCTAAAAGGTTAAATTTTGGGGCAATTTCGTTTCTTCTTTTGTAGCCTAAATAGTTGATCAACAGGTTCAACTGGGCTAAACTGTAGAAGAAAATTAAAACTAATGCAAGGCTATAAATAGCGATGATGATGTAAGTGATTGTTAGGGCCATTTTATTTTATACTATATTTAAAAATCCAACTTAAGATTTTAACGCCTGCAAATATACTACCTTTTACCGTACCTGACACTTTTGATATGCCAATTCTTTTTTTATAACGTACTGGTACTTCGGTATATGTAAACTTCCTTTTTAATACCTTTAATTGCATCTCTACTGTCCATCCGTAGGTTTTGTCTTCCATGTTAAGCGCTATTAAAGTGTCGTACTTAATAGCTCTAAAAGGTCCTAAATCCGTAAAATTAGCCTTAAAAAATAGTTTCATTAAAGAAGTTGCTAGCCAATTTCCGAAAATTTGCTGCGGCGTCATAGCACCTTCTTCTCTTAAATTTTCTATTCTCGCTCCAATAACTAAATCTATACCATTATCTATGATGGGTGCAATTAGTTTGGAAAGTTCTTCTGGATAATCAGAGTAATCTCCGTCCATAAATACGATAATATCGGGTTGTTTAGACTTTTGTTGGATATAATTAATTCCGGCCAAACACGCATAACCATATCCCTTTTGGTTTTCGGTTAAAACAGTAGCCCCTGCTTTTTTAGCATTTTCTGCGGTTTTATCGGTTGAGTTGTTGTTGACGACTATAATTTCAGAAACAATACTAGGAATTTCGGAGATGACCTGAGCTATAGAATCTGCCTCGTTATAGGCGGGAATAATTACGTTTATATTGGTCATTAAATTTTTGGTCAGTCTTTTTTAAATAAAAATTTCATATCAAAACAGCAAAATTACAATTTGATTTTTTAATCAATCTTATTTTTTATTGACTAAAGTCATTAAGTCAACATCGTTACCTAATAAAATTTCATTTGGATTAATTCTCCCTTCTTCAGGGCCGTTTTCTAATTTTAAAACCCCACGTGGGCAAACGGCAGAACAAATACCGCAACCCACGCAACTAGAACGCACAATATTTTCGCCTTTTTGGGCATAGGCTCTAACATCGATACCCATTTCGCAATAGGTAGAGCAATTGCCACATGATATACATTGTCCGCCGTTGGTTGTTATCCTAAAACGAGATTTAAAACGCTGCACAAAACCTAAATAAGCAGCTAAAGGGCAACCGAACCTGCACCAAACTCTGTTTCCGAAAATAGGATAGAAGCCAGTCCCGATAACCCCTGCAAAAATAGCACCGATTAAAAAACTATAAGTATTCATAATACTTTGTACTTTTATACCTAAAACTGTACCTGTTTCCGCAAAAAAACCATAAAGGGTAAAACCAGTCATCACCACAGCAAAAACCAAGACACCGTGTACCAACCAACGTTCTACTTTCCAAGAAAATAATGATTTGCTAGAATGTTGGCGGTACGGATCGCCCAAGGTTTCGGCTAAACCACCACAACCGCAAACCCAAGAACAATACCATCTTTTGCCAAAAAAATAGACCATTATTGGTACAATTAATAGCGTTAAAACGATTCCCCAAACCAGAATAAACATTCCTAAACCACCACTAGCAATTAACTCATTTAAATTCCAACTAAAAAAGAAATCATAATCTAAAGGAAAAGCATTTTTAAAATCGTAGCCTTTTGAATACGATAATTGTAAACGCACCATAATTTCAGGAATTAAAAATGCAAATACAATCTGAAAGAATAGAACAGACGTGGTACGAACCGTTTGATACACATTATGGCGGTATTTAATGTACATACGAATTGCCATAACCGTCATTACCACACAATACATAAAACCATAAACGAACCATTGCCCTGCAGGATTACCACTTAATGCTTCACTTATTGGATCCACGAGAAAAGTCCAATTAACAGCGTATTCAGCTTCAAAATAAAGTACCAAATAAAAACTTACCAGAAAAATAAAAACAAGCCAAGCTATCCATCCCCTATTGGTTGAACTTTGGTGGTAAATATGATCGTTTTTGATTCCTTTTTTACCCAAAGTAACTACTTGAGGAATAATAAACATAAGTGCACCAATAATACCCAAACCAAAAGTTAAAAACCATAACAAACCTTTATTTTCAGGAATAAAACCGTAGGCCGAAGTTTTACGAATGGCGGTAGCCAAATCGCCACTACCGGCATATACTTTTTTACCCCATTCTTTATTTTTGTCGTGTATTTCATTAGCATTGTCAATAGCTTCTTTTACAATCGGCGCTAAAGATTGTATGCCTTTAAATTCTTTATCGACCAACTTGCTTTTTAAATTGTCACTAAAAATTTCACTTTTAATACCTTGGTTGGCTATTAATTGCTCAAATGAGGTTTGGTCGAGCTTAAAAGTACCTAAAAAAGGTAGTGAAGTGAAAATGGCCAAACCTATGATAAAGAAAGTTATGCCTATATTTTGTATTGTTTTCATAGAAATAGGTGTTCGTTGTTCGTAATCGGTTGTTTGTTGTTGGTTGAGTGTTTTTGGTTGTGCGTAATCTCACTAGAAAACCCATCAACTGACAACGGTCAACCATTAACTACCAGAAAAAATTCGTTTCCAACTTTTTTTTCGGGCCTTTATTTGAGTTCCAAATTCGGAGTTGAATTTTTGGATAATTTGGTCTTCATAAGAAGCATAAAACTCTGGATCAAAATTGGCGTCTTTTAAATATTCAATGACATAGAAAACGTCTTTTTTTGCCGTTAACCATCGGTCAAATATTTCGTGACGCATACGAATACCAAAAGTATTAATCCCTAAAAATTCGTTTGTTGTAGCATGGTGGGCGATTGTGATACAAATATTTTCTTTGGTATGACGCCAATGAAAATGCTTTTCAGTTTCTTTTTTATTTTTTTCACTAAATACCCAACCATAGGTTTGGTATTCTATATCAAAAAACTTGGCAGAATTAAACCAGTGGCCAGGATGGTATTCTATTTTATTACCACAAATGGTTTGCGCTAAAGCTTCGCCCATCATTCTACCGGTGTACCATACGGCCTCAATAGGTCTTCTGTTTCCTATTGCTTCCTGCTGCTCGGCACAATCGCCAATCGCATAAATATTAGATATGTTAGTTTCTAAAAACCGATTTACTTTAACACCACGACCTAAATCTATTCCCGAATCTTTCAAAAAATCTATGTTAGGTGTTACGCCCGCCGTTAGCCCTACAACAGAACACTCAATGACATCGCCTTTATCTGTTCTTACGGCTTTGGCATTTCCGTTTTCATCGGATATTATTTCTTCTAAATTAGTAGCTAAGCGTAAATCTATATGGTGTTCTAAAATGTGTTCGTTGATTAGAGCAGATTCTCCGGAGGGTAAAACGGCATTCCAAAAACTATCTTCACGAACTAAAAAGGTTACTGGTATTTTTCTAGTGCGAAGCATTTCAGCCATTTCAATCCCAATTAATCCGCCACCCACAATTACGGCTCTTTTACAGACCTGATTATTCGGAGCGTTTTTCTCTAGTAGTTCCAAATCTTGTTTGGAATATAAACCTTGAACGCCTTGCAATTCTTGTCCAGGCCATCCAAACTTATTTGGTTTTGAACCTGTAGCTATTATTAGTTGGTCATAAATAATGGTACTGCCGTTTTTTAAATGAAGTTTTTTATTTTGATGTTCCACTTTTTCGACAAACCCTTTCACTAAATCTATCCTATTTTTTTTCCAAAACCAATTTTCGTAGGGTTGGGTATGTTCAAATTTCATTTGCCCCATGTACACATACATGAGCGCTGTTCTTGAGAAAAAATAATCGCTCTCCGCAGAGATGATGGTTATTTTTTTGTCGGACATTTTCCGAATATGCCTAGCGGCAGTAACGCCTGCTATTCCATTTCCGATAATGACAATGTTTTCCATTTTTAGTTGGTTGTATCAGTTCTGTCGTAAATAGGTGTAAAGACTTAACAAAAAAATAAAAAAAAATTCTGTTATAAAATTGTGATACTTTTTTATTCCTTTTGCTTTAGAAAATAAATAACTTTAGGTAAAAAAATTGTTAGTTCCCTTTCAGCTCATCGACCAAAGTACCATAAATAACATTTACATTATGAAAAAAATACTTTTTTTAACGGTTTTAGTTTTTAATAGCGTGCTTGGATTCTCGCAGACTACAACAGCATTTTTTGATAAAGCGGATACTTTTTTTAAAACCTATGTAAAAGAGGGTAGGGTAGCGTATCAAGAAATAAAAAATGATAAAAAAGATTTAGCAGTACTTATGGAACTGATGACTACAGTATCGGTTTCCAAAGAAAATGTAGCGGAATACCAATCTTTCTGGATTAATGCCTACAATATTTCTGTAATCAACGGTATAGTTTCAAATTACCCTATAAAATCGCCATTAGATAAAGCTGGTTTTTTTGATAAGATAAAGTACAATGTGGGTGGGGAAAGTATCACTTTAAATGATATAGAACACAAAATGTTAAGAGCTGTTTTTCCGAAAGAAGCACGTTTTCATTTTGTATTAGTTTGCGCAGGTTTAGGTTGTCCGCCCATTATTAACGAAGCCTATTTGCCACCAACATTGGAAAATCAATTGGCATTACAAACCAAAAGAGCATAAAATGACCCACAGTTTATCAAAGTGAATAAAAACAAAGTAGAAATATCTCAGCTTTTTGAATGGTATATTTCCGATTTTACGCAAGATGGCAAATCGATAACAGACTATATTAATCAATATAAAACAGAAAAACTTCCTAAAAACGCTAAAATTAGTTTTTATGCGTACGATTGGACTCTAAACGAAACAAAAAAATAATCCATAACTATTATGAAAAATAAAATCAACCTAATTACGCTAATCATCTTTTTTTTAATCACTTTTAGTTACGCACAAGACGAACCAGAAAAAAGTAATATTCAAGAATATACCCCCTCTAAATTAATTGGGAAGGGACAAGTAGATTTAAAGTGGTTTAATAATTTATATACCGAAACTAAAAGTACTTTTGTAGAAGGTAACATACCAAGACAGACATTTTTTACATCTACTTTTGAGTTTTACACAGGAGTGGGCGACAATAAAAGGTTAAATTTAGGGCTCATTGCAAGGGTTCGTTCTAATGTAGTAGCTAATAGAGGTGCTTTAGAAGTTTTTAATTTTGATGGTGAAACAGGCACAGCGAGATCGGGATTAACGGCGATAGCCCCTTCCATAAAGTTTGTTCCATTTCCTTCCATTAGTAATTTTAGTATTCAGAGTTCCATTTTTATTCCTTTAATTGATAATGAGACCGAAGATTTTCTGCCTGTAAATAATAATAATGGTGTTTTTCTGGAACAGAACGGCTATGTTTGGCAAAATCGTTTGTTTTATGATTATACTTTTGCAGGGGGAGATTGGCAACTTTTTTCAGAATTAACAACAGAGCTAAATTTAGGCGACGGCGAAAAAAGTTTTGCGAATAATAGTTTAAACCTTAACCCTGGTATTTTTTTAAGTTATTTTCCTAGTTCTAAATTTACAGTTTTAGTTTTAGCACAACATTCCCAGCGAATAGATTTGGGAAATAATTTTACACAAGATTTTACAGCATTAGGTGGTGGGGCAAAATACCAATTAACAAAAGCCTTAAATTTAGAATTACTTTACACCAATTTTGTTCGGGGAAATAATACAGGATTAGGGGAAACTTTTAATTTTGGCATAAGAGGTATTTTTTAAAATGTAAGGCAGAAAAGCCTATTTTTGAGTTGTAAATATGTTATGATGAAAAAATTAGGCTTTTTATTTTTGGTTTGCATTCAACTATCTTGTTCAAGCCAAGAAAAAAAAATTAACGGGGTAAGTTTTGTAGCTTCTAGAGAAGAAGTAGCGCAGGAACACGTACAAGAAGTAGTTAATTTAAACGCAAACCATGCAGCAGTAATGCCATTTGGTTTTATTAGGGACTTAAATTCTCCAGAAATAATTTTTGATACCGATCGGCAATGGTTTGGAGAAACAAAAAAAGGGGCTAAGCAGTACATCGATATGCTACATAATAATGGTATAGGAGTAATGTTAAAACCCCAAATTTGGATTTGGCGTGGCGAGTTCACAGGAAATTTGAAGATGGATACCGAGGAAGATTGGAAAACACTTGAAAACTCTTACCAAAAATTTATCATTACCTATGCAGAATTAGCGGAGGAAACTAAGGTCGAAGTATTTTGTATAGGTACAGAGTTAGAACAATTTGTGGCAAGCAGGCCACAATTTTGGAACACACTAATACAAGAAATAAAAACAATTTACAAAGGCAGATTAACCTATGCCGCTAATTGGGACGAATATACTAGAACGCCATTTTGGGAACAATTAGATTATATTGGAGTAGATGCCTATTTTCCATTATCAGAAGAACAATCACCTACTTTGGAAAATTTAAAAATGGGTTGGCAAAAATGGAAAACTGAAATGTCTAAAATTTCGGAAAATAATAAAAAGCCTATTTTGTTTACAGAGTATGGTTATAGGAGTATGGATTTTACGGCTAAAAAACCCTGGTTGGCAGATCGTAATGAGGATAAGGTAAATTTAGAAACACAAGTCGTAGCTACTACGGCAATTATAGAAGAGTTTTGGTCTCAAGATTGGTTCGCAGGCGGTTACGTTTGGAAATGGTTTATAGATCATAAAAAATCTGGAGGAATTAATGACAATCGATTTACGCCACAAAATAAACCAGCAGGAGAAATAATTAAGCACTATTATGCACAATATAAATTTGAAAAATAGCCTTATAATATTTTTTGTATTAGTTATTGTAGGATGTTCAAATGATAAAGAGGAATCTTCTATTACCTTAGAACAAATCATCAAAAATTCTGATGTCGTTTTGGATAATGTTATTGCATGTGCTGCAAAAATAGAAAAAGAAGCATCCATTAGCGTTTTTTTATATTTAAGAGCGGGAGCTACCGATATACGCTATTTTGAAACTGAAAATGCCACAGTCGATAAAAATAATTTTAAAAATTATATAGAGCTTAAGCCTAAGTTATTGCCTGTTTTTAATGGATACTTAAATAAGTTTGAAGTAGATTCGCAGCTTACTGAAAAGTGGGTCATTGTAAGTTTTAGGGAGGATAATAAAATTCATTTATCTAATCCCATACGTTTAAAACAACTGACAAAACCAACAGAATACTTACCAGAAAAAGTTTCTATAAACTCAACAAATAAAATGCCTAAGTTTTCATGGCAAGATGGTTTCTATGAGGATACTAAAATATATTTTCAAGTAATTTCAGATGCTAATAATAATTTATTATCAGGTACTTACACCTTTGAGAAACAATTTCAGTATTACAAGCTAGATAATGTAGTGCTTAATATTACTACAGCTACTCCACCTGAACTTCAAAAAAATACCACTTACCACTTTACTTTAATGTCTGTAAGTGAAGATAATTGGGTAAATTTGTTTGCAGAAAAGTCGTTTACTATAGATAATTAATTGTTTGCGATTTTTTTCATAATATCTTACGTAGTATCAGTTTTTGATCAAAAATAAAATGAAAAAAAGTGTATTTTTTTTACTTCTTACTTTCCTTACCATAGGTAGTGCTCAAGAAAAAAAGATAATTGCTATTACTTTTGAAGGAACAAAACGCATTAAAACCTCATTACTAACAAAAATCATTACTACAGAAAAAGGATCAGTTTTAGACTCCACTAAAATAGAATCAGATATTATACATTTAAAACGATTGCCTCCAGTTGCCAATGCCTTTTTTAAAGTTGATGTGGTGAATGATACAACGGTAAAAGTAATTTTTACCATAGAAGAAAATTTTACCTTAATACCTTTTGCTAATCTTTTTAGCTCTCCTAATGATGATTTTGCTTTTAGGATTGGGCTACAAGAATTTAATTTATTAGGACAAAATATAACTTTAGGTGGGTTTTATCAATTTAATATTTTTAATTCCTACGGCATCAGTATTCGAGCACCTTATTTATTTAGTAGAAAACTAGGATTAGCGGTTAATTATTATGATTTATCAACTTTAGAGCCTGTTTTTTTTAGTCCAGCAACTGCAGATTACAAGTATAATAATAAAGGAACCGAAGTTCTAGGTTTGTATGAATTTAATGCTAAACATAGGATAGAATTAGGAGTTAATTTCTTTACCGAAGATTATCAATATGTTTCTGGCTTTACTAGCGATAATGTGCCAACAAGCTTAAATATTGATAAGTATTTAGGGAAATTAATTTATAATTACGAAAATATTAATTATAATTATCAATACCTTAATGGTTTTCGTAGTAGTTTAAACTTACAAATAGTTCAGAGCACGGATGCGGTTCTTCCTAATTTTTGGATTGGTTTTAATGATTTTCTCTTTTATCAACGTATTGGTGAAAAAGGAAACTGGGCCAACAGGCTTAGGCTTGGTTTAGCAACAAATGTGGATAGTCCGTTTGCACCATTTACATTGGACAATAACCTAAATATTAGAGGAGTAGGTAATATTATAGATCGAGGAACAGGTGCCATAGTATTAAATACAGAATACAGACACACAATTATCGATAAGGATTGGTTTGTTTTACAAAGTAATGTATTTATTGATGGAGGTTCTTGGAGAAATCCAGGAGGAGATTTTAGTGATTTCGTAGCATCAGAAAACTTAAGAATTTATCCAGGAGTAGGACTTAGATTTATGCATAAGAAAATTTTTAATGCTGTTTTTAGAATAGATTATGGTCATGGTATTACAAAAGATGCCTCAAAAGGGCTTGTATTTGGAATTGGACAGTATTTTTAGTAATCTTTGTTAAAAGAACGCCACCATGATTTTTAAGAAGAACTTTAATTTGCTATTCTTCTCTTTATTTATACCTGCTATTTTCCAAATAGTCTTATCTCAGGACTCATTACCAACTTTAATAGCTAAGGAAGGCGATGGCATTATATCAGTGCTCAGGCGCGAAGGGTTGGACATTACTACTTATTACCAAAAATTTATCGACTTAAATGAAGATCAGGTAAGCAATGGAAGTCTGCTAAAATTGGGGAAAACCTATAAAATTCCCAATAGTGAGTATTCCTATAGAAATTTGGGTAGAATTATAAATTTATCTGAGGATACCGAAAAACCCATTTTTGATGTTGCCTCAATCATTTTAGAAAAAAAGGACAGTACCTTAAAAAACACGGTTTACTATTTGCTTTTAGATACCTTTAAAGTAAATGGTTTTCAAGTTTTAGACACAAATAATAGACTTCGGAAAGATTTTGCGTTAGCTATGGCTAAGGAACTTATAGAACACGGATCTAAAGTTTTTTTATTCGAGTATAATTTAGAGAACACCCCAAAATTAGGGAATTATATAGATGCTATTAATAAGCGTTTTTTTAAACATAGAGGAGCCCACCAACGTTTATTAGTTTTAGATGTTGATGGTGGTGATTTTAGTAAAAATGTCTCTGTTTCTATAGCACACAACATCACCAGTCAAGAAGGGAAAAATTTTGCCCATAGTTTTGAAAATCTATTTAAAGAAAAACAAATGACGCTTAAAATTTTAAATCAAAACGATTTTTTTAGGGATAAAATTAATTTTTTTATTGCAAATAATGCCATGCCAGCTATGACCTATATAAAAGTGGAAAGTGAAGTTAAAACCAAAACTAATGGTGCTTTAGCTGACGTAGAAAAAAATTATTTTATTAATTTAATTACGACAGGTATAAAAGTCGATTACAGTAATATTATCATAGAAGATTAGCATATTAAATATTTTTAGAAGAGAATAGAATGCAAATGGTTAGTTTTAAAAATAGTTTAATTTTAATAGCAGTAAGCATTAATGTTACGCTGGTAATTGGTCAAGATTCACTGAAAACCGTAGTTGCAGGAAAGGGAGATGGTATTTTGTCATTACTCAGAAAGCAAGGGGCAAATCCTTATGATATTTATGATGAATTTGTGGCTCTAAATAGTCATAACCTTCGTGATAGTATTCATTTGTTTGAAGGTAGAGCCTACAAGGTGCCTGTAAAACTCAAAAGTGACGTTCAAAAAGTTACCACAGAAACAAAATCTGTAAAAGGGCTTACCTATGAAATCTTCGGTAAAAAATATGCGGAGGTTACGTCTCAAAGTAATAAGCTGCAAGGAGTTGTTTATTATTTAATCTCGGGGCACGGCGGACCAGATCCTGGTGCAATGACGACCCACTTAAATACTGCTATTTCTGAGGACGAATATGCTTATGATGTTACTTTGCGTTTAGCGCGAGAATTAATTGCTCACGGCGCAACAGTTTATGTGATTGTTCGTGATCCAGATGATGGTATCCGAGACGAACGAATATTGGCTATGGATCGTGATGAAGTGGTATATCCTAATTTAGAAATTCCACTAAATCAAGTAGCACGCCTAAAACAGAGGGTAGATGCGGTAAACGAATTGTACAAACAAAACAAAGGCAAATACCAGCGTTTAATTGTTACCCATGTGGACAGCAGAAGTAAAGGGCAAAATATTGATGTATTTTTTTACCATCACGAAAAAAGTACCAACGGCAAAAGATTAGCCGAAAGTATTCATAAAACTTTTGAAGCGAAATATAAAAAATACCAACCTAACAGGACCTATTCTGGTACTTTTGAAGACAGGACTTCACTCTATTTGGTACGTAAAACCCATCCACCTATGACCTTTATAGAAATTGGAAATATTACCAATATTCAAGATCAGCGGAGAATATTAGACCCTGAAAACAGACAAGCTCTAGCAAAATGGATAAGTGAGGGTGCCATATTGGATTATGAGCTGAGATAAGGAAATCAGTATGCCTGAGGCTTTTAATTCATTTATAATTATAGGCCTTGGCAGTTTTTGAAAACTGGGAATTTATAAAATATTTGGGGTCTGGTTTGGGAGAA
The DNA here is from genome assembly GCA_041738035.1 of Cellulophaga sp. GTDB lineage: Bacteria > Bacteroidota > Bacteroidia > Flavobacteriales > Flavobacteriaceae > Cellulophaga. The sequence continues at coordinate 96,299 of JBGSQM010000093.1, forward strand.
ATTATGACAATCCTAGGTGTGATTTTAAATATCAATTAAACGGCGATGTTTCGCTTGTAATAATCGTATAATTTTTCAGGACTGGCTCCCAAATACTTTTTAAGATGAATAACGCCGAAATGGAATTGTAGTCGGATTTTGCCTTTTTCTTCATATTTTCTAGCTGAGGTTTTTACATGGAGTGGTAATACTGTGAAATGAGCAGTTTTATACAGTCTGCTTATAAATTCGTTATCCTCATAAATCATATATTGCTCGTTAAAACCCTTTGTTTTTAAAAATAAGTCTTTGGTAATAAAAAGCGACTGATCACCACCGCGGCATATTTTGTAATTCCATCTTGAAAACCAAGCAAAAAACTTTAAAAACCGACTATCGCTATCAAACTTCATTTGAAAACAACCTACTTGATTGCCTTTTTCAACAGCATTGATTATACTATTTTCAAAATTTTTTGGTGGAAACGTGTCCACATGTAAGAAATATAAAATAGAACTTTTAGCGCAAGCAGCACCTCGGTTTAACTGTTTTGCCCTACCCTTTCCTGAAGTGATTACTGTTGCCCCATGTGTCGAAGCTATTGAAATTGTAGCATCTGTACTTCCTCCATCAACAATGATAATTTCTTCTATGTAGTTTGAAGTGTAATTTTGTTTTAAATACTCAAGCAATTTGCCAATGCAATCCGCCTCGTTTAAAACAGGAATAATAATGCTAATATTATGTTTATTCTGTTTCATTTAAACGCCAATCGTAGTTCATGAAGTTTACTTTTGCACCAGCCTTAATGCTGATCTTACTGTAGTTTTGTATGTATTTTATTAAGGAGGTTTTTGTTGTAAAGTCGCTTTTAAACCATTTAAATAAAGAGGAAATTTCAATCTTTTCAGAACTAATTAAATTCCGTTTGGTATCATTTATAAAATCTGATGTAACTTTTTGAAGCTGAGTCTCTAGTTTTGATGCTAAAAATGCTTCGTTCAGTAACTTCGGACAAGAATAAGAAGCGCAGTTAATGGCAAAATGAATACGAGGTTCGTTCATTTTCCGCAATATTTTATGTTCTATATCGCCTAAAGAATAGGTTTTTTTTCCTACCTTAATCCATGTGATATCCCAAGGATTTTTTAAGTCTTTGATGCTTTCCAAAGGATAGTTATCTAAAATTAACTTTACTGTTGCGGCATTGTAAAGATTGATGAAATAAGCTAGTTTTTCAGATGAATTTGAATCACTTAATGGTTCATGATTTGCTAAGCTTTTTAAATAAGTATCAAGTGCTTTTTCGTCTTTTTTGAAAGCCTGGTAATTTACATTTCCATTAGTGTCAACATATTTTTTTAAAAGTTGATCCCATTCAGAATGATCTAAGGCGACAGTAAAAGCAAGATCATTTGCATCAAAAGAAACTTTAGATTCTCCTTTTGATGAAAAAGTAAAAATTAGCACTATCGATAAATTTAAAAAAAATAGCTTCATAATTTTTTACTGCTTAGTGTTGTGTTAAGTTTGTTGCGCTGGTTAAGCCACCCTTATTTTTTGCCAAGTCAAGGCAAAAAATTAGTGCATAACCGAAGTTACGGAATCATTTTTTAACGCAGGACTGCTGAAAAAGAACAAGGGTTGGGATTGCCAAAACAGGCTTAACATAGCACTAGTAAGTAGCTACATTTTTTAAAACCTTACAACTGTTTTAATAATTCTCTAAAAAGCTTAACCATTTTTGGTTCCGTTTTTTCGGCGACCGCAATAATTTCTTGAACATTTACCGGTTTTAAATTATCTGGGTCACATTCATCGGTTATCACAGAAATGGCGATAACGGGCAGGTCTAAATGATTAGCAACAATTATTTCAGGAACCGTGCTCATCCCGACAGCATCAGCACCTAGAAGTTTTAACATTCGGTATTCTGCCCTTGTTTCTAATTGCGGACCAACTACAGAAACATAGACTCCTTGTTTAAGCGTAATATTTTCTTTTTGAGCGATAGCTATGAGTTTTTCACGCATATTTGTATCATAAGGATTACTCATATCTGTAAATCTTGATCCAAACTCGCTTACATTTTTAAAAGCCAAGGGAGAACTGCCTTGTAGATTAATATGATCTTCAATGAGCATCATATCGCCCTTTTTCATACTTAAATTGATGGCGCCAGAAGCATTGGAAATTAATAATTTTTTAATCCCCAATTGGTGCATTACTCGAATAGGGTAGGTAACATCTATCAAATCATAGCCCTCATACCTATGAAACCTACCTTGCATGACCACCACCTTTTTCTTCTGGAACGTGCCATAAATAAGTTTTCCACTGTGAAATTCTACGGTGGCTAAAGGAAAAAAAGGAATGTGATTATAGTGCGCCTCAATAGTATTTTCAAGTTCATCTACCAATCGTCCCAATCCGGTTCCTAACACAATGCCAATTTCAGGGGCGTCAAAACCTTTATTTTTTAGATATTCGGTAGATTCTTCTAATTGTTTTTTAGTCATTTTTTATAGTTTTTTAAAAAGGGTTTAAATGCAACAATATCTTTAATGTCATCATAAATATCAACATCATTCCTGCGCTCTAAAAGAGTTATTTTTTTATGTTGCAAATCGGTTAAGGTGTCTTGTAATACCGTATTTGTTCCCCATGCCTTATCTTTAAAAACATTAGGTTCTAAATATTTCATTCCTAATAAGTAATAACCACCATCTTCGGCTGGACCAATAACTATATCAGCATTATCTAATTGATAAAAAGCAGTTTCTAAGTCTGTCTGTGATAAATCATACATATCGCTACCAATAACGATAATTCTTTCAAATCCTTCTTCAAACCCTTCTTGAAAAGCGCGCTGCATTCGGTCCCCTAAATCGCTTCCATTTTGAAGTTTTTTCGTAAAAATAGGTGTATCCCAAATATCATTTTCCCAAATAGTATCAGAATAATAAACAGTTTTAGTGGTGTTTAAGTTTTTTGTAATACTTACAGTATGGTTTAGTAAAAACTTATAAATATCCAAACCGGTTTGGTTACCAACAGTCGCGGCTAATCTGGTTTTACATTTGCCAAGTTGAGGGTTTCTGGTAAAAATAAGGAGTAAATTTTTAGATGACACAGCAAAATTGTTTTAATGGTTAACTTTTTCTCCTTTGGTTAACAATTTACCCCAGTACTTTGTAAATGTGTACACTCTATTTGTGCTATTGCCCTCAGCATCAAAAATAGGGTAGTCATTTTCAACCCATTTAAAAATGCCGCCATATAAGTTTTTGACATTTGTAAATCCATTAGCCAGTAATTTTTCACCAATATCTTCAGAACGCACGCCAATAGAGCAGTAAACAACAATAGGCGTGTTTTTATTTTCTATGACTAAAGCATCCAAATTAAAATTATGGTAGCCAACCCAAATTGCGTTTTTAAGATGACTTACGTTAAATTCTTTTTCTTCCCTGGTATCTAGCACAATGGTATTTTTTTCTGATATTAAGGCTTCAACGCTGATATAAGGAATGCTGTTTTTATTTAATTTTTCTAGCGTTTTTTCTATGGTTCGTTGGCCAAATAATAAAGGAAAAGAAAAAAGAAAAAGTAAAAATAAGAAAAAGTGTTTTTTCATTTTA
>JBGSQM010000134.1:0-4748 GCA_041738035.1 Cellulophaga sp.
CTCCATAATATATATTTATGGCTCGTTTCCTGCAAGTAATGTGACCTCTGCTGACTTCTCCGTTTTACCAACTCGTGTTTAAGGAGACATCCCCAGAGCCTGCCCCGATTTTTTGCGGGGTAATGGCATCTACTTTCACTCAATCGCTGCCGTATCTAAATACTTACCCTTTTGTTACTCTTTTGGGCGTTACAATGATGCGATACACTGAGCTTGCCGAAGTGTACTTGCTTACCCAAACTATACCTCTATAGACGGTTTCTGCTTGGTCTATCCTGAGCGTAGCCGAAGGGTCAGTACCAAGTTTTGTAGTCTAGCTTCCTTCAGATATAACCTCGAGGTTATCACCCTTGCGACTTACTAATGGTTCGAAGCGTTACCTCCGCCCATAGGGGACTTGCACCCTCTAGATTAATTATTTACCTTTCGGTAAAGTAAAAGATCCCCATGCTGGGCACACAAGGTATATCAAAATAGGCGAATTAGTGCTAAATTCAAGGTTTCTGGCTCTTATCAAACTTTGAGCTTAACCCAAAGTTTAGTGCTTCTTAACTGCTTACTTTTTATATACAAAGCCTAAACGAATAGCCAAAAAAAAATTATTCTTTAGAAAAATCCTCTTCAAAATTGGAAATGAAATCATTGACATACTTTTTGACTTTATCGGCTTTACGAAAGACTAAATAATGCGTTCTTTTCAATCCATTTTTACCAATTCTCTTGAAAATCAAATCCTCAGACAACTTAAAGGATTTTAACGCCCATTTGGGCATACACATTATTCCCATATTGGCATCGACCATTTCCAAAGCAACCTCAGTAAGCGGAATAGCGGAAATCTTAAGTGGAGTAATTTTATTAGGTTTCAAAAATTGCTCATATACCGAGACCGTTTCCAACGGAAAAGAATGGATTATCAAATGTGCATCAGAAAAATCATTTGAATCTAAAAAATCAACCTTATTCAACAGACTTTCATTATGCATAATCGCAAAAATCTCATCTTCATAAATTTCGATACTGGTCAAAATTTCATTTGTGGGTTTTGAGGTAACTATTGTAATATCAATATCATTAGACAAAATCTTCGAAATGGGTTGATGCGTAGCTTCAAGAATTAAATCAACTTCTATTTCTGGGTATAAAAGCCCCATTTTTTGAATGAAAGCAGACAGACCTTGATAAAACTGTAATATTCAGTACTTACTTTAATAGTGCCAACAGAACCAGTTCGTAACTGTTCAATGCTCTGAAAACCCTTTTCGATACTTTCAAGAATAAAGTTCCCTAATTTATAAAGTTCCCCACCTTCATCGGTCAATTGCCATTTATTGCGTGTTCTATGAAAGACCTTGAACCCTAAACGTTCTTCTAGTTCCCTTAATTGATGACTTAAAGCTGATTGTGTTAAAAACAATTTTTCGGCAGAATTGGCAATACTACCTTCGTCTACGATTGTTTTTATTAACCTAAAATATTTGATTTCCATAAGGATCAAAGTTAACAATTTGTCGAGATATCATAATTGAGATATTTTCAGCCTTCGAATCAAAAACTTCAAATTCAATGTTTGAAAATAGGGTTTAGACAGAACTAATTTTGGCGAAACAAAAACTTATAAATTATGCATAAACAAATTGAATTTTACGAGAACAAACTTGCTTACGAAATGGACCCATCGGATTTATGGGAAGCTTTGGAAAACAACCAAAACATAGTAGTTTTAGATGCCCGAAAAACTTTCGGTTTTGATAAAGAACATATTCCAACAGCGATTAACATTCCGCATAGGGAGATGACCGCAGAAAGCACAAAGCACTTGGACAAATCAAAAACCTACGTTTGCTACTGCGACGGAATCGGTTGTAATGCCTCAACAAAAGGGGCGTTGAATATGACCAAACTTGGCTTTAAGGTAAAAGAACTGATGGGCGGAATAGAATGGTGGAAATTAGATGGTTATGCAACCGAGGGCACGAACCCAACGAAAGGAGCAAAAATGGAATGTGCCTGTTAAAAACCCCTTAGAATGGACATTAGATTTGCAGAAAAAAAAGACTTATCGCAAATTATCGAATTATGTAATGAACACGCTGAATACGAACAAACGGTATATGAACACAGGAATAAAGCGGAATTATTGTTCGAGTTCATTTTTGGTCAAAACCCTAGTTTAAAATGTTTGGTTGTTACACAAGAAAATTTGATTATTGGTTATGCTACTTTTATGAAACAGTTCTCAACTTGGGACGCCGATTTTTACATCTATCTTGATTGCCTATACCTAAAAGCTAATGCTAGAGGAGTAGGTATAGGATCAAGTCTAATGGAAAAGGTCAAGGAATATGCAAAAGCAGAAAATTGTAATATGATACAATGGCAGACACCTATCTTTAATAAGAAAGCAATAGATTTTTATCGAAAAATTGGTGGGACCTCCAAAACTAAAGTAAGATTTTTTCTGGACATTTGAGAACAGAAAATACAGAAGATAATAATGGCTATAGGCAATACGGACTTTGTGCCTGCCGAATGGTAGGTGCGTAAATTGAAGTCCGTAAAGCCTTGTTTTGAGTTTTTATCGTTAAATTTAAAAAAAGGTTTTGCAAGAAAAGCCTGTGCCTAAAATCCCTTTTTACATCTCCTAGCCAAGCCTTTATCTTGAAAGGCTCGAAAATCTAATAATTTCAAATCAAATGAATTTTTGAGCAAATTTGCGGATGGACTTCACTCAATCAGAAAAATTACGGATGAATTTCTAAACTCTTCGAAAATGATATTATGGACTTATATAGAGTATGGGATTTTAAAGAATGCCTTTCAATTGAATATGCTGCAATAGCATTATTGTTTTTCCATCTTTAATTTCTCCATTTTCAATCATTTTAACAGCTTCTTCAATTTTAAATTCCAAAACCTCAATTTCTTCTTGTTCATCTTTGGCTCCACCACCTTCGGAGATTTTCATTGAATCTTTGTATTCAGCAATAAAAAAGTAAACAATTTCAGTTACAGAACCAGGAGACATATATGCTTCAAAAACCTTCTCTACAGATACAATTTCATACCCCGTTTCTTCTTGCGTTTCCCTCTGAATACATTCGGTCGCATTTTCTTCGCTCAAAAGTCCAGCGCAAGTTTCTATAAGCATCCCATTTTTATTGCCATTAACATAAGTTGGCATTCGGAACTGTCTTGTTAGTATTACAGTTGACCGTTCTTTATTATAAAGAAGTACCGTTGAACCATTTCCTCTATCATAGGTTTCCCTGCTTTGAGTTTCCCAACTTCCATCCTTTTTTAAATAGTCGAAGGTGACTTTTCTCAAGGTATACCAATTATCAGAAAGAACCTCGGTTTTTAGATTCCGAACTTTACTATTCTGCATTTGGAATTTGATTTACATCGTAGTAAATTTTCAACCCTAACTCTTTTCCGATTTTGACATCTTGGTCAGCCCCTTTTGATTCTCCTTCGATTCTCAAAATCGCATCACATTTAGTCAATAATCTATGCGCTGTGGGGTATTGAATTTCAGCAAATATTTCATCTCCGACCTCCTTTGAACCCGCTAGTTTAATCAATGGATTTGCCACCCATTCACCAATCATAGGAATATGACCTTTACGGAAAATCGGGAGTGAAACGGACTCAAGCCTGTCCATATTTTTCTTGATAAGTTCTAGGTCGTTATTTGTTCCGCTTCGGTAAGGACCAGCGATTAAAATCATCATCATAATATAAGTTTCTGTAAAGAACGTAAATAACTATAAGCTAAAAATTAAGATAGTTTAAGAAAAGCTTATTTCTTTTTTATAGAGCTTAAAAATTCAGGGGTAACACCAAGATAAGACGCGATTTGTTTTTGGGTAACTTTTTGGACTATTTGAGGGTATTTTTGAATGAATCTAATATATCGCTGCTCAGTAGTAAAAGAAATATTATCTAATACCCTAAGTTGTTCTCTAATGTAAGCGTTCTGAAAAATAATTCTAAAAAACCTTTCAAATTTTGGTAACCGTTTATATAATTCTTCTAACGTACTATAATCAAATTCTATTAACCTACTGACTTCTAAAGCTTCTATGGATAATAAAGCGGGTTTTTGATTAACAAAAGAGTTCATATCAGTAATCCACCAATCTCGAACAGCGAACATAATAGTGGATTCCTTACCTTCTGTGTTAACATTAAATGCCCTCAAACTTCCAAATTCAACAAAATACAGTTTCCTGCTAATAGAACCCTGTTCAAGTACTATTTCTTTTTTAACAATTTCTTTTTCTATCAATAAAGAAATAAATAGTTCCTTTTCAGAATCACTTAGCGAAATATGTTTCTGAATGTTCTTGAAAATTTGATACTCGTTCACGGACTAAATAAGGTTAATTGATTAATTTTAATAAAATTAGGAAATACTACAAGTATTTAGTATTATTAGAGACGTATTTTTAGGTTTCTTTGATGAAAAGAATCTTAGAGATGAAGAACAAGCAACAAGATTGGAAACTAATTTACTGTAAAGGCTAATCTTTAACTTGTATAAACTATGTCCCTTAACGAACAGTTGCGACCACATATAACGACAAAAACAATAAAAGAAAATGAAAAAGCTATTTACAATATTGACCTTGGCGACAGTTCTTTTTTCTTGTAATACCAATCCCGAAAAAGACCAGGAAACAAAAAGTACAACTAAAAATTCAATTAAAATTGATTCAGTTGCTGTAAAACAGGCTGTACTTTCT
>JBGSQM010000023.1:0-22191 GCA_041738035.1 Cellulophaga sp.
TATTAGTTATTTTTCAGGAGTGGGTTTTGTTGGTCAGTTTGAGGTAACTGGCGATGTTTTTATATATCTTATACCCATAGCCGCCATGTTTGGTTATTTTGGTAGTAAAATCTACTTTAAAAAGCAATTGGAAACTATTAAAAAATCGGATCCATTGCCCTCAAAACTAGCAAAATATCAAATGGCATCCATAGTTAAATATGCTTTTATTGAAGGGCCAGCACTACTTGCTTTTTTTATTTTCATGGGTAATGGTTACACGCTTTACTTTAGTATTGCTGTTTGTTTGGTGTTTTATTTAGCCGTGCAAAGACCTACAAAAGATAAGCTAATTCAAGATTTAAATTTGAGTCCTACAGAACAACAAGAAATGGATAAGAAATGAAAAACCTATTCCTAAAACTTTCAAGTCTATTTTTTATGATGACAGCATCAGTACAAAGTCAAGATTGGCCTAATTTCGAGCGTTTCCGAGAAGCAAATAAAAAAGTAGGACTTCCTGCCGAAAATGAAAACAGAGTGGTTTTTATGGGAAATTCTATCACGCAGGGTTGGATTGATTACGGAGACCCTGAACTTTTTAGTGAAAACTCATTTATTAACAGAGGAATTGGCGGACAAACGACGCCACAAATGTTAGTTCGTTTTAGAGCCGATGTTATCGCTTTACAGCCAAAGGCAGTTGTTTTTTTAGCGGGAATTAATGATATTGCTGGCAATACAGGCGATTCAACCATAGAAATGATCCAAGATAATTTAATTTCGATGGTTCAATTAGCTCAGGCAAATAACATCAAAGTAATTTTATCGTCTATTTTACCTGCTAATAAATTTACTTGGCGCCCCGAGGTTTACCCAGCAGACAAAGTAATTGCCATGAATGAATTTATAAAAAATTATGCCGAAGAAAATAATTGCATCTTTATAGACTACTACACGCCTATGGTCAATGCTGAAAAAGGATTGAAAATTGAATATTCTGAAGACGGTGTACATCCTAATAAAGCAGGTTATCCAGTAATGAGGCCTTTGGTTTTAGAAGCGATCAACAAGGCATTAGAAGTTAAAAAAGAGAATTGAAATTTTGCGAATGAAAAATCCGTTGGTGAGTATTATCATTCCCTTTAAAAATACCGAAAACTACCTAAAAGAATGTTTTGATTCCATTTTAAAACAAAGCTATGCCAATTTTGAAGTTATCGCTGTTGATGACCATTCTACAGACACAAGTCTAGAGGTGGTAAATTCTTTTGCCTCGAAAGATAAGAGAATTAAGGTTTTACATAATTCAGGAGCTGGAATAATTTCAGCCTTACAACTTGGGTATTCAAAAATCTCAGGAATGTTTATTACTCGCATGGATTCTGATGATATTATGTTGCCAAATAGATTAGAAATACAATTGAAATCACTTTTGCAATATGGGAAAGGACATGTAGCCGTTGGAAAAGTGCGTTATTTTGCTGAAAATGGTTTAAATGATGGGTATGCCAAATACGAAAAATGGCTAAATACCTTAATCGTAAAAGGAACAAATTATAGTAATATTTACAAAGAATGCGTGATTCCTTCGCCTTGCTGGATGGTGCATAAGTCCGATTTTGATTCGTGCCATGCTTTTAAGCCGAATACCTATCCTGAAGATTACGATTTGGCTTTTCGGTTTTACGAAAATCAACTAAAATGTATTCCTTGTGCCGATGTTTTACATTTATGGCGCGATTATAGTACCCGAACATCGCGTACAAATGCGCACTATGCTGAAAATTATTTTTTGGATTTGAAGCTTCATTATTTTTTAAAGTTGGACTATCAAAATAATAAAAAACTGGTGATTTGGGGTGCCGGAAAAAAGGGGAAAGCAATCGCCAAATTGCTCCAAGAGCAACCATCAGAATTTCATTGGGTTTGCGATAATCCTAAGAAAATAGGAAAACATATTTATGGGGTGAAAATGCAATCCTATAAAATATTGAAAACCATAAAAAACACTCAAATTATAATTGCCGTTGCCAATGAAGATGAACAAAAAGATATTATTAGCTTCTTAAAATCGACACATAAAATGGCCAATAAGGATTATTTCTTCTTCTGTTAAACTCACAAGAACAAAATGCCAAAAAAACAATATCGGGTTTATGTGATAGAATTATCCAAACGGGTCTATACGGACCATACCAGATTTCGTTTAGCGAACCCACAGTTTAATGGCGTTTTAGAATGTTTGTATGTGGGCATGACGACAAAAACTGCAAAAGAGCGCTTTGAACAGCATAAAACGGGATATATCAATAAAAAGGGACATAAACTTTCTTCTCCTATCGTTCAAAAATATGGGAGTTATTTACGCCCTAGTTTGTACAACCATATTCCCATCATGCACACGCGTGCAGAGGCTTTAGAAATGGAAGAAAAACTTGCCCTTGAATTAAGAAGAAAAAAGTATGCCGTTTGGTTTAATTAAAAACTTCTCTATCACTCTAAAAACCTATTAAATCATTATAAATCACGACACATTTTTAGTTATATTTGCCAAACAATTTACAGGAATGCAATTTAAACATCCAGAAATACTTTGGGCTTTATTACTTCTACTGATTCCTATTATTGTTCATCTTTTTCAATTAAGACGCTTTAAAAAAACCCCTTTTACTAACGTTAAAATGTTGCAAAAAGTGGTTGCCGAATCACAAAAAAGCAAATCTATAAAAAAATGGCTTTTATTGTTTACCAGATTGTTATTATTTACATCTTTAATTCTTGCTTTTGCACAACCTTTCTTTGCTAATAAGATAGCTTTACAAGAAAAAGAAACGGTAATTTATTTAGACAATTCCTTTAGTATGCAGGCTAAAAATGGGAATACTTCATTGCTTGAAAATGCCGTTCAAGAACTCTTAAAAAATGTGCCGAAGGATCAAAAAATAAGTCTTTTTACTAATGACAAGACCTTTACAAATACTAGTTTTAAAACCATTCAGAATGAGGTTTTAACCATTCCGTTTTCTTCTCAGCAACTTCCCTTGAATAAAATTGAATTGAAAGCGGCTACGTTATTTAGTAAAAATGAAAATACCATTAAAAATTTAGTGTTGATATCTGATTTTCAAAATGTTTACAAGAAGGATACGCTGTTAGGAAATTCAAATATTCAAATACATCTCCTTCAACAAGAAGCAAACGAAGTTTCAAACATTGCTATTGATAGTATTTACTTGAGCCAAGAAAATGAGCAAAATATGGAATTAAATGCGGTCTTATCTTCAAATGACAATATAGAAAATACCGCAATTTCAGTTTTTAATAAGGATCAGCTTATTGCAAAAACATCAGCGGTTTTTGATAAAAACAAAAAATCAATAGTAGCTTTTTCCTTACCGACGAATGAAACTATTTTAGGTAAAATTTCATTGACTGATAACGGACTTGAATATGATAATCAGTTTTATTTTAGTCTAAATAAAAAAGATAAAATAAAGGTTTTATTGATCAGTAATGAAGATGCCAATTTTTTGAAACGTATTTTTACCGAAGACGAATTTGATTTTACAAACACCACGCTGAACAACTTAAATTACAGCATGATAGAAAATCAAAATTTAATTATCCTGAATGATTTAGAAACAATTCCTGAGTCGCTGCAACAAGTTTTATTATCGTTTTCTAAAAATAACGGCACTATTACCATAATTCCTAGTCAAAACAGCAATATTGCTTCATATAATTCTTTTTTAGGAAATTTCAATACCCTATTAACGCAACGCGATAACTACACCCAAGAAATAACGGCGATTAATTTTAACCATCCCTTATTTACCAATGTTTTTGAAAATAAGGTTTCTAATTTTCAGTATCCCAAAACAACACATTTTTGGCAACTAAAAACCAAAGCATCAAACATACTTTCTTATGCCGATGGGAAACCTTTTTTAGCGGGTGAAGAAGGATTTTACCTATTTACGGCCTCTTTAAATGGCGATAATACTTTTAAAAATTCTCCTTTAATTGTCCCTACTTTTTACAAAATGGGCTTGGAAAGTTTACGACAAGAACAGCTTTACAATACTATTGGTACTAAAAATAACTTAGATATTTCGGTTCAATTATCCAAAGATGCTATTTTAAAGATTGCGAAAAAAGATTTTGAGTTTATTCCGCAGCAACAACCTTATGCAAACAAAGTGGTTTTAAGTTTTATGGAAAATCCTAAGGAAGACGGCAATTACCAAGTCAAAAACAAAGAAAACATCCTTAAACATATTAGTTTTAATTATCCCAGAACAGAAAGCAAATTAGAATTTACAGGTATTGACAATTTTAAAGCGAGTTCAAAACAGGCTTCTATTTCAAATTTGTTCGAAACTTTGCAAAAAGACGATCTAATACGTGAGCTTTGGAAATGGTTTGTTATTTTAGCATTAGTATTTGCTTTAATTGAAATTGGTATTCAAAAATATTTTAAATGAACATACTTTTAAAAGCAGCCGTTATTGTTGATGCTTCGAAGCCCGAACTTCATCTTAAAAAAAGAGATATTTTTATTAAAAATGGCAAAATTGAAGCTATTGGTGTCCAATTAGAAGTGGAAAAACAAACCAAAATAATTCAATTTGACAATTTACATGTCTCCATCGGATGGTTTGATAGTAGTGTTGCTTTTGGAGAGCCAGGGCACGAAGAGCGAGAAACAATTGAAAATGGACTTTTAACTGCGGGAAAAAGTGGTTTTACAGATTTGATTCTCAATCCGAATACAAACCCGCTACCCGACTCAAGCTCAGACATTGTTTATCTTACAAAAAAATCAGAAAATAAAGCGACTAAATTATATCCTTTAGGCACCTTAACCGTAAAAGCAGACGGCGAAGCTTTAGCTGAACTATTCGATATGCAAAATGCAGGAGCTGTTGGTTTTAGTGATTTTAAAAACCCTATAAAAAACTCGAACTTACTAAAAATAGCTTTACAATATGCACAAGGTTTTGACGGCTTGGTGTATTCCTTTCCGTTAGATGCAGAAATTGCGGGGAAAGGAGTTGTAAATGAAGAAGTATCGTCAACAAAACTAGGTTTAAAAGGTATTCCTTCACTTGCTGAAGAATTGCAAATTGCAAGAGATTTATTTATTTTAGAATATACAGGAGGAAAATTACACATTCCCACTATTTCTACTGCAAATGCTGTAAAACAAATTGCCGCCGCCAAGAAAAAAGGCTTAGATGTAAGTTGTAGCGTTGCTATTCATAATTTATATTTTACAGATGAACGTTTAGAAGAATTTGATACCAACTTTAAAGTAATGCCGCCCTTACGTACCAAAAAGGATATAAAGGTTTTAATTCAAGGGCTTTCGGACGGAGTAATAGACTTTGTGACTAGCGATCACACACCAATGGATGTTGAGGAAAAAGTAATAGAGTTTGATCATGCCGCCTATGGTACTATTGGTTTAGAAAGTGCTTTCGGAATCCTAAATCAGTTATTTACTTTAGAAACTACCATAGCGCTTTTGACTAAAGGTAGAGAACGCTACGGTTTGAATACCCCAAATTTAGCCAAGGGAGAAAATGCTTGTTTAACCTTATTTGATCCTGAACCTGAGTACATATTTACTAAAAAAGATAATATTTTAACAACAAGCACCAATAGTGCTTTTTTAGGAGAAAAACTTAAAGGAAAAGTTTATGGAGTCATTGCCCAAAATGAAGTACTAATATGATTACTTTTGAAAAAGCTCAATTTTTAAACAACTTTAAATCTCAAAGAAAATGAATCAATCCATAAAAGAAGCAGGAAAAACAATGGCCATCGTAAGCTACATTACCATAATTGGCTTGGCTATTGCTTTTTTCACCAATCAAGGAGATAAAAGAAATGAGTTTGTAAATTTCCATGTTGGACAGTCTTTAAGAGTCTGGATTCTCTCTGTTTTGATTTCAATCTTGATATTTCTAACAAAGGTTAGCATATTGGAGTACCTAAGTTATATTCCATGGATTTTGGCAGCTCTAGGCATCATAAATGCCCTAAATCTTAAAGAGGAAAAATTACCTGTAATTGGAACAATAGGAGAAAAATAATTTTTGAAAAAACAGCAAAAGCCTATAAGATTATTTGAAGCTTTTTTTTCATTAGCCATAGTAATCTTAAATTTGAAGCATGGATAAACAAGACAAAAAAATAGCTATTATTTCCTATTTTACAATCATCGGTGCGGTTATTGCCATCAGTATGAACAATGAACCTAAGTACGATTTTGCGCGCTTTCATACCCGACAAGCCTTTGGTCTGCATTTACTTTTTCATGCTTTAGCCTTATTTTTAAGCCAGTGGTTTAGTGAATATGCTTGGTATGGGCTTTATGTGTTTTATTTGGTGCTTTGGAGTTATGGTTTTACAGGAGCTATCAACTATAAAAAACAAGAAATGCCTATCGTTGGCCCGCTTTTTCAGAAATGGTTTACATTTATTCAGTAATCTAATTCAAATTTTTTGAGAAAACTTTAAGTAAAAAGTAAAAGCGTTAATGAGTCAATTGTCAAAACGCTACCATTTTTAATACCAAAAAACTTTTGAACCATTTCACTATCTAACTATTTAACATGCAAACAATAAGCTTATCTCTCTTTCATATCATCAGACCTTCAACCATAAAAAACAAAAAACCAGCAGTACTTTTTATGCTTCACGGTTACGGTAGCGACGAAAATGACCTGTTTTCATTTGCGGGTGAATTATCAGAAGATTTATGTATTATTTCTATAAGAGCCCCTTATGCCATGCAGCCTTATGGCAATGCTTGGTACGCTATAAATTTTGATGCAGAACAAGGAAAATGGAGCGATGATGAACAAGCAAAAACATCAAGAGATAAAATATCCTCTTTTATTACTGAGGCCTGCGAAGCTTATGAATTAGATGCTGAAAATGTATGTATTTTGGGCTTTAGCCAAGGAACAATATTAAGTTATGCGGTAGCTTTATCTTATCCAGAAAAAGTAAACAGGGTTATTGCTTTGAGTGGCTATATCAATGAAAATATTTTGGTGGAAGGTTATAAAAATAATGATTTTAGTAATTTAAAATTTTATTGTTCCCACGGTTCGCAAGATCAGGTTATCCCCGTGGAATGGGCGGCTAAAGCACCTGCGTTTTTAAATAAACTAGGGATAGAAAACAAATATGAAGAATTTCCAGTAGGTCATGGCGTTGCACCTCAAAATTTCTATTCTTTAAAAAAGTGGTTAGAAAGTCTATTGTGAAAATATACTCATAATTTGAAGAGTTGTTGATTTGAGAATTTGCTGATTTAGATTGTAATACCATTTGCCATTTGAAATTACTTGTATAATTTAAAAGCTTGACAATACAGCCCAATCTCCAAATCCCAATAGCTTTAAGGCTAATTGTTTACGTTGATTCGTTTGAGCAAATTCTTCAAAGTTTGGTTCCAATATTTCAGAATGACAAAGTTTAGTTTTGGGTGGATTTTCCTTTTATGCCTGTTTAATCTGCCTTAGATTTTGAGATTATTAAATAAAATATGCTTGTATTTATGAATACTTGAAATAACTTTGTTTGATGAGATAAACATAAAAGAAACAATCACAGATTATAAATCCGCGCTATCGGGTTATAATAGTAGAAAAAAATAATGCCGCCGAAACTATTATCTTTATCATAATCTTATTAATTTGAGAATTTAACATCGAATTCTACTTTAAAGGTTTCAAATTTATTTTCAACAACCGTCACATAAAATACATTTGTAAAAGCCTGACAAACTTGTTCAAGCATTTTAACTCGATAGATAATTTTATTATTACATAACAGCACTTGCTGACTATCAAATACAGCACATTGGTTATGACGGTAACGACCTGCTAAAATGAAATACTTTTCAAAGTCAACTTCCGGAAGTGGAACGCCGCAAATAAAATATTTTTCATAATCAGCTTGTGTCTTTATCACTAGATTTACCACTTTGTCGTTATTATTAATGCTTTGTAAACTACAAGGAATGTTAGCAAACTCTTCATCGTGGAAAGTTTCAATCTGTTTTACGCGATCATCTTCACAACTTTGGAGTGCTTCTTGCTCACAACTTACTGTTAACATTGCTATAAGTATTAGAATTGTTTTGGGTTTAGCTATGTGTTCCATAAAATCTTAATTTTTGTATGTTCGACACTTATTTTGAGAGATTGTTTACATTATAGATAATAAATTTCTCTTTACTTTGTTTTTTAATTTACGTTTGTTGGCTTAGAACCAGTACCAGATCCACCCGATGGCGCGGATTTGCAATCCGTGATCATGCTTGCAAGTCCGCGCTATCGGGTTCAAGTGAGTCTGTCAATTGACAAAACTCTTGCAGCTTTACTTTTAATTTTTGATATTTTCTAAACAATCACGGATTGCAAATCCGCACTATCAGGTAAACATAAAAGAAACGATCACGGATTACAAATCCGCGCTATCGGGTTTTTGGAAATTATTTTTAGATAGAAGGAGCACACAATTTCTATTTCAAATGACATTGTTTATCAGCTAATTACAACGAAGTCTTTGTTCTTTATTCTAAAAGCGGAGCGGTCTTTATTCTTTATCTTGAGTACTGAAATTTAATCTTAAATTTTAAATCACCCCAACCACCCCTCACGATCCAAACTTCTATACTGAATAGCCTCACTAATATGAACTCCGGTTACATCTTCAACAGCATCTAAATCAGCAATGGTTCTGGCAACTTTTAGAATTCGGTCATAGGCACGAGCGGAAAGGTTTAGGCGTTCCATGGCGTTTTTCAGGAGTTCTTTAGAGGCATTATCCATTTTGCAGTAGCTGCGAATGTGTTTGGTATTCATTTGGGCATTGTAGTGCACGTTTTCCATTTCTTCAAAACGTTTGGTCTGGATTTCACGAGCTGCGGTCACTCTTTTTCTAATTTCTACACTGCCCTCGCCTTTGCGTTCGTCGGAAAGCTTTTCAAAAGGTACAGGTGTAACTTCAATATGAATATCGATACGGTCTAACAATGGCCCAGAAATTTTACTTAAATAGCGTTGCATTTCGGCTGGGGAGGAAGTTACTGGCGCATCAGGATCATTAAAATAACCGCCAGGACTTGGATTCATACTTGCTACCAGCATAAAACTACTTGGGTAGGTAACGGTAAAACGTGCTCTGGAAATGGTAACTTCTCTGTCTTCTAAAGGTTGCCGCATAACTTCTAAAACGCCACGTTTAAATTCTGGTAATTCGTCTAAAAATAAAACGCCGTTGTGCGATAACGATATTTCTCCAGGTTGCGGATAGGCACCGCCGCCTACAAGTGCCACATCTGAAATCGTGTGATGTGGACTCCGAAATGGTCTTTGGTTCATTAAACCCATATTTTTTATTTTCCCCACAACGCTATGAATTTTAGTAGTTTCCAAGGCCTCGTGCAATGTCATTGGCGGCAAAATAGATGGCAACCGTTTGGCGAGCATGGTTTTTCCTGCTCCAGGAGGGCCAATGAGAATAATATTGTGACCACCTGCGGCGGCAATTTCCATACATCGCTTTATACTTTCTTGACCTTTGACATCAGAAAAGTCGAATTCTGGAAAATCTAGAGTTTTGTAAAATTCTGCACGGGTATCAATAATGGTTTGTTCTAGCGGGGTTTCCTTATCAAAAAAATGAATTACTTCTTCAATATTTTCAATCCCATAAACTTCTAATCCGCTAACAATAGCTGCTTCTCTAGCATTTTCTTTAGGAAGAATAAATCCTTTGAATCCTTCTTCTTTAGCTTTTATGGCAATAGGCAAAGCTCCTTTTATAGGCTGTAAACTACCATCTAAAGATAGTTCTCCCATAATAATATACTTTTCTACGTTTTCACATTTTATTTGCCCCGATGCCGTCAAAATGCCGATAGCTAAGGTTAAATCATAGGCAGAACCTTCTTTTCGCAAATCGGCAGGTGCCATGTTTATGGTTAATTTTTTACCAGGAATTTTAAAACCATTATTCTGTAATGCCGCAGCTATCCGGTAATTACTTTCTTTAATGGCGTTATCTGGAAGGCCAACTAAATGATAGCCTACTCCTTTATCTATATTTACTTCAACGGTTATCGTTGTGGCTTCTACACCAAATACGGCACTCCCAAAAACTTTTGTAAGCATACATGCTATTTTCTCTAAAAATATGAAAATATTTTTTTTGAAAGCAACATTGTTGACAGATTAAATTTACTTTACTTCAATTATTTTTTCAAAGTGAATTAATTTACCCGATTTGGAAAATCCTACTAGGCTAATTGCAAACTCACCCGAAACATCCGAAGTGTAGAAATCTAAACTATTTTCTGGGGCAGAGAATATAAATTCTGGATTCCAATATAATTGATGCCTGTAGTCGGGAATATTACTATAATTTTCCGAAACCGAGGTATTGTATTGCTGCTTGAAATATATTTTTTGATTTACATTGGTATTTAAGACTATTTCCTTAGTTCTTGCGTCTTTGTAGCTCTTGGCAAAATCTTGTTCGAATGTAATAACATCAAAAATCCCTGCAAAAACATAGGATCCAATCATATATTTATCTCTCACCACAGTAATGCTTTTAATTTTATATGCGGAATAATCTATTAAACTTTCTACATCTTGTACCACAATACCATCTACCACGATAAGTGGTTTATAGGCACCATCATTATAGTTTTCGTGAATACCAGCTATAACAATCGAGTTTTTATCAGAATCTCTTCTTGTGATTTTAGCATCAGTGATGATTTCTAGCAGGGTTTCTTTGAAGCTTGGAAATCGGGTATAATCATCTAACTCGAAAGTCTTCCCTACATTACCATAAAAAGGCAGTCTTTTATTTGGCATTTTTATGGTGTCTGGCTTAACGCTATAAAAAGCATTTTCTATTTGGTTGTGGATACTCCTGTTCAAAATGGCTTGCTTCATGCCCGCATTCAATTCAAATTTTTTAAATGATAATTTTTGATAATCAATGCCCGATTTTTCATCTAATACTATTTTGTAATCTCCGTCTTCATCACCCAATACTTGCAGAATACCTTTTTTATCGAGTGGATTGTCCGTGATACTGATACAAAAATTACCATCTCGGTCGGTACTTGAAACTTTTAATTGATAATCTGTATTTAAAATGCTTAATGCCACCTTTTTGTTTTCTACCAGCGTAAGTTTGTCTTTGCCAACTATTTTGCCACAAAGAAGTTCCCCGCGCATTTCGGGTACAAAAAATGGATTTTTCTCCGGGATTTTTGTCTCATTTGAAACTTCTTGAGGAATTTCGGAATTTAAAAATTCTTTTTTTCTAACGACTATAGAGTAGTCTCCGTTTAAAATATCATAATCGTTAGAACTAATTGTTAAGCTTACCTTCTCCCTATTTTTAAATGGGATCTGGTCTAAGTCAATTTTTAAACCTATGCTGTTTATTTTCTGTTTTGAAATCTTATTGATAGATGAAATAGCTAATAATTCTGGTAGAATAGCTTTTTGATTTGATCTAAAAGGATTAATAATAGTGATGTCTGACTGAAAAAAACTCTCGATACCCCAATTTTTCATCCATTGGGTGTAGGCTATTAATTTATAGTTGCCCGACGGAATGCTTGTTGAAATAAATATATCACCGTAAGCACTGCCATTATTTAATTCTATTTTTTGATATGCAACCACCTCAAAGGACTCGTTTACCAACTCTATATAGCCTATTTTACTAATGGTACTGGGTTCTTTTTTATAATTTAGGGTATAAAATTTATAAAACAGCGACTCACCAGACATCAATACAGAGGCATTGTGATGAACAAATATTTTTTCTTGACCTAAAGCCGTAACAACAGCCTTATTGTCAAGACTTTCTCCTAAATTTTGAGCTTTTATAAAAAAGCTACTCAGGCCAATTATAAATATTATAAAAAGATTTTTTTTAAGCATATAAAAAGTTTAATCTATCCAAAAATCAGGTTTTATATTGGTTCCCAATACAGTACAATCAACGCAAACATCACTAGCAATAGAATAAATTCGAGTTTCGGGATCAAAGCTGAGAAATTTTACTCTAGCAGATCGCAAACGTGATATTAATACGTCTATTTGTTGCAAATTAAATTCTTCGGGAGTACACTCAAAAGGGTATCTTGGGAGAAATCCATCTGTAAAAACATCTCGAAAATTAAAAAAAATTCGTTTAGAATTTACCATAGAAACTTCAAAAAAACCTAAAACCTTTTGGTTTCTATTATCGGGCTTTATATTGCCTGTGATAAAACCAGGTTGTGTTTGTATAAATAGATTTTCCTTGCTAGAAAAATCTTTTAAGGACTGATAAAAAGCATTAGCTTCTCTTGATTGTACAAACTGATGCACCAAAATACTGTACCTACGGCGCACTTTAAAATCGTCTCTTGCTAAAAATTTTATTTCAAAATTACGCACTCTCCCGTCCGTAGTTTGTTCGGAACTGGCGATTAAAATTTCATTAGAAAAAAGCGTATTGTAACAAATATTTTCTTCTTTTGTTTTAGGAACAATCCGAAGCTGGGGCGGATTTGAAGGAAGAACAATTAAATCGCTACTGGTATTGAACAAAGATTGAATTAAATAGGTTTCTTCGTACTCATACCTAAAATATTTGGCGGTTTGCTGTGGATCATAACTATCTACTTTTATAGCTACACCTTCTACACCGTTAGCACCTACTACAGTTTCGGCTCTCACATCTTCAAGAAAAGCGGTGGATATAGGCTTCACAGAGTTTGAGTTGTAGGTGTTGCCATCGGCCGTTGCTACAGTTAAAGTATAGGTTCTATCTAATTGAACAGCAAAGGAAACGTCCGAAAAATAATTTCCAGGTTCCACTTCTCTAAAGTCAAAATTGTTACCTAAATCGTCTCTAACCACAACGCTGGCATTACTTTCTTTAACTTCGGTTAAACCAGCTCTAAACGTTCTACTCAAGGTTATTTGTTGTTGTTTTTGCTCATCTGTAATGTTCGCATTGATGACCAAAATGTCTTCAAAATCTTGTGTTTCTAATTGGATTTCTTCGGTACATCCAAAAAACAGCCAACACATTACAACGCTGAGGAATATAATAATATTTTTATTCGGTTTCATATACGCCTTAAAATTTAAAATTATAAGTGATGGATGGTACTGGTATTGCGAAAATGGAGGTTTGTATAGCCTTTATCTGATCGCCTTCGTTTACGAAAAATACGGAAAACGGATTATTTCTTCCGAGCACATTATATACTGAAATGGTCCAAAAACTATGGGCTAATTTTTGTTTTTTATGATTTCCTTCAATATTAATACCTATATCTAAACGAATAAAATCTGGAATTCTAAAGCTATTGCGATCACTAAAAACAACAAATTCGTTGTCATTAAATGTGAAATTACCCACAGGAACCGTTATCGGACGACCCGTTTGATATACAAAGTTAGAAGAGAAACTATACCTTCTAGTCAATTTATAATTGGCTACCAAGCTAAAATCATGTGGTTTATCAAAATTAGAAGGAAAAAAATCACCATTGTTTACCCTTTCTTCATCAAAAGCACTATCGAGTCTTAAAAACGATCTTGAATACGTATAAGCCAACCAGCCATTAAGTTTACCAGCATTTTTAGCTAAAAGAAATTCTACCCCGTAAGATTTACCTTCTCCCTGCAAAACTTCGGTTTCTATATTCTGATTGAGTAATAACTCTGCACCCGTTTTAAAATCTAAAATATTGTTGGCTGTTTTATAAAAACCTTCTACACTTACTTCGTAAATATTGCTTTCAAAGTTCTTAAAAAGCCCTAAAGATAACTGTTGACCTCGCTGTGGTTCAATATTTAAATCGGACAATTTCCAAGTATCTATTGGAGAAACGGTAACGTTGTTTGACAACCTGTGAATGTATTGCACGGTATTAGAATAGCCCATTTTTAAGGCCAAATCTTCCTGAAATTTATACCGACCTGAGAGTCTTACCTCTGGAGCCCCGTATGTTTTAACCACTTCATTTTTATCAAAGTTTAAGGTATTTATTACGGTGTCTTCATTACGGGGTTGTCCAGGTTCAAACTCGAGCTGAGTACTTTCACCTAAGGCTGCATAGAACGAATATCTAAGGCCTGCATCTATGGATAGCTTTTTGTTCACATCAAAATTTCGAGATACAAATACGGCAGATTCCAATGCACGCTCTTGTGGAATTTCTAAAGGCAATATGGCAGAATTGCCTAAGGGTTGTATTCTTCCTGGATTAATGGTATATAACTTACTAGATAAACCAAAATCTAATTTAAATGTCGGCGTAAAAGCATAGTTGGCTTTCATTTTGGCTTCTGTTTCGTTTAATTGATAATCTAACAAAAAATCATTATTTCTATCGCTTTCGAAGCCTATATTGAAAATATACTGGCTATTTGACAATACTAAATTACCAGAACTTTTATCGCTAAACCTGTGATCCCACTTTACTGAAACCAACCTATTTTCATAACCAAAAATAGAATCGGAAGCTATACTAAAATCATCCCTGCTTACATAACCTGTAACTTTAATATTATTATTGTCGTTTATTTTATGGTTGTAACTGGCTAAAAAATCATAAAACGAAGCTTGGCTGCTATTTAAGGACTCTTCATTTAAAGACCTTAATAGCCAATTAGAATATGCAGCTCTTCCACCAATAATTAAAGAAGACTTATCTTTTACCACAGGAATTTCTAATAAAAGATTACTAGTTACTGGCCCTACAGAACCCTCACCAACTATCTTTTCTGTATTGCCGTTGATGGTTTTAATATCAAAAACAGAAGATAGTCTTCCTCCGAATTCTGCGGGCATATTTCCTTTGTAAATTTTGATGCTGCCTAAAGCAAATGGATTTAAGGCCGAAAAAATTCCAAAAAAATGTTGAGGATTATAAATTACAGCATCATCAAACAAAATAAGATTTTGATCCGTTTGACCACCTCTTACGTTAAATCCCTCTGCACCTTCACCTGCGGTAGCTATTCCAGGTAATGTTGTGGCTACTTTTAAAACATCTCTTTCGCCTAAAACCAGAGGAATATTTTTTGATTCTTCTACATCAATAGACACTGTTCCACCAATATTTTCATCAATGTTTTTATTGGCATCTGCTTGCACTACCACTTCATTGAGCAACTCAAAGCCTTCCCTTAAACCAACGTTGAGCACGCCGTCATTGTAAATTATGACTCTTTTTTTTAGGTTTTCTATGCCTAAAGATTTAAAATCGAGTACATTTTCTCCGATAGGTAATTGTAGTTTATAAAAGCCGTTAATGTCGGTAACCGTAAAGATGGCGGCTCCCTCTACTAAAATAGTAAGACTTGGTATGGGTTCTAAGGTTTCGTCGTTCGTAACGTATCCTGAAAGTTGGTAGCTGGTTTTTTTGCTGTTCCGCTGCTCTCTACCAATTTTAAAAGTTTGAATATTAGCATTGGTATTTATCTTTATTTTATTAACTAAAACAGGATTGTTATTGATTTGCGTAACTGTGTAGGTTGATTTTTTTAAAGAATCTCCAAAAAAGGTATCAGGAAGTTCATCGTGGATTAAATTATTTTGGGTTAAAATAATTTTTGTGCCTTCAAGTACCATAAAATTCAATTCGGACTCTTCAAAAAGTGCTTCTAAAATAGCTTCGATGGGTGCGGCTTTAAAACTCCCAGAAAACAAACCAGCATCTAACCAACTTTTAATATAAAAAAAACGATACTGTGTATTGGCTTCAATTTTATTAAAAATTTCTAGTTTGGTTTCATTGTTAAAATCTAAAGTGATTACCTCTATTTCATTCTGTGCATACGTGCTAATTAAAGAGCTGAAAAATAAAAATAGTGTTAAATATAACTTCATATTGCCTTTAATTAGTGTAAAAAGGTTGAATTTCATTAATTAAATAGCTAATAAAATAATCGGGATTAGATTTTTTAAGAAAAACATTTTTTGAATAAATTTTTCTGATTAATTTTTTCTGTTCAGGAAATATCGAAATTAAATCGCTCTTTTTATTTGCTGGATAAACAATCCCATTGTAGAAGATAAATAATTTAGTCTTTGGCCTAAACTCGTAATACAATTGTTTGTCTGTCTTTCCCAATCGGGCCACAGAGTGTTTCTTAAGTAGATTAATTTTTTTATTTTCAGAAAGTTTCTCGTAAAATTCTGAGTTAGAACGAATATTTTCTTTGTTATTTATTTTTATAAACTTATGTTCCTTTACGGTAAAACTATCTATTTTACTTTTTACCATTTGAAGCAATAAGACATCAGAGGCTGTCTTTGGTTTTACCAACAATTCATCGTAAAACAAATCATATTTTAGATCTTGGTCGTAATAGGTGTTTCCATTAAAAGATACATTGCCTTGGAGAAATTTATCCGTTTTAAAAAATCGATGTTTATCGTTGATTACCTTAAATTCTTCTACATAAAGAACGCCATTGTATAATTCTGGGTTTTCATCTCCAGTCACGGCATCAAACCAGTTATATACCTTTTGATTTTGGGATTGTATAGTGGCACTTAAAAAGAAAAATAAAATAGAAAAATAACTAAAGAAAATAGGCTGTTTCAAATTCAAAAAAATTTGCAATTTATTTTTGATTAAATATAAGTTTATTTTTTGATTCTTTTAATATTTGTTCCTTATTCATCATCATTTTTCTAAATTCCCCATTGACAAACATTTGTGCTTGATCTTCATAATGCGGACTAAACATATTTCCTGATTGACCTGTAGGTAAAATACTGATGCTGTTTTCTATATCTGAAAAATCGATAACCCTGCGAGTTGACGGCCCAGAGGAGACCTTGTGGAGTCCGTCTTCTGTATAGTTAAAAGACATGTTGTTAATTACTTCTCGGGTGCCATTTATAGGAAAAGGACCTACATTAAAATAAGATCGCAAGGCTTCAATCTGTCCAATTGGATGTGGATGCTCGATGGTATGCACTTTATCCCATGTCCATGTTTTATAATCTGCCCCGAATGAGTTTTCTAAGGCAGCGTAGCTGTCTAAAAAAGACTTATTTACAATATCAATTCGACTTTCTTTTGTTACGGTATTTATATCATCCCACCAAACAGATTTATTTTTATCAGACATTGGGGCAATAACTCTTTTCAAAAAATGTGTACCTAATAATTGGTTAAACCGCTCTTCTCCTAGTTCATCTTTAAAGGTATTTTTTAGAAAGAAGTAAATCCATCTGTGGTAAACTGTCGAGGCAAAACTATTTAATTCAGCCGCTCCATCCCAAGATTTTAATGCGGAAAGTACTTCTTTTTGTTGCTCCGATAATATTGAAACATTTAGAACTGCTATTAAATTATTTACAATAGTCGGGTTAACCGCCGAGGTAACATCATTCATCATGGCACTTGTAGAGGCTAAGTCCCAATTGTTTTTGGCATCTAATAAAGACACAATGCGTTTGGCCCTATTTTCTGGCAAATAGTAGCCTGGATATATTTTTCCCAGTATAGAATCGGGTTGGTTGTTGGCCGAATACACATAATTCCAAGGTGGATTAATGGCTTGTGGATTTTCTGAAAAGTCTAAATATCGCAGCGGTTCTTCGTTGCCTGTATTGCCATTAAGAATTAATTTAGTGTTTACACTATCCGGCATTTGATACAATTTGGCAGTACCAAACCATGCAATATTGTCTTCGACATCACCATACATAATATTTAAACCAGGAGCATGTATATCCGCTAGGGCTGTTTTAAAATCATTAATCCCCTTCGCATGAATAAAGGCATTAAAAGCATCTAATGTTTTATTTTCTAGTTCTGTATAAATCCATTTCATTGCAACGGGTTTATCGCCAGTAATCTGGTCTGCTATTCCGTTTAAAATTGGTCCGTGAACAGATTTTTTAAACGTAAAACTAATATCTTCTGTATCTTTTACTTTGATGGTTTTAGTAATTATTTCAAAGTTTTTCCATTCGCCTTTGTATTTGTACTGGTTTTCATCTGTTGGATGCGCCTCTTCATAATAAAAATCGATATCATCATTCTCAAACATGGTTATTCCGTAAGCTAAATTATGGTCATGACCCAATAAAGGAAAGGGAACACCTGCCAAATGATAGCCATACTTTTCGTGAGTTGGCGTACTCAAATGAGCTTCATACCAAACGGAGGGTTGCGAAAAACCAATATGCGGATCGTTAGTGAAAATAACT
Source organism: Cellulophaga sp. (assembly GCA_041738035.1). Taxonomy (GTDB): domain Bacteria; phylum Bacteroidota; class Bacteroidia; order Flavobacteriales; family Flavobacteriaceae; genus Cellulophaga. The sequence continues at coordinate 18,268 of JBGSQM010000023.1, forward strand.
TTTCCATTTATGCTTTTTTCTGGCGCAATTACCCAACTATTACTGCCTTCAAATAAGGGAACAGGCAATTTTTCTAGGGCGGCAAATGCCAAAGTAGCTATTGTTCTTTTGATGGTATCTTTTTGGATGGGATAATTTTGAATTAAAGTCAGATTAGGATTTTCCCCAATCTCTAAATCTACTAAATATGGCGCTCCTAAAGTTTCTTTTATGTTACTTAGTAAAGGATCTGTTTTATGTGCCATAGCAAAGCTGAAAGCCATATAACCGATGGTATTATAGACATCTTTAATTTGGAAATGCGTTTTTTCTAAACCAGTTAAATAAAATTCTACAGGTGTTGGACCTTCATCAATAAAAGCATTTATACCCTCTAAATAAGCCTCTGTTAATTTAATGGTTTGTGAATTTTTATCTAAACCCGCGACTGTTTTTTCACTGGCATCATCAATACCCAAGGAAAGTAAAAATTTATCGGTAACGACCATATCTTTGCCGAAAACTTCGGATAATTTTCCGGGAGCAATTCTACGCAATAATTCCATTTGCCAAAGTCTATCTTGAGCATGAACATAGCCTAAGGTTCTAAAGGCATCCCTTTCCGTTTGACCATAAATGTGGGGAATTCCGTAAGTGTCATAATACACATCTACGGGATTACTGAGCTTTGCCAAAGCTATTTCGCCACTATATTTGGGTTTCAGCGTTTGAATAAAAATAAAGATTCCAATAGCAACAAGTGCTAAAATTCCTAAAATAACTAGGGCGATTTTTTTTAGTTTTTTCAAGGTAAATTAATTTTAAAATAAGCTTATGTTTAATGGAGTAGTTTAAACTTTTGGCATTCGTAAAAAGTAAAAATCACTTTAATTAATCATCGATAGATTGACCTACCAATTGACGAAATTTCCACGATGTTTCATCATTTTTAATGGCTTGTGTTTGTTTTAAAAGTATGCCAATTACTTGCTCTTGTGGATCCGCAAAATATTGTGTGTTAAAATAACCTCCCCATTCAAAAGTATCGGCACTACCTTTTCCTCCTTTGGCTTCTCCATTTTTATTAATTAGGCTAAAAGCTAAACCAAAATCAGATTCTCCGCCTTCCCAAATAGTGCCTATTTGGTTGGCCATGATGACATCAACCGTGGTTCGACTCAAAATTCGAACACCATTTAATTCCCCTTTATTCAAATACATTTGTAAAAAGGAAGCATAATCTTTTGCCGTACTTGAAAGTCCGGCACCGCCTGAAAAGAAGCTTTTAGCCCCTTTTTTTGGATAGTCAGTATCATAAAACGCAGCTGCGTAGTTCTCCCATTGTCCATTTTTTTTAGATTGTACTGATACGAGTCTGTTTTCCAAAGATTGTGGTAGATAAAACCAAGTATCGTTCATTCCGAGGGGATCTAAAATTCTAGTTCTAAAAAAATCATCTAAAGGCATTCCAGACATAATTTCAATAAAATAGCCTAAAACATCTAATCCTTCGCTGTAGGTGAATTTCTCTCCTGGATGATGATGTAAGGGTAGTTTCGCTAATTTTTTTACGCTTTCTGCAATCGTAATTTTTTCGGTTGTGAATAAATCTGTAATTCCTGCATCGGCATATATTTTTTTAAAGCGTGGATCACCATCAATTACGCCATATCCAATTCCTGAAGTATGCGTTAACAGATGGCGTATGGTTATGGGGTTTTTAGCAGCTATCATGGAATACTTACCATCTTTAAAAACCGAATCAAGAACTTGTTCATCTTTAAATTCCGTAATATATTTTGAAATAGGATCATCTAATTTAAACTTTCCTTCTTCCCATAAAATCATTACTGCAGTGGAGGTGATGGCTTTGGTTTGCGAAGCGATTCTAAAAATAGCATCTTTTTGTAAAGCTTTTCCAGAGGCATCTGCAGTTCCATAAGCTTTGTAAAATACAATTTTACCTTTTCTGGCCACCAATGCAACAATACCCGGAACTTGACTTCCTATAGCCTCATTGCACATGACATCAATACGCGCCAAGCGTTCCTGAGACATTCCTACAGTACTTGCCGCTGCTTCGGTTAGTAAAGGTGATTTATTAATAGATTTTGTTTGTGCTAAGCCATTTAAGGTGTAAATGGCAAAGAGAAAGAGAATTAAATTTTTCATTTGGCTTAGATTTTGGTTGTACTATTAAAGGTCGATTTCAAATATAATGTGTTCTAATCTTCTACCAACCGAAATGGCGAATTACTTTATGAAAATAATTTTAAAAATGATTCAATAATTCAGTGATTAAGGGAAAACATTAACAATAAGAGCGATAACTTCAAAAATTCTTGAAATTTTAAAGGGATTTTTATCCGTATTTAAGTAGTTTTTGAATTTAAAACGTAAATTTATGATTAATTCATAAATTATAAAAGTCATTAACATTTTTAACACACCTGACATTTTGTTTACTTTTTTAGACCAAAAGACAGGTTGATTGTCTATTTCAGTAGAAAACGAAAGATAAAAAATTAAACCAAAAAATTAAGACCAAAAACCTGCTTATTTTACTAAAGTGAATTTTATAATTTCTTTGGTTGTCTGCGTTACTTTAAAGCGGTTATCCGCTCTTTTACCGATCACCCAAACAATCTCATTTTCAGAACATAACAACCATTGATTTTCTTTATCAATCTGACTATATTTTTCGTCCTTGAAGAATTTAGTCAGTTTTTTTACGCCTTTCATCCCAAAAGGATAAAAATAGTCTCCGGTTTTCGCCTTCCTAATAACTAATGGAAACTTCAAGCTTGCGGTATCAACATAGAGGCATTCACTTGATATTTCCACTAATTCAAATACTAATTCTTTTTTGATGTGCAACGGGAATAAAATTGATGAATCGTCATTAGTTATTTTATAAAAGTCATTATTTTTAGCCTTCAGTTCTTGAAGCAAAAAACAGTCCCTATCTTTCAACAAGCGATGGGTAGTGCTTAAAAGTTCTTTGCCGCTTAAACTTTCAAATAAGTTGGTAATACCAAGCGCATCAGAAAATCCGTAGGGTTTAAAAAGCTCGTAGCAATAAGTTTCTAAAGGACTTAAGATTTTTAAATCGCTAAATAGAATCCGAACTACATCCTCCTCTTTTTTGAAAATTATATTTCTTAATGTTTCAATATGATTTTCTAGAAGATCTGCCGTTTGGCCCAAATAGACTTGGGTTTTTAAAAAATTATTTAAGAATTTAGGATGCAATTCTTTTAAATGAGGAACAATATGATGCCTGATTTTATTGCGTAGGTATTTCGTTTCCTTATTCGTTTCATCTTCTCGCCAAGACAGCTTATTTTCTTGTGCATAATCAAGAATCTCTTGTCTTGAAAAAGCCAATAAAGGCCTTGAAATGACCGCTGTTTTTTCAGGAATACTCGTTAAGCCATGAATTCCTGTGCCACGAGATAAATTGATTAAAAAAGATTCTAAATTATCATCTGCTTGGTGTGCAGTAATTAGCGTAGGAATTAGGTTTTTTTTTAAAATACTTGAAAACCAGCCATATCTAAGCTCGCGAGCAGCTACTTGAAGTGATACTTTGTTTTTAATCATATAGCCTGAAGTATCAAAGGCAGTTGAATAATATTTTTTTTGATATTGAGCGGCTAATTTTTTAACAAATTCTTCATCCTTATCACTTTCTTTTCCACGTAACTTAAAATTGGCATGAGCTAAAGAAAAATCTAGTAGCAAGCTATGGCATAAATGTGCCAACACTACGCTATCAACCCCTCCGCTGCAAGCCAATAGAAAAGGCTGTTGCAACAGATTTTGGAAATTAGATTGAATATGTTTTTTAAATTCGTTTAACACGATGTAAAAATAACAAAATGGAAACGATTAAATTATTTAGATTAATTATTATTCTAAAACCTCGCGCATGGCCTTTGCTTT
>JBGSQM010000138.1:0-4362 GCA_041738035.1 Cellulophaga sp.
TCAAGGCGCTCTGCGCTGCTAAGTTAATACAAGTCGTTGTTTTAGCAACTCCTCCTTTTTGATTCATTATTGCGATTGTTATCATAATTTTTAGGTAAATTTGCGATGATAATATTAATTTTTTCGGATTAATAAACATCATTTTTAAGCCGTTCTTAGTGGGACGGCTTTTTTTATGATGTAAATTTATAAGGCTATAAATATAGTTTTATTAAAACAATATATAAAATATTTACAATGTTTTATTTTAATAAATGTCAAAAAAGTAAACCCCCCGTAGGGGGTTTTTCTTAGTGTTCAGAAGATAGGTACAAAACATCATTTCTAAAGAAAAATAAGATTGCCTCTTTTTCTTTTTTGTTCTCGATTTGGTTGTGCAACGGAAAATCGGTGTAATCCAGTTCGATAGTAAAAACACTGTTTTCGTTGCCGTCTGTATAAACAACTTTACAGTTATCCGCTCCTTTACTCTTAAAAAATTTGATGGCTAAAAAATCTTCTCGTACTGAAAGAAATTTACAATAGTCCAAAAGTTGAACCAGTAGTCAGTTAGCGTTACAAAGTATTGTCATTTCACGGATACCCTCTGTGTAATTAATACTTTTAAAAAGTGGATGAAAATAATACTGGTCTCCGCCCCTAGCGTGCCATAAAATTTCTCTAATTTGATTTTCGGTGTGCTGCATAATAAAAAATTTCGGATTAATAATTTAGGGCTTTAGTGAACCCTTTTTTTTCTTACCTAAAGATAGTCTTTTTTTACAATATAAACAATGTTTACAATGTTTTATTTTAATTATTTTAGTCTTTTTTTAAGGCTAAAATATAAATAAATTTCATTCCGAATTACCCCAAATTCTTACCCTTTTTGATGCAGTCAAAATGAATATGAAAAAACCTACTAGCCGAATCTGTGATTTCAAATTTTAGCGTTCGGAAAGATAAGCGTTAAGAAATTTTAAGTATAGAGCGTACTAAAACAAATCAAAGTTTTTGGCGTGTGTTATTGCTTTTTTGCAATAACCATGACAAAAGATTTACCGATTAAAAAAGGGTGGGAAAGGTTTACTTATTTGCTTTTTCTGCAAATGTGTAAACCGTGCGATTGTTTAAAATGGGTAATGTAGTGCAGTCGTCCAGATCCTAAACTTTTTTCTAGTTTAGGGTCTGGTAAGGGGAAACGAAATTACTTATTTTCAACATACGGAAAAACTAGGAATCCTATGAAATCGGGTTTGGCGTTTTTTTTGCTATTTTCCTGCAAAAAACATGACAAACCCGAAAAGCAAAAATCCCCATTAAGGGGATGTTTTAAAAGTATGAATACAATTATTAGTCTTCTTTAGTGTCTTCGCAAACTAAATATTCTCTATACCAATCCCAAGCTTTGTCTAATAATTGTTTTGGTTCTAAATTATAGTATTCGTTTCTTCAATGGGTACAACGTTTATGTAAATGAGCTGTGGCGTTTTTTAGCACGAACCTCTCTAAATATAAACTAATTTTGGGAAATCCATAGATTTTCCAAATGAGCTCAAACCAAGCCATAGCTTTTACTTTGTTAAGCGCAGGCTATACCGGTTCAATTTTCTAAATAATCTATGGCAAATTGTTCCCAATCACTTATACTTTTATCAATATAAATATCAGGTTGGATTCCGATGTTATCAATTGGATAATCTGGTAGTCTTAACGACCTATAAGTTGGTAAGAGTAATTTATAATTATCACAACCAAATTTGAAATAGTAAGCATTAGCATAATCTAATACTCCTGCTGTTGGTTTTCCCAATACCTTAACCTTTTTGCTCTGTTTGGCTTTTAATAAAAAATTTTCTCCTGCACTTCCTACTTTGTCGTTTGCAAGAATAATAATTTGCTCTGGACTTTTAGCATATACTTGAACGGAATCAATTGTCACATTTTTATCAGAAAGATTTACATATTTACCAAAATTATCTTTGTAAATATTAATACGGTTTTCCAATTCACTAATCTCTTCTTTGTTTATTTCTGGGTCTTTTTCTATGAGTCCATTTTTATACGTAGTAACTCCATCAATCAATGTTTTTGTGATTAGAAGTTCTGTACCAATATTTCTTATTGGATTGGTAGATATGAGCGGTAATAGTTTTATATAGGCGTTATCTGTGCCGCCTGCATTATTCCTAATATCAATAATAAGATTTTCACTATTTTCAATCGCTTCTTTATTATCCGCAATTAGTTTTTCAATACGTTCTACATAGGGATAATTGAAACTTGATATTCTAATTAAAGAAGACTTTGCTGTCAATTTCTTAAAATAAAACCCATCTAATTCATCTATTCTCTTCTTAACCTCTACTGAATCTAATTCTCGATTCAAGTTTTGTTTTATAAAAGATGACCTTAAATTGTTTACATAAAGTATATAATCATCATATAATTTGAAGGTGTCTTTGAATGAAGAATGATCTGAAAGGTAATATGTGATGTTCTTTATACCTTCTAACTGAAATTTAATTTCTTTTGGTTTCCAATTTGGGTTTTTAGTTTCTATTATAAATCCTGTATATTGTGCTTCTCCTGTTTTGGATATGCCAACTGTATAGGTTTCATCTTTCCAAATTCCCTCTAATTTATCTTTGGAACTTTTAATTCTTTTCTTAAATTCTGTAATATTTATTTCTAATTCTTTGGCTTTGTTAATAGTTTCAGGATTAGCTGTTATCTCTTGTTCATTTTTTAAAATCCAAATATGACGGTCTTTGAAAAAGCTTGTGTATTTTGTTAGAATTTCAAGACATTGTGAATCATCTTTTTGGATGGCATCAGAAAGTAATTGTGTTTTTAGATTGTTATATAATAAAGTGTCTTTTGTCTTTTCTTCAAAACCAGGATATTCACTTTCTATTTTTGCTATCACGTTATCCAATACCATTTTACAGTTACATTCGGTTTGAGAATATAAATTAATGGTAATCCCAAATAAAAGAATAGAGCATAAAAACTTCTTCATAGTAAATTAATTTAAAATGTTTCTACAAATTAAAGCTTATTCAGAATTACAAAATTGTAAAAATGGAAACTAACCTATATAAATAGCCAAGCAATTTCTTTGTTTGAATCGATATTTTTAAAAAACAAACTCGGCTTAATATTGGTAAGTGATTTAAATTCTTTTATAAAATGGGATTGGTCGTAAAAAAGGCTCTCATAGGAAAGTTCGGTTAGACTATTTACTTTTTGGAAATCTAATAATGCTTTTCTGAATTTGTGAACTTTTCGATATTCTGAAGGTGTTTTACCAAGATTTTTTAAAAAGATTTTATTTAGATATTGTCTTGAAATTTTATGTTTTTTTGAAATTTCCGCAATGCCAATTTCTGCTTCTAAATCGGCAATCATTTTTTCTAATCTATACAATTCAACATTTTTAAATTTTGATAACCAAAAACTTTCAAGGCGCTCAATTTGCTCGTCTCGGTTCAAAATGTCAAAAATGGATTGCATTTCCGTATTCATATCATCGAACGGTTGAAAATCCATATAATATTCATTAGTGAAGTAATTTGAAAGGTTTGGCACGAAACGATTAAGTCCGAGAGGTTTGAATTTAATTGTTATTTCGTTTACAGGTTCTTGATAAAAGACTTCAAACGGCTTTGTGTACTTAACCACCAAATCTGTAACAATTGTCGTATTTTTTGAAGGCGTTACAACTATTTTTTCAAAATCAAATATTACATCCGAATCTTGACTTGTGCTAACAACTGTAAAATTAGTAGGAAATGTTAAATAACGGACAGGTAATTTGGATTCGCTTTTCGTCATAAAATAATAACCAGCGATATACTTTTTTAAAGTCTTGTTTTTTGGTTTGTAATGCTGTACTTTCATTTTTTTTCAGCTTGCGCATAACGGTCTTGTAGTCGAGTAGACAAGGGGAATTTCACCCCAAGCCTCTCACAGAACCGTACGTGATACTCTCGCATCATACGGCTCTTCTGACTTGATACACAAAGATAGCTCATCCTCTTTCAAGTTGGCAGGTCGTGTATTAAACCAGCTCATCCCTTTGCTCCATTTCCATTACAGTCCCGATAGCTATCGGGATCATCACTACTACGAATGAGTCCACCACTACACATACTTTTGGTATTCTACCTCTAGGTTGTGCCTATTGTGTATTTCCCTTAGCACGTACATGCAGCTTCCCAAGTTCCGTAACTAAGCCCAAATAAAGTTCTTGCCACCTGAATGACGCCAGCCCCACAGGAAATAAATAGGTAGCCCCTGTGATCAATGTTCTTTCAAACACTAGTTTTAACTCCGTATCATACTTCGTAGCTTTTGACTGGATGTACCTACTTCTCGACA
>JBGSQM010000140.1:0-10173 GCA_041738035.1 Cellulophaga sp.
TCAAGGCGCTCTGCGCTGCTAAGTTAATACAAGTCGTTGTTTTAGCAACTCCTCCTTTTTGATTCATTATTGCGATTGTTATCATAATTTTTAGGTAAATTTGCGATGATAATATTAATTTTTTCGGATTAATAAACATCAATTTTAAGCCGTTCTTAGTGGGACGGCTTTTTTTATGATGTAAATTTATAAGGTTATAAATATAGTTTTATTAGAACAATATATAAAATATTTACAATGTTTTATTTTAATAAATGTCAAAAAAGTAAACCCCCCGTAGGGGGTTTTTCTTAGTGTTCAGAAGATAGGTACAAAACATCATTTCTAAAGAAAAATAGGATTGCCTCTTTTTCTTTTTTGTTGACAAATTGGTTATGCAGAGGAAAGTCCGTGTATTCCAACATAATTGTAAAAACGATGTTATCGTTGCCATCCGTATAAACTACTTTACAATTATCTCGTCCTTGTTTTTTAAAAAATTTAATGACTAAAAATTCTTCCTTTTTTGATAAAAATTTGCAATAGTCTAGAAGTTGAATAAGTAACCAGTTAGCGTTACAAAGGATTGCCATTTCACGGATACCCTCTGTGTAATTAATACTTTTAAAAAGTGGATGAAAATAATACTGGTCTCCGCCCCTGGCGTGCCTTAAAATTTCTCTAATTTGATTTTCGGTGTGCTGCATAATAAAAAAAATTCGGATTAATAATTTAGGGCTTTAGTGAACCCTTTTTTTTCTTACCTAAAGATAGTCCTTTTTTACAATATAAACAATGTTTACAATGTTTTATTTTAATTATTTTAATCTTTTTTTTTAAGATTAAAAGTAAATAAATTTCATTCCGAATTACCCCAAATTCTTACCCTTTTTGATGCAATCAAAATGAATATGAAAAAACCTACTAGCTGAATCTGTGATTACAAATTTTAGCGTTCGGGAAGATAAGCGTTAAAAAATTTTAAGTATAGAGCGTACTAAAACAGTTCAAAGTTTTTGGCGTGTGTTATTGCTTTTTGCAATAACCATGACAAAAGATTTACCGATTAAAAAGGGTTGGGAAAGGTTTACTTATTTGCTTTTTCTGCAAATGTGTAAACCGTGCGATTGTTTAAAATGGGTAATGTAGTGCAGTCGTCCAAATCCTAAACTTTTTTATAGTTTAGGGCCTGGTAAGGGGAAACGAAATTACTTATTTTAAACATACGGCAAAACTAGGAATCCTATGAAATCGGGTTTGGCGTTTTTTTTGCATTTTCCTGCAAAAAACATGACAAACCCGATCAACAAAAAGTCATCAAAAGGATTTTATTATTATTTTTCTCTTATTTTTTCTCTACGTATAATCGTCATAAAGCATTTCAAAACCAAAATAAAGAACACTGAATCCAAATAATATAATAGGACCGTAAAACATATATACATCCCAATTCAGTATAACTTAATTAATGACTCAGGTTTCGCGCCCATTATTCATTAGGTATTATTAATTGTAAAATAGGGTGAGAACCAAGGGAATTCCTTGGTTTTATTGTGTTTTTAAGTTACAAAGAACAAAACATGCCACAAAACGAAGATATTTAAAATCATTACCGAGTAAAGTTTTGGATGATTATCAATAGGATATATATCATACCACCAATCTCGAGCATATCCACCACCCAACATAGCCACTTCTGGACTCGTATTATTCATAATAATGTTCCAATTAGTTTCGCTATTGAAATAATTTTTTAGCATACCAACATAATTTTTTCCATCTTGATTTGATTTATCAATACCAACTAAACTAGCCCCAAGAACAGCCCCAATAGTTGATAAAGACTCATGAAAAATACCATTATTATTATTTTTACCCTGTCTGACATCACCCATAGCGGTAAATATACCAAACGTCTTTTGATTGTAGTTGGGGTATGAGGCCCATTCATACGAAAGTGTACGTTTAGACTTATAATTAACTGTTTATCAATACTATAAAAAAGTGTAAATCGAACTTAAACAACTAATATTGACTCAATTTGGTTAAATATATCGCTAAATCATACATAATTTATAAGCTCGCTAGTGACAATCGTTCGAAAACGTACGCAAAGGGTTATCCTTTTAATATTCAATTAAGTTTTCATCCTAAGCTTCTTAAATGATAGGATGAGACTAATAGTGCATTTTAGGTATAGCTTTAATGTACTACCAAAATGTTGGTGCAATATCCTCTAAATACGATGTATAATGAACTATATTAAAGAAACCACTTACAATCCATTTTGAAAGTAACATACTGAAATTAAGGGTAGATTTTAATATTTAAAATCTTGTAAATAAGCACATTAATGTCCTTAACGTACGTTTTCGCACCGTTGGGCTTCACACCCCTATTTGTACCGATGTCATTTCCTGCTGCTTCTCGAAGAGCGAATTTTGAATCTTGATTTGGTCCGTTTGTTTATCGATAAGTCTATTCTGTTGAAATAATAGCACCAGGGGGACAATAGCAATAATTAAACCGATTAAACCTACAGAGATAACTCTTCTAGCCAGATTGGCTAATATTTCGGAGGAAGCCTCGGATGTTATTTTCCCGCTCTCCTTAAATTCGCGTGTGAATTTGGCTATAGAGTGTTTTAATCTAAGCCCAAAGATAAAATTAGCTATAAGAGTACCATATATTCTTAGGAAAACTAGCTTCTTCTGTTTTCTTTTTTTCTCTTTCTCTTCTAATTTTTTAAGCTTTTCTCTAAGCTCTTCGATTTCATCCGTACTCAGTTCGTAATTACAGTTTACCAATTTTTAAATTGATGTTTGTAAACAATGTGAATCGAAATAGTCTATCCTTTATTTGAATTTTAATAAATATTTCTATTCATTGGCTTTCCTAATATCTTCTACAATTGTATCTATTACTTTTTGTAGTTCGTCATTTTGTATGGTAAATCCCTTACTAACCACCTTTTCTGCGACCTTAATTTTATCAATTTGATTAAAACTTTTCTTAGTACCCTCCAAACTCAATTTTATTTCTTGTCTTAGTTCCTGAGCTTTTATGCCTTCAAGGGGTTCAGTACCAACAAGGACGGAACCGTACTGAAAAACTACTGGGCGGCACCGAGGGACTGCAAGGCCTTCCCCATGAAACCCCAGTGTGCGCCAAAAAAGAAATGCAAAAGCATCACCAGAACGATATACGACGAACCGTACCTGAGGGCCTACGCCCGACAGCACAGCGAAAGGGGCAGACAAATGAAAAGACTCAGGCAAAGTACGGTGGAGCCCGTGTTCGGCAGCCTGACCCAGTTCTATGGACTAAGGAAAGTAGGCGTACTGGGCAAGGCCGGGGCGCACAAGGTCATACTCATGGCCGCGATCGCCTTCAACCTGAAAAAGTACCTCAAGAAAGGGGGAGGGAAACCCTCCATTGGTATTTTAAGGACCATTATGAGGGGCCTACAAGTCAACCTGATTGCTTTTTACCAGCAAATCCAACCAAGACAGGTTCTCGTAAAGACTCACTGAAAACGGCCTGATTACATCCGTATCTTGTGAACGGACCACTTCTGCAACGGCCACGTTCATTTTATGAGACTTGGTAATTATGCAAAAAGAACGGTAGGATTTTCATTTGGTAGTATCGACTACTCACAGAATAAATAGGAATACGCACTGATATTGATATCGAGCTTTAACATGTAAAGGCGGGCGGCTTTTTCAATCACTCTATAGCATACTCTCATATAGATAGCCGAAATGCCAATAATACTGGTGGGGTTATTTCGAAATAGATGAAAAACACTTTGCGTACTTGTGGAGCAGGGTTTCGGCCGTCTCCGATTCTATATGGAAACAAAGGTTATATACCCTTGAGAGATTCTTTCTCTTTTTGCAAACGGTATGGTCGCACTTTAAGCATTTGTACCCGTAATTGCCCTTTACATTGGCCAGGTACTACTTACAATTGCTGTCCTTTTTTAACCTGCCAGAGAACTCTAGAAGGTTTTACCCCTTGAAAATATCTATGAAATCCCTATCTTTATTGAAGACAAAGTTAGGCATGTAAATACCTAACCTCTAAGTTAAAATATGAAACCAAGTAACTCAAAAATAAAACGAAGAAACTTCTACTTGTACAGTACAAAATACAAGCTTAATTTCTATGAAAGCCCTATATTAATAATCATTGGAATACTTATTGTGTTTTTTGTTTTCTCGTGCAAGAAAGACTTACAAGTTTCCAAAAACATATCGAGTATTATTGACAAAAATCCTTCGAGGAAATCTGAAATCTTAAAAACCTTAAATCATTATAATCAAAACAAATTTGACAGTTTAAAAATGGCTGCCAGTATTTACTTAATAGAAAGAATGGCTGATTATCAGGGATTAGAGATGGATGATGAAGTTCATCAAGTATTAACCAATACGATTACATATTTTAAAGATAACTTAACTAATGAAACAGTTCAATCTAAAAACTTGACAAATCAAACTAAAGTATTTTTGAATAAAGCACTAGATTCTTTATTCTCAATAAAAACTATTGAGAATAGAATTGTTAAAAAAAAGGATATTTCAAATATTACTTCTGAATTTATTATAGATAATATAGAATGTGCCTTTATGGCGTATAATCTTAATCCAAAAAAAAATTGCATTACTAATGATTGCTTTTTCAATTATATATTACCATATAGAGCGGGAGCCGAACCTTTAGAGACAGGGTATAGAAGAAAGTTGTTTAATGAATATAAGTGGGCATTGGATTCCTTAAAGACTATGTCCGTGGATTCAGTTGTTAAATTAATTTACAATGAAGTAAATTTATCAGCTGTTTGGGGGCAAGAGGACAAATTAGCCGCCCCAATGCCACTTTCAGTAATCAACGAAATAAAAATCGGAGATTGTTCAGATATTTCAAATCTTATTGTTTCAATCCTAAGATCTATAGGAATCCCTTCGGGTATTGATTATACACTAAAATTTGCGAACAGGTATCAAAGCGCTCCACATACATGGGTATTTTATTATAATGAATATGGATTTCAATCACTTAACGTAGGATTTGAATACGAGACTAACAAGGAACTGTATAGCAAATCTAGTATACCAAAAATTTGGAGAAGGTGTTTTGGCTTACCAGATAGTGATTTAGATGTTACCGATTTTTATAAAGAAACTAGCGACATAACAATCCCCATAATTCAAGATCAAGAAGATCTTGTACCATTCCTTGGTGTATTTGATACCAAACATAAATGGTTTACTGTCGACTCTGGGGAGTTTTCAGCAAAAGACGCTAAAAAACAAGCCTATTTTAAGAAGATTGGTCGAAACATAGTTTATTTACCTTTCTTTAAATTGAACAATAAGATACTGCCCTTCAATAATCCATTTTTCTTAGATAATAATGGATTAGTAAATTATTTTATACCCGATGAAAACCAATTGATTTCAGGAGTTATTACTAGAAAATATGTTCCATATTGGGAGCGAACCCATAAACGAAAATTACGTTGGGTCAATTCAATGAACGGATCTCAACTATTTTATAAAAGAAATGATAGTAATAAATTTGATTGTGGATTAACAATAAGTGGTCACAACACAACTCATTCAAGAACTGTTAAGTTCGAAAATTATCTATATTCTAATGATTTTGTTTTTGAAGGGCCCAAAAACAGTGAGCTTCACATAGCTCAGTTAGAATTTATATTTGACGATTCAAAATTTGATTTTAAAAGCTATATGATTGATACTGTTATCGTATCTGATGGAATAAATATAGATGAAATTAAATATTTAACAGATAGAAACCCATTGACCTACATACAAACAAAAAGCCTAAGCATTCAAATTAAACTAATTGAAGAAAAAAAATTGTTGGCACTAAAGGTACAGTCTAGGAACGATGATAATCATATAAACCAAAATCAAGAATATGAATTATTTTATTGGAAGGAAAAAAATTGGAAATCCCTAGGTAAGAAAATTGCTAATGATACGATATTAATTTACCCTAATATTCCATCAAATTCTTTATTAATGGTAAAAAGAACAAATGGTGGGGTAGAAGAGTCTGTGTTTAGAATTGATATTTCTAATAATACGCAAGATTGGTTTCTAAACTAAAAGAGTTTTCGATAAAATTTATTTATTAAAACAATCGCCAGTAGAGAAAGAATAAACAACACAATACCAATATAAAAGTAACTCACGACTATATAAGTGTCTTGTTGGTTTATAACAAAGACCTCTTTTCTTAAAACATATGAAGTCAGCAATAACAACAATGTTGAAAATAACCAAATATATCCTGTTTTCATAATATTAAATTTATACAGTTCTTGTTATATATCGATTTAAAAAAAAACCATTAAAAAAATTAAATTCACCTTTTGAAATGTCCAAAAATTCAACATCAATTTTTTTTTTCAATAATTCTGATGGAAACTCTTTTAGTTTAAAATAATCTATCAATTCTTTTTTTATTTCTTTTATTTCACTAAGGTAAATGTTGGATTCTACCTTCTTGGGTAATGATTTCCAATTTTTACTGTTTGGGTCAATTTCGGTTTCCAAAACATAAATACAAAAGTAAGGTGCAATAATACTAATATTTATACATAGTGAATGGTATATACCAGGACTTGTTTCATTAACAGACTGTACATTAAGAGCCCTATCCAACCAATCAACTAAAGTAAAATCCTTGAATATTAGTTTGATTTTAGGATTAAATTTAAACAATAAAACTAGTGAATTGAACAATTCAGTTCTTTCCTTTGAACCAAACTCTATTATTCTGTTTCTAAGCCTATTATATTCTATCGATTTAACGTATTTGCTTGAATCAATAGAAAGTCCCTTGGGATAGAATTCGTAAATAATTTTTTCTGCTTCATTTTCAAAACTCTTAACCATATTTTAATTGCAATTACCTATGTTTGAACCTGGCAAAGATGAATACTGGTTCGCCGCAACTGGACTATTGGTAACGTTTGTCTGAACTCTTCCACCATCTGTATACTTTGGATATTCAGCCTTAAGAGTATCCATGAAAAAACGTTCTACATCTGATGGTTGGGCCGCGCGGTTATAATAATGTCTTGCAGTCAATCTCATAGCTTCTTGCACCACTCTGGCGGTAGTTTCAGCGGCTGATCCCGGGTCCACATTTCCTCCATTTCTATGGTTTGTAGGCATTCCGAATAATACTGTGCCAGGAATATTAACAGTATGGGTGACTCGAACAATACTGGGAGGTAAAACGTATCCAATCTTGAAATTAATGTCATACACCGCAGAGTTCTGCCAATGGGCATCCGTTGTGGTTTTAGTGAAAACGAATGCTCCACAATCAGGGCCTTCATAATTATTGTCAATATCGTATAACGCATCAGCTTCATTACTTCCAAGACCTTGACCAGTACCTCCGCCCCCTGATCTTGTACCGTCATATATATCATAGCCATTTGGCATGATATAGTTGTTAGTAGAGATTCCCCTAAAATTCCCAACAAAGTTTCTTACTGAACCTACGTAAATATTAGATGTGGCGTAAGGGCTATTCAGTGAGCTGTTGTTAAAGCCTACCACCGTTACTTCGTCCAATAGAAATGCCCCTAAACTAGGACTCCAACTAAAACCGGAACAACACCCTCCCCCATTTTCGTTGTAACTTGCTAGTCCTAGTAATTTTTTTCTATTGTGTTTCCAAAAATCCTCAGCGATTTCATTTTTGCTATATAAAATTTCTCCGGCCTGGTTAAAAGAGACCTCTTGAATAGATAAGTCGCCAGATGGAAGTTCATGTTCCAAAAACCCATAAAAAACTGGTATAAAAAGGTTGTTTTCCAAAACAACATCCATTCTAAACGATGTTCCTTCATGTTCAACGTCACTGGATTCTACTCTATAAATTTTATCAGAAATAGTAACTGATTCATCCCAATCCCATGAAATGTTATTTAAAATCAAATATTTGTTCGCTTTTAATTGTAAATCAGAGCTATACCAAGCCTTTACTTGTTGTGTATTTAACTCCACAACATCACTGTTGTTAACAGAATCATTATCGCTATTACAGGAAAAGAATAGCAAAAATATACCTATTGTAAGTTTTATCGTGTTTTTCATAGAAGTTTTTGATTAAAATTCATCTATGAAAATACTACATTCTTTTTTTATTTCAAAAATAATTTCATTTTTAACTTTTACTTTTTGATCTACAATAGTTTTTGCTAATTTTAAAGCATTCAGATTATCATTATTTTCCTCATAAAATTTAAACAAATAATATTTAGGGACAAATAAGCTTGGAACCATGTTAATTGCCTTATAGTGACTCTTTACAGCTAATCTGTTCTCTCCAATATTAGAGTAGCTAATTCCAAGAAGCGTATAAAGCTCACTAGTAGGTAGCCTGTTTTTTGTCATTTCTAAGTAATAAATTGCCTCATGGTGTAGATTATTTTCGTTCAATAGGGAACCATAACTGTAGGTAAATTCCGGATAACCTTCTAATTTTTTTGAAATACCCGAAATTAGATGTAAAGAAAGTCCTGGAGAATAGTATTTATAATTATAAAATTTTTCCCAAAGCTTTATATTTTTAAGACTATTAATTTCTGAAATCATAAGAATAAATACAATTGTTATTATAATGCTTTTCACAGTGAACTTATTTTTAACAATTAACGTTTTATCAAAAAGATGCGCTTCCCTTCTTGCCAGACCGAGAAATACAAACAAGATAAAGCAAACCTCTATCTGTTCAAAAGGATATGAAAACATTGCAAAGCATATCGTAGAGATAAATATTGCATTGGCCAACTTGTTCCTTTTAATTGACTTCCATATGAAGTAGCCATAAAAAAGAAAAACTATTAAGCCTATAACACCATATTCTGAAACAATTTTTAAAATAAGGTTAAAGGAATAAAACGAATTATCTGCTAGAACTGCTTCATTGTAATTATCCAATAATTTAGTGAAATATTCACTTTGATAATTGTTGTATTCCGCAGCAAATCTATTAAACCCAACCCCTAACCAAATATTATCTTGAATCATTGTAGAAGATACCTTCCAGATTAAAAGCCTACCATCAATAGAATCCTTTTTGAAGGTAAAAAAATATACTAAAAGCATGGAGGCGGCAATCAATATATATATCCTTCTAATTTTTGATAGCATAAAGATTCCTAGTACACACGCCAATATTGAAGCCCTTGAGGCTGTTAACATTATAGTTAATAAAAGAATAAAGCCCCCAACTAATAATAAAAGTTTATATTGCTTTTTTTTAGAAATTTTGAATAGATATATCGATAATATTAATGCTAACGAAGAAATAAAAGATAACATTGAAGAATTTGAAAAGCTTCC
This sequence comes from Cellulophaga sp., assembly GCA_041738035.1. GTDB lineage: Bacteria > Bacteroidota > Bacteroidia > Flavobacteriales > Flavobacteriaceae > Cellulophaga. Next base: position 9,381 of record JBGSQM010000140.1, read on the forward strand.
TTTCAAAATAAGAGGTATATCGGTTAGCCTATGTTCTGTTACTAATAATATTATTTTGTGATTAGAAATAGAAAGAATACACTCAAAAATAACAAAGACTAAAAAAAAAATTATTACGTATGCCTTTTCTTTTTGGTTCTTTACTAATGCTCCAAGAGAATACCCTAAAACGTAAACAAAAAGCCATTTTAAATTATATTGGGCATATAGTAGTTGAAACCGAGCTAAATTAAGAACTACGATTAGAATCAGTATAACAGCTCCATGCTGCTCTATGCGTGATAGTCTAAACTTGCTATCAGCAACAAATAGCATAGCGATTATTGAAAAGCAGCTTACAATTACAACAATAGAGTAAGAGCTAGTTATATCCCAAACAGATTCATAAACGGTTAAATTAGTTATTAGAATAAAACATGTCCCTACAATAATAATTGCAAAGGTGCTTCTTAAGGTTTGGGGGAAATTCTTAGTAATTGACAAGAATAATATTTTTCCAATACTGCTTAAAGTTAATCATAATCGTTTCAGAAATTACGGCCTCAAACCTAAATTGCAACGAAATGTCCATTTAGCTTATTGGGTTTCCCTGAAAATAGAAATTTTTTTTTATTAAAAGATATTTCATATTTTTAAAAATCGCCTAACCATTCGAGACCGTTGCATAAGTCCCTTGATTTTTATTTTTTAAATTTTAAGCTCTTTTTTTCTTTTTTTACGCTCTTTTTTTTCTTTTTGAGCAGTAAAATACTTCTTTTAAGACTCGATTTCTCTTAATTTTGAGAATTGGACG
>JBGSQM010000148.1:0-5167 GCA_041738035.1 Cellulophaga sp.
TTAATAGTTTCCAATTGCTTTTTAAAGTAGATTTTACTACCAAAATAACCAAACATGGCGGCTATGGGTATAAGATATATAAAAACATCGCCAGTTACCTCAAACTGACCAACAAAACCCACTCCTGAAAAATAACTAATAGCACTAAAAATAACCAAACCAAAAACGAGGGCGGCGTGAATAAATGTTAGAACCTTTAACGTCATAAAGTAGATAATTTACGACTACTAAAATACTACCTTTTTTAAAGTATGACGGTTTTAAAAAGAAAAAAATATTATTAAAGTAACTATTGCTAAATAGGATTTTAAATCGTATTTCTTTACGATGATGACTATTAATTTTCTTTTTAATAGCTAATATTTGGTTAGGAGTTGCTTTTTGAACTTCGAGGTTTACGTATCCATTTTTCGAGTAAATTCTTCAGTATTAGGTAGTTTTCTCTTCTTTAAAAGCTTTCGGTTAGCAAAAAGCTTTCGGTTAGCATTTAAAGATTTAAGAGCATATAACATGTGCCTCGGACCACTCATAGGCTTATTGTTTAATTATGGGTAACTGAATATTCGGTTTTTTGTTACAATCTAATTTTAACACTATTAAAATCTCATTTAAGCTAATAAATATGCTTGCTTCAAAGTTTTATGATTAATACATCTAAAAATAATTTACAATTTATAAATAGTTAGTTGACCTGTAATAAACATTCAATACTACTTTAACAATAAATTAAACAATTCATAATAATATTAAAACAATGAGCTAACCTTAAGAGAAAGTGTTGCATTTACTTTTGGAACAATTAAAAACCTAAAAAACAAGTATATGAAAACCTTAAAAAAACTTTTTACCTATTGTTCTATTATTTTAACAATGGGAATAATTACTTACAGTTGTCAGCCTGAAGACGGTATTAGTGGTATCAATGGGGTTGATGGTAAGGATGGTAAAGATGGAATTGATGGTCAAGATGGTCAAGACTTTACCCCTTCAACCACCATGTTTGAAAATAAATCAAACTTAGAGCCTTTAATTTCCTTAACCTCACAATTTAATTATGTGAAAGCCTATTCCTTAATTAGTTCTTCGGATACGTTAACAAACGGATTTAGATTAGTTGGTGCTCAAGATGGTGCTGGATTTTTAAAAGACCCTCAAGGTGATGGCTATTTGTATTTAGTTAACGCGGAAGATGACTATGCTGTTTCTCGCATTAAGTTCGATAAAAATTTGAACCCTATCTCTGGGGAATGGATGCTCAATTCTACTGTTGGTGATTTTGCAAGACAATGCAGTGGTACTATGTGGGAAGCTGCCATTCACGGTGGTACTAGAGATTTGTATTTATCGGCTTCTGAAAGTATTAATTACGATGTAAAAGGAATAGATCCGTATGCGGCTCCTACCCCCTCAGCAGATTTTGGCTTAGATGCTTTAGGAGAGTTTGCTTGGGAAAATGCCGTACCATTACCTAAAAACACCTATGCTGGTAAAACAGTAATTATTGGTGGTGACGATGATTCTAGTGGCTCTGAAGGACAGGTTACTTTATATTACTCTGAAAACGGAGATGCCGATTTAGAAAATGGTAAAATTTATGTTTTACGTTACAAAGAAGTTTCTGATGGCAATGGTGGTAAAGTAGCGGTAAGCCCAGGTCAAATTTATAATGAAAGCAATTTAGACTTGAAAAAAACTTATGATGTGGAATTTGTTGAAATTGTAAATGGAGCAGCATTAACACAAAGCGAAATGGAAACCGCTTGTATTAGAGTACAAGCCTCTGCTTTTATGCGTGTTGAAGATGTGGATTACCAAAAGGGCACTGATGATAAGGCGAGGAACATATTTTTTGCTGTAACTGGTAGGGGTCCAGGCACCAACACCTATAATGATTGGGGTACTATTTACCGTTTAGAATTAGATGAAGCATCACCACTTAATGGAAAATTAACTCAAATTATCAGTGGAAATGATGGTGGAAATAATCCACAACTTCAGAGTCCAGATAATGTTTGTGTTACAGAAAATTTCCTTTATTACCAAGAAGATCCTAATTCATTTAGTCGTGGTCATTCCGCTTATATCTATCAAACAAATTTAAACGGTGATAATTCTAAGGTAGTTTTAGAGATGGTGATCCGTCAAGACTTAGCTCCAAATAACAGTTCTATATTTAGTGGGGAATACGGTGCCTTAATTGATATTTCTGATAAAATTGGAGAGCCAAATACCTTTATTTTAAATCTACAACCTCATTATTGGGAAAGCGATTCTTTTGTTTTAGAGGGATTACCACATAATGAAGGTGGACAAATAGTAATCTTAAAAGGCTTACCTAGATAAAACCCTAAATACCAGAAACATATTACAAACCTCCATGATTAATTGAGGTTTATAATTTTAAAAACTTCAATAACGATGCATAAAAAATTTTCAAAAATTATACAAGTTATCACTGGAATACTTTTGTTAACTTCTTGCAAAGATGATAAAAGTTCACTTGTTGAAATCCCAATAATTAATTGGGCTGTTGCTCACGATTACTACTTAGATCATATGAATACATCTTTAGCCTATTTAGATTCGCTTTCAACAGTTAAAGTTGATGATGTTAAAGCAAAATATTATTTTATAAAAGCACGCGCATCGTTTAAACAAGCTGAGCCATTTGCTTCCTATTTAAATCCACAAGCAGGTCATAGAGTTAATGGTCCAGCATTACCTACAGTAACTGATGATACGCAGCGAGTTTTAAATCCAATAGGATTTCAAAAATTAGAAGAATCTATTTATGAAGGTGGAGTACTTGATACGGTGTACAAATTTGAATTATTTTATACCAAAGGTCTACTTGATATACTTCAAAAAAATATCATGAAACGTGATTTAAATCCGCAACGCTTTTTTATTGCAACTCACCAACAATTAATGCGTATTGTTGGCTTAGCTATAGCTGGCTTTGATACTCCTGTAAGTGGTTTAGGATTGCAAGAAACACAACTATCTCTTCAAAGTCTTTGGGAAATTTATCATTTAACTCTTCGCCCTATAATTATATCAAAAGATAAAGTATTAGATAAAAAATTCGAAAGCCAAATTAAAAATGCCATTTCATTCATTGAAAAAGATAAAAATTTTGAAAATTTTGATCGCTTTATTTTCTTAAGAGATTTTATGAACCCAATTACTAGGTCTTGGGTAGCTATTAGAAAAGAAGCAGCTATTTGGGAACCTGTGAATGATACTCCTTATAATTTTGATGCACCCACTTTTTTTGAAGAAAATGCCTTTAATATGGAATTCTTTACGCAAATCACCAATAGAAATCCTTCCGAAGAACAAGTTTCTTTAGGAAAAAAATTATTTTTCGACAAGAACCTTTCTAAAGATAATACAATGGCTTGTGCTACTTGTCATCAACCAAATAAAGCTTATTCAGATGGTTTGGTTACCAACTTTAATAATCAAGGTTCTTTTTTAAAACGAAACACACCTACCTTAATTAATTCTGTATTTCAGAAAGGTCTATTTTGGGATGGAAGATCTGAGAATCTTATGGCTCAAATACTTGGGGTCTTTACAAACAAAGAGGAGTTTAATAGTAGTGCTCATGAATTTTCTCTAACACTATTAGAAGATTCAGAATATAAAACACTGTTTAATGCTGTTTTTGGAGAACGAAAAAGATCTAATGATGAAGTAATTAAAGCCCTATCCTCATACATTGCCACCTTGAATGGATTTAATTCAAAATTTGATCGAAACATAAGGGCAGAAGAAGATACATTTACAGAAGAAGAAAAATTGGGGATGAATTTATTTATGGGAAAAGCCCTTTGCGCTACCTGCCATTTTATGCCATTGACCAATGGTACCGTACCACCATTTTTTAATGATACTGAAAAAGAAGTTATTGGTGTACCAGAAACAAAAGAAAACAAGCAATTAGATGATGATTTAGGTTTTTATTTTATGTACAACCTAGAAGTTCAAAAAGGAATGTTTAAGACACCTACAGTTCGCAATACCGAAGTCACTGCTCCATATATGCATAATGGCGTATATAGTACTTTAGAGGAACTTATGGATTTTTACAATAAAGGTGGTGGTGCTGGCTTAGGCTTTAATCTAGAGTACCAAACTTTACCCTTTGATGAATTGAATCTTACTGAAAAAGAGCAAAAAGCTATTATTGCTTTTATAAAGTCCTTAACAGATACTCAGGTTGAATAAATTTGAAAAAACATGATATTAGTTCAATTTATTTTGAGAATCTACCCGCTTTGCAGGTGGTTACGTTCTGATGGCTATGCCTTATATTTGTTTTTATGGGTAAATATAAGAAATTAAGCTATGTAGTTTATAAGTGTGATTACCATATTGTTTGGGTTCCTAAATACAGATGACGTATACTAAATGGATTAATTAAGGATTTTGTTGAACAAGATATTTGAATGTTATGCAATTCGAAATCCTACGAAGTTGAAGAGCTTAATTTTCAAGACGATCATATTCATTTATTAGTTTTGTACCTCCAAAAGTTTCTATTTCTAAATTGATGTGTATTTTGAAGGGTAAAATTGCTATCAAGTTGTTTAAGACATATATATCCGAAGTTAAAACAGAAGCCTTATTGGGGTAATCATTTTTGGGCTCGTTACTATTTTTTAAGTACAGTAGGATTAGATGAAGATATGATAAAGAAATATGTAAAATATCAAGAAAAAGAGAAAAAAAGAGTGGAGGATAATCAACAAAAGTTTGATTTTTAGATTGTACTTTATTACCCCCTATGGGAGTTAACTAAAGCCACTTTCTAAGTAGATGTGATTTTTACTTAATAACAAGTAAAACCTTAAAATTTCTCAAAAACGCCCAATCCAAACAAGGCAAAGTCATACTTTACAGGGTCTAAAGGGTCTAGTTTACGAAGACTTTTATCTAGTTCCGCCAATGCCTTAGCATTATTTTGTTTGCGTTTTAATAGGTTTAATTTCCGAGCTACATTACCAGAATGCACATCTAGGGGACAAGATAGAAAAGCAGGATTGATACTTTTCCATATTCCAAAATCAACACCGGTACTGCTATCACGCACCATCCAACGTAAAAACATATTAATGCGTTTGGCCGCAGAACCTTTTAAGGGATCCGATACGTGTTTTGC
>JBGSQM010000031.1:0-8805 GCA_041738035.1 Cellulophaga sp.
GGATTTATAAAATCCATAAAATCTTTGTCCTTATGTTGGTCTGGAGTTTCGTCGGTAAACAAACGGTCATACAAACGAACTTCGGCACTTATAGCATGTTTTATTGAAACCCAATGCAAAGTTCCTTTTACTTTGCGTAAACTTTCTTCAGTACCGCTACCACTTTTACTTTTGATGTCAAAAACTGCTTGAATTTCAGTAATATTTCCATCAGCATCTTTGGTACAGCTTTCCGCCTTAATAATGTAGCCATTTTTTAAACGTACTTCACCACCCAATTTAAGTCTAAAAAACTTTTTATTTGCTTCTTCCTTAAAATCTTCTTGTTCTATATATAATTCTCTGGAAAAGGGCACTAATCTATTCCCAGCAGAATCGTCTTCAGGATTGTTTTCGGCTTCTAACCACTCTTCTTGTCCCTCAGGATAATTGCTAATAACCAATTTTATTGGGTCAAGAACTGCCATTACTCTTGGAGCAATTTTATTGAGATCTTCTCGAATAGAGAATTCTAAAAGGGAAACATCGACTACATTATCTCGCTTCGCAATACCAATGGTATTTGCAAAATTTCGAATAGCTTCGGCCGTATAACCTTTTCTTCTTAAACCCGAAATCGTAGGCATTCTTGGGTCATCCCAAGCAGTAACAATACCTTGTTCTACTAATTGCAGTAATTTTCGTTTACTTACTACGGTATGACTAAAGTTTCTTCGAGCAAATTCTCGTTGTTTTGGTCTTACTTTATCTTTATCAACTACTTGATCTAAAAACCAGTCATATAACTCTCGGTGCATTGCAAATTCTAGGGTACAAAAGGAATGCGAAATCTGCTCTAAATAATCGCTTTCTCCATGGGTCCAGTCATACATAGGGTAAATACACCAATCGGTATTTGTTCTGTGGTGTGCTTTATGCAAAATTCGATAAATGATAGGGTCGCGCATGAGCATATTGGTTGAAGCCATGCTTATTTTAGCTCGTAAAACGTGCTCTCCGGCTTGATACTTTCCGTTTTTCATAGCTTCAAATAGCGTTAAATTCTCTTCAACACTTCTGGTTCTAAACGGACTATTTATTCCTAATTCAGTCGGAGTTCCTTTTTGCTGTGCAATTAATTCTGAAGTCTGACTATCAACATAGGCCTTCCCATCTTTAATTAAAGCAATCGCCCAATCATACAATTGCTGAAAATAATCAGACGCATACAATTCTTTATCCCAAGTAAAACCTAGCCAAGCCACATCTTTTTTTATGGCATCAACATACTCTTGTTCTTCTTTGGCAGGGTTAGTATCATCAAACCTTAAATTTACAGGTGCGTTGTATCGCAAACCCAATCCAAAATTAAGGCAAATAGAGCTTGCATGACCAATATGTAAATACCCATTTGGCTCCGGTGGGAACCTAAATCTAAGTTTACTTTTTGGAAAACCCGCTGCTAAATCATCTTCTATGATATGCTCTATAAAATTTAGAGACTTTGTTACATCATTCATCGCAAAAAATTTGTTGGGCAAAGGTAGCAAAAATGGAATTATAGCGGTACTTAAATAAATTCACCTTATAATCAATGTGTTTCACAACATATTTTGACACCGCTACAACATTAAATATGCTAAAACAGCTTAAAGTATCACATTTGATGTTATTTACTTTGTTAGAGATCGCTACAGGCATCTTGTTGAAAACATCGGATGAATAACAAATTGAGACTTAAGATATTGTTTTTTGCGCTAAAATCCCAATGCTAACCCAAAGTTAGAACCCATGATAAAACCTACAAAACTTTCGAAAATTATTGTTTTAAACTTAGCATTTTTGCTTTTTAGTTTAGGCCTTATAGCTCAAACTCTGAATAGACCAACGCCCATAAGAAATCCAAATTTCGGCGGAGGTGGGAGTGCATGGACTTCGGCATGTGCCTCCGCCAATTTCAATGAATATTTTGTTAATTTTACTTGGTCTGCAACCCCAAATGTTAACAGTGATAATAACTTTGTTCTGGAACTTTCGGATGGGAATGGGCTTTTTACCAATCCTTTGGTATTGGCAACCATTACGGATAAAAACAATAACACAAATTTTGATATTCGGTTTGTTCTGCCTACCAACACTAGAGGAACTAATTATAAATTAAGAGTTAAAAGCACCAGTCCTGTATTATTCAGTCCGGAAACTATTGGCTTTAATATGTATTATATAGATTATAGAAACCCTATACAAATAACCGAAAACGGCAGTGGCATTATCGGCAATGGTAAAATAGCAGTGTGTGGAGGAGGTACGGCAGTTATTGCTGTTGATAACGTTCCGAACGCAAATACCTATCAGTATATTTGGAGAAGAAGCTCTACGGTATTGGCGGATAAAGGGCCATCAATAACCGTTTCGCAAGCAGGAATGTACACGGTTGAAATAGATTACGGTGGTGTTTGCTCTGGTTCCGCAGGCACGCTTTCAAACTTAATAACGGTTGAAACAGCAAACGCATTAGGGGTTACTATAAACCCTCCAACAAAAACATCTTTTTGTGCGGGTGAAACAGCAACACCATTAGAAGCTACTATAAATAACGTTGATCTTTTTTATACCTGGTATAAAAATGGGACCGAAGTAAGCTCAAGAACAAAAGGAAACTTCTCTTACACTATAAATACCAATACTACTGATTTTAATGGCGATTATACGGTAAAAGTTGAAGGTACTGGTATTTGTTCGGAAACTACCCCAGCCATAACAATAACTAAAACAGGAGATTTTACCATCACAGAAACTAACGCCTTAGATATGGTAATACTTCCAGGCCAAACTAAAACTTTAGCAGTAACCGCTACAGCAGCCAGCCCTACTTATCAATGGTTTAGAAATAATATGGCTATCTCGGGCGCCACAACAAATACTTTGAATACCAACCAAAATGGAGAATATTATGTGCAAGTCACTCAGAGTGGTAGTTGTTCAGCTACGGCCAATTCTCAGAAAACAATTGTAGTTTCGCCAGTATCTTTGGAATTAATTACGGATTATGCGACGACCTATCAAGATTGTCAAAATAGCAGTATCGTTCTTGATGTCATCACCATTAATGCGGTCGCGGTAAACGGAACGAAAACAAATGTAACGGCCGACTTAAAAAGTAGTCTTAGCTATCAATGGAAAAAAGACGGCGTTAATGTAGGTGGAAGCACTTCATCGAGCATCAGTTTAACGACTACATCAGAAAACGGACTTTATACTTTAGACGGCCTTATTAATGGTTTTACTATGGCTTCCAACAGTTTAAACGTTTCCTTAAGGTCTAATGAAACCATTGCTATTGTGGCAAGTGCACTAGCTACCTGTAATTCCTCAGATCAAATCACCATCAACACTTCAACCGATTTAACAGGAGAAACTTTTAAATGGTTGAAAGATGGGAATGAAATTAACACTACGGATATGGTCTTAAATACGACAGAAACGGGAAAATACCAATTGGTTGTTTCTAGGGTAGGATGTTCAGTAATTTCGAACGAAATTACTATAGTTCCGTTTGATGAATCCTTAATAACCTTAGATACTCCGTTGAATGTGGTATTCCCAGAAGGGAGCTCTAAAACCGTTAATGCTGCAGGGGGAACTGCTTATCAATGGGTGGATAGCAATAACAATATCATCAGCAATACAAGTTCAGTAAGCTTAACAACGGAAGGAACTTATACGCTAACCGCTTATATTGATGCCTGTGTGGTTCTAAAACAAGTAATTGTAACGTATAGAGATACCTTTAGGATACCCAACGTAATCACTGTAAATGGGGATGGCATCAACGATTTGTGGTTATTACCTAATGCGTTCTCAAAAAATCCAGAAATTAACGTTATTATTTATAATGATAAGGGAATAGAAATTTTTAATGTGAATGATTACCAAAATAACTGGCCAGAATCGTCTAATACATTTAAATCACAAAACATGCTATTTTATTATTCCATTAGAAAAAATGGCGATGTATTAAAGCAAGGAACAATAACCGTTATAAAATAACCGTTATTCAATAATTAGTAATACAAAATGTTTAAGAAAAGTTTTATATACCTGTTTTTATGTATCCTAGCCCTTACCAAAGTAAGTGCTCAAGATGATAATCCGTTTATTACGTATGATGTACCAGGGCAAAATCTCTTAAAATTTAACAGGTTTTTGCTAAACCCAACCTTTTCAACCGTGAGGGAAGATAAATCATATTTCAATTTACTACATAGAAATCAATCTGCTACTTTTAATGATAATGCCCAGACTTATTTTTTGAGTTATAGCGGGCGTATGAACGATAGAACAGGACTTGGTCTTAGTTTATTTTCTCAACAATTTGGGGCGATTACCAATTACGGTATTCTTGCCAACTATGCTTATGGCGTTAAGTTAAGCGATAAAAGTAATTTTACTTTTGGTGCCAACGTGTCTTATTACCGAAGTGGTTTCGATAGAAACAGAGCTTCTACAGTTGACCCAGAGGATCCATTATTAAACGGATTGCAAAACAGTAATCTGCTGTCATTTCAGCCTGGAATTAATCTTTCTTATGGCAAGTTCGATTTTGGTGTTTTTGCAGAAAACCTATTCGATTATAATTTAAGAACCAATACCTCTATAACTGACTTTGCAGATAAAACCTTTTCTGGGCACCTACAATATACCCATCAGTTTAAAAATGATGCCAGTATATTCCAAGGCGGTAGATTAATGCCATTATTGCGTGTTAAAAAAGGCGGTGAAAAATATGAAGTAGCGGGTCAGGATTTTATACTTGGAGGAAGTTTAATTCTAGATTTACCCAGACTCGGATGGGTTCAAGGGGGTTATGACACCTTTTTTGGAGCATCGGCTGGGGTTGGCTTTAACTTAAGTAAACGATTATCTCTTGGTTATACCATGGAAAAAGGCGTGGCCAACAATTTTAATAATTTTGGACTTACCCATGAAATTTCTTTTGCTTATGCCATTACTCCAAATTTAACGGAAGACAGGGTATTGTTCGAAGACGATAATGAACTCGTAGAGAACTTGCTAGAAGAAACAAAACCACTGAGTTCAAAAGATGAAGAAATAGGTAAACTAAAACAAGCTTTGGCTGAAAATAATGAAATTTTAGCTGAGCTGATGTTTAGGCAAGACTCTATCGAAGCCAATAGAAATGACGATTTAGAACGCCGTTTTGATATGGTGATGCGCATGGTGAGAAGAGAAACCAATGGCGAAAATCCGACAATAGAAGAAAAAGCAAAGCAAATTTATTTACTGAACAATCAAAAGGAACAAGACGCAAGCGATGTAGCCTCAAACCAAAAAGAAATTGAACCCTTAACAAATCAAAGTAATAGATTGGATTATAATAACACAAGCGCTAAAGTCGTAGAATTAGCATTGAACACAACAAAGAACGATGCAACGACTAAGCAACAAGTAGTTATTAAGGAAAACCCTAAAACAACAAGCACAAACAGTCCATCAGCACAAGAGAAAGGCGCTTTCACGGAAGTTGCTAAAACAACAACCAAAACTAAGCCGTCAGTACAAGAAAATGTTGCCTTTACGCAAATTGCTAAAAGCAATAACGTAAAAAGTAGAAAATTTAATAATTTAGAAGGGGTAAACGATGGTTACTATGTAGTCGCCAATGTATATAAAAGTACCGTTTATATGAATAAGTTTATAGATGAACTTAAAGCAAAGGGTATTGAAGCAGATTATTTTGAAAATAAGAAAAATGGTTTAAAATATGTGTATTTAAAACAGCACAATTCAATGGATGATGCTTTAGCTTCTTACAAATCGAATATCGGGGATAAGTACAAGGGGGATATGTGGATTATGAATGTAGATAATACCACTACTTATGACAACAACACTGCTTACGCGGCAAATACTCAAAAAATAAAAGAAAAGTCATTAAAATATACGACAAATGATCATCGAAAGAATATCATTGCGCAAGACAATGTGGGGGCTACCAGCGTTCCACAAGTAAAAAATTTCCAATTCACTGGGGTTGATGGGGGGTATTACATTATTGCGAATGTTTTTGCCAGTGCTAAAAATGCCAACGCTTTTGTAAAGCTATTAAACGCTCAGGGTTTAAACGCTAGTTACTTTGTCAATCCAGAAAATAACTATCGGTATGTTTATTTAAAAAAACATGGTTCATGGAATAATGCTCTGGTATCATACTATTCAAAAATAAACAATGCCTACGACCAAAAAATGTGGATCATGCGCATTACACCAAGTGCGGTTAGCTAAAAACTAAGAACGTTTCTTGCTTAAAAAGCGACTTAAAAAACCATTCAGTATAAATGGACTTTTAAGTCGCTTTTTGGTTTATTTATGTTTGCTTTCCGCTTATCGTTGAAAATTTCATTAATTTAGATTTTTGGGAATTGCAAATATTAGCAGGTTTATTGGTATATGGATGTTGTGCTTCATGCTAAAAATAACCAGTTGCAAGTTCAAGCACATTTCAGGCTTCGTGCCTCCACAGCAAAAGAGCTTGCAGCTAACCAATGTTGACTGAAAATAATACTGACACTTTTTATATTGTTTTTCGATATAATTAATGTAAAATAATTATCTTGGCTGGATAAGTTTAGACGGACATGAACCGAATAAAGGAAGTACTCGAAGAGAAAGGAATTAAGCAGACTTGGTTGGCTGAAAAACTTGGTAAGAGTTACAACATGGTAAATGGATATGTGCAAAACCGACAGCAACCTAGATTGGAAATTCTTTATCAAATAGCAGAAATATTGGACGTGAATCCAAAGGATTTATTGAAAGAAGATTTGAATGACTAAAGAACACCAAATAGAAGAAAATCTGATTGAGCAACTCAAAGAGCTGAAATATACTTATCGACCTGAAATTGTAGATAGGAAATCGCTTGAGCAGAACTTCAAAACCAAATTTGAGGCACTTAATCGGGTGCGTTTATCGGATAGTGAATTTCTGCGCTTACGAGAAGAAATTATAGAACCGGATGTTTTTACTGCTTCTAAGAAACTGCGAGAAAGACAGTATTTTCAAAGAGAAGATGGAACTCCACTGCATTACACCTTGGTAAACATCAAAGATTGGTGTAAAAATGACTTTGAAGTAATCAGTCAGTTACGCATCAATACAGAAAATAGTCATCAGAGGTATGATATCATTCTTCTTATTAATGGACTTCCAGTAGTTCAAATTGAATTGAAGAAGCTAGATGTTTCACACCGTAAAGCCATGCAACAAATTGTGGATTACAAAAATGATCCTGGCAATGGCTATACCAATACCTTGATTTGTTACATGCAATTGTTCATTGTAAGCAATGGGTCAAGAACCATCTACTTTTCAAACAATAAAAACCAACACTTTCAATTCAACGCTGACGAACAATTCTTGCCTGTTTATGAATTAGCGGATGTAGAAAACAAAAAGATTAATAACCTTAATCATTTTACCGAAAAGTTCCTTGCAAAGTGCACATTGGGCGAAATGATTAGTAAATACATGGTATTAGTAGAAAGCGAGCAAAAATTGCTTGTGATGCGGCCGTACCAAGTTTATGCTGTAAAAGCTATTGTGGATTGCATTAAGGATAATCGAGGTAATGGTTATATCTGGCATACTACAGGAAGCGGTAAAACCCTGACTTCATTTAAAACATCTACGCTACTAAAGGACAATGCAGATATTGAAAAATGTTTGTTTGTGGTTGACAGGAAAGACCTTGACCGACAAACCCGCGAGGAGTTCAATAAATTTCAGGAAGGTAGTGTAGAAGAAAATACCAATACCGAAACCTTAGTAAGACGATTACTTTCTACCGATTATGCTGACAAAGTAATTGTTACCACCATTCAAAAATTAGGAATTGCATTAGATAGTCAGTACAGACGCGAAACATCGCGTCTCTCTTACAAAGAGCGTTTAGAGCCGTTGAGCGACAAACGAATCGTTTTCATTTTTGACGAGTGCCATCGCTCGCAGTTTGGTGAAAATCATAAAGCGATAAAAGAATTCTTCCCCAATGCACAATTGTTTGGATTTACAGGAACGCCCATTTTTGAGCAAAATGCCACTTATAGACAAATAACAGGTGAAGAAGAAACATTAAAAACCACAGACGCCATTTTTGAAAAGCAGTTGCACGCTTATACCATCACGCATGCCATAGATGATAGAAACGTTCTTAAGTTTCATATTGACTATTTTAAGGCTCGCACTGAGCCTGCCGCACTTGGTGAAGGAACGGTAAAGACGCAAAATATTGCGTCTCAAACCAAACCAGGAGAAGCCATTGCGCAACAAGCCGTTGCAGAAGCTATTATCGACAAACACAATGCAGCTACCAATCAACGTAAATTCAATGCGGTGTTGGCAACTGCCTCTATCAATAATGCCATTGAATACTTCCGTTTGTTCAAAGCCATTCAGGAACGAAAGAAAAGTGAGGATGAAGATTATGTTCCGCTCAATATTGCTTGCGTTTTTTCTCCGCCTGCTCAGTTGATTGCCCAAAATGGCGACCAACAAAGTCAAAAGAATGCAGCTGACATTAAGCAACTTCAGGAAGACTTAGCACAGGAGAAGGAAGACAATAAACAAAATCCTGAAGAGAAGAAAAAAGCCTTAATAGAAATTATTACCGATTATAACAAACAGTTTGGCACCAATCACGACATCAACAATTTTGATATCTACTATCAGGATATTCAAAGACGAATCAAAGACCAGAAATTCACCAATAAGGACTATCCGCACAAAAACAAAATTGATATTACC
>JBGSQM010000176.1:0-37193 GCA_041738035.1 Cellulophaga sp.
TGCTCATTACCGCCACATTTATTACAAATAACTCCTTCTTTATCACGTTGGTCTTTATAATGCAAAACACAGGACTCTTCGTCCGTAAAGTGTAGCGAAAATGAAAATATATCCATAACTTTAAAATTATATTTTAACAAATATAGGAATAATTCCATAAATTAGGAATAATTACGGATATGCAAAAATATTACCACTTACCAAAGAAATGCAAGAGTTTATAAATAAAATGATTGGTTCTGATAAAAAATCAGATTTTAGAACAAAGACTAATATGTAATGATATTTGCGTATTGCTTTTCTATATCGTTAAATCCTTGTTGGACAACATACCTAGATTCGTATGAAAAATAGTTTAGTCGTTAATTATTGAAAATAAAATCATAAATTTGAGAATTGACTCAAACAACTGATTAATATTAATGGAATTAGAGAATATATTCATCTATCGAATGACACATATAGATAATATTCCTAATATTATACTAAACGGAATTACTCATAAAAATTCACCAAATTGCAATCCTAATTTTGTTGCTATTGGTGATGTAAGTTTGATTGACACAAGAAGCACTAAACACATGAGAATTGACAATGGTGAAATGCTTAACTTTAATGCGGAAACAATTGTTTTAGGAGATCTGATCCCTTTTTATTTTGGTGTTAAAATGCCAATGTTATATGTAATCCAAAATGGAGGAAACTTTGTAGAAAAAGCAACACCAGCAGAAAATATTATATATTTAGCTTGTCCAATTAACAATATAATTCAATCAGAAACAAAATTTTATTTTAGTGATGGACACGCAACAGATAATCTAAGCTCTTTTTACGATAATAGTAAAGTGAATGAATTACCAAATATAATTGATTGGGATTCTATAAGAGCGCCATTTTGGGGAGGTCAAGAAAACCTTAACATCAAACGCAAAAAACAAGCTGAATTGTTAGTATCTGGAGACCTACCTGCACAATTTATAGTTGGCTTTTGTTGTTATAATGAAGATACTAAGGAGAAATTAGTCAAAATAGGAATTCAAGAAGAAAAAATTAAGGTAGTACCTAAAGCCTATTATTAAAAAAATTATGATTAATTACGTTAAGGGAAACATATTAGACAGTGATGCTCAAGCCGTTGTAAATACAGTTAATACTGTTGGTATAATGGGTAAAGGAATTGCACTACAATTTAAAAAAGCATATCCTAATAATTATAAATCATATTTAACAGCTTGTAAGAACAAGGAAGTGGTAGTTGGTAAAATGTTTGTGACAACTGATAGTAATATTAGTTCAGGAGAAAAGCTTATCATTAATTTCCCGACCAAACAGCATTGGAGAAAACCATCTGAGTACATTTATATAGAAGATGGATTAGATGATTTAATAAATATTATAAAACTAAATCAAATTAAAAGTATAGCTATTCCACCACTTGGCGCAGGAAATGGTGGTTTAAAATGGGAAAAAGTAAAAAAAATAATTGAAGAAAAACTAAGCAATCTTGAGATAGAAATTTTTGTCTTTGAACCATCTTTTCAAATTGTAGAAAAACTCAAAAAAGAAAGAGTTAAATTAACAGATGCTAGGGCTTTATTGCTATTTATTCTGTACGACTTAGTTAAAAACGGGGAATTTGTTTCTGAATTTTCTAGTGAAAAAGTTAGTTATTTTTTACAAAGATTTGGTGCTAAAAAATATTTTAAACTACAATTTACACCTAATTTTTATGGGCCATATTCTGGCAAAGTAAGGTTTGTTTTGAACGCACTTAACGGTAGTTATATAATGGGATATAGTGATATGGATAAAAAACCTTTTGAGCCACTAACTCTAGTTTCAGATGGCTTTAATGATGTGAAAAATCATATTGAAAACAAACCAGAATTAGCAATAATTGCAAAGAACACAACAGACTTCCTAAATGGGTTTTATTCAGATTTTGCGCTTGAATTGTTATCTTCAATTGACTTCATTGCTTCAACCGAAAAAACATTTGACATACAGATCATTTCTAACAAGTTAAATGATTGGAGTGACAGAAAGCAAAGTATGTTTTCTAATCCAAAATATATTGACATATCTGTTAGACACTTACAAAATACTGGAATCGACAACTGAATAACAAAAGCAAGATTTCCCAAGCTAAGTATGATTAATTACTTCGCTCTAGATTACTTATGAAATATTTGTAGATTTTCTGTTCTGTTCTTGTTTGCTAAATTACGTGCTTAAAAGCCGCAACCTTTCCTATATAATCAAAGATCCTTAATAATATCAAAACATGCTTAGCAAAATACTCCAGACCTAAAAAATAACTAATTTTCGCTGAAATGCTTAAAGTCTAAATCAGTTCATTAAATTTGCCATCAAATTACTTTAACCATGTACAGAAGTCATACTTGTGGCGATTTAAGAATAACACACATTAAACAAGAAGTTACCCTATCTGGTTGGGTACAAGGCATAAGAGATAAAGGGTTTATGATCTATATCGATTTAAGAGATCGGTATGGTATTATTCAATTATATTTTGACCAAGAAAATACGCCTAAAAACATTATGGAACAAGCGCAAAACTTGGGTCGCGAATTTGTAATTCAAGTTCGTGGAGCTGTCGTTGAACGCGCTTCAAAAAACCCAAATATCCCAACAGGTGAAGTTGAGGTTTTGGTGAAAGAATTGACCGTTTTAAATAAAGCCCTAGTACCACCTTTTACCATAGAAGACAAAACCGATGGTGGTGAAGATATTCGTATGAAATTTAGGTATTTAGACATCCGTAGAAATCCTGTAAAAAACAATCTCATGTTCAGGCATAAAGTAGCGATGGAGGTGCGCAAGTTTTTATCTGATGAAGGTTTTATAGAAATAGAAACTCCCTATTTAATCAAATCTACACCCGAAGGTGCAAGAGATTTTGTAGTGCCTAGTCGAATGAATGAAGGTCAGTTTTACGCTTTGCCCCAATCGCCACAAACCTTTAAACAATTGTTGATGGTTGGTGGAATGGATAAATATTTTCAGATTGTAAAATGTTTCAGAGATGAAGATTTACGGGCCGACAGACAGCCAGAATTTACACAAATAGATTGTGAAATGGCGTTTGTACAGCAGGATGATATTTTAAATGTGTTTGAAAACTTAACCAAGCATCTTTTGAAAGAAATTAAAGGCGTTTCGGTTGATGCTTTCCCAAGAATGACGTACGACGATGCCATGCGAACTTATGGTAACGACAAACCTGATATTCGCTTTGGAATGGAGTTTAGCCCCCTAGCCCCCAAAGGGGAAAACTACGGTTTCTCTATATTTGATGAGGCGGAATTAGTAGTTGGAATTAACGTTGAAGGCTGCGCAAATTATACCCGTAAACAAATTGATGACTTGGTGGATTGGGTAAAAAGACCGCAAATTGGAGCTACAGGTTTAATTTGGATAAAATTTAACGAAGATGGCAGCCTTACCTCATCAGTGAATAAATTTTTTGATGAAACCTATTTAAAGCATTTTGCCAACGAAATGCAGGCTAAAGCTGGGGATTTAATGCTTGTTATGGCAGGCGAAACTAATAAAATACGAACGCAATTAAGTGCCTTAAGAATGGAACTCGCAACACGTTTGAGCTTGCGAAACCCTGAAGTTTTTGCGCCTCTTTGGGTAGTTGACTTTCCTTTGTTAGAATTAGACGAAGAAACAGGTCATTACCACGCCATGCACCACCCTTTTACTTCTCCAAAACCAGGTCAATTAGATTTGTTGAATACCGATCCCGGTGCTGTAAAAGCCAACGCTTATGATTTGGTTTTAAATGGTAACGAAATTGGCGGTGGCTCCATCAGGATTCACGACAAAGAAATGCAAGCAACTATGTTTAAGCATTTAGGGTTTACGCCCGAACAAGCCAAAGCACAATTCGGATTTTTGATGGATGCTTTTCAATATGGCGCTCCACCACACGGCGGATTAGCGTTTGGATTAGACAGGTTAGTCGCTATTTTAGGCGGACAAGAAACAATCAGAGATTTTATCGCTTTTCCTAAAAACAATAGCGGTAGAGATGTCATGATCGATGCTCCTGCTTTTATAGATGACCAACAATTAAAAGAATTACATCTAAAACTAGACTTAAAAGCGTAACTTATCATCCTTTGATCCCGAACTATTTCGGGATTCTTTCTATAATGGCAGTAAAGAAGAAAACTTGGTTTACTAAATTTCTCGTTTGGCGTGTCAAGCATATTTCTGAGCGTCAATTTATTTACCTTTTAAGCATTTTAGTAGGGATTACCTCAGGTGTTGGCGCTGTTATTCTAAAAAACTTAACGCACTTTTTTCAACATTTATTAGAAGGTAATATAGTGCGTTATTACCATCAGGCATTTTATTTTGTGTTTCCTATTATTGGGTTGGTTTTGGTGTATTTTGTCATTAAATATGTGATTCGGCATAAAGTGAGTCACGGCATTCCATCAACCTTATTTGCTATTGCAAAACACAAAGGTATTATGCGTAAATACCAAATGTTCGGTTCTTTACTTACTGCCCCATTAACTGTTGGTTTCGGAGGCTCGGTTGGGTTAGAAGGTCCTACCGTCGCTACAGGAGCAGCTATAAGCTCTAATATTTCGAGAATGTTTCACATGAACCAAACCAACCGAAATTTGTTGATTGGTTGTGCGGCTGCAGGTGCTTTATCATCTATTTTTAAAGCCCCAATTGCCGCCATCATATTTGCGATTGAAGTGTTTAGTTTAGACTTAACTATTGCATCCATGTTGCCTTTGTTATTAGCATCTATCTCTGCTATTATTACTTCCTATTTTTTCTTCGGAAATGATGTATTACTTCCTTTTAAAATTGAAGATACTTTTAAAATTAGTGATGTTCCTTTTTTTGCTATTTTGGGTATAGTGGCTGGCCTAACATCCATCTATTTTACCGAAGTTTATGACAGAGTCCAAAAGTTCTTCGACAAAATTAAATCACCGATAAAAAAATTAATTATCGGGGGTTTGGGTCTCGGTGTGCTCATTTATTTTATTCCGCCGCTCTACGGTGAAGGCTTTGATACCATCAACAGCCTAGTATTAGGGAATACAGATAAAGTTTTAGCCAATAATATTTTTGGCCTTGACCTTACGAATATTTGGATGGTAATTTTACTGCTTATTGGCTTGGTTGCTTTTAAAATCATCGCAAGTGCGCTTACTTTTGGTGCCGGTGGTGTTGGTGGTATTTTTGCGCCTACCCTTTTTATGGGCAGTATTATGGGCAATTTTGTGGCTAAAATAATTAATAATATGGGCTATTTTAATTTTAACGTATCCGAAAGTAATTTTACCCTTGTAGGGATGGCTGGTTTAATGGCTGGTGTGCTGCATGCACCGTTAACCGCCATTTTCTTAATTGCAGAAGTTACGGGTGGTTATGAACTTTTTATTCCACTAATGATTACTGCGGCTATTTCGTATTCGATCACCAAATATGCGCATCCGCATTCCGTTTACAATATGGAATTAGGCCGAAAAGGAGAACTTATTACCCATGATAAAGACCATGCAGTTTTAACTTTAATGGATATCGACAAAGTAATTGAGGACAATTTTGCGATAGTGCATCCGGAAATGACTTTAGGCAATATGGTACATGAGGCAGTTGTAAAATCTAATCGAAATATTTTTCCCGTTCTTGACGCTGATAACCACCATCTCTTAGGTATTATTTTGTTAGATGATATTCGCGCTATTATGTTCAATCAAAGTTTGTATAATGAGGTACATGTTACAGATATCATGCACACACCACCAGATATTATTGAGTTAGATAAAGATAAAATGACCGATATTATGCAGAAATTTCAAGATAGTGGGGCTTGGAATTTGCCAGTAACGAAAAATAATAAGTATGTTGGTTTCATATCTAAATCTAAACTCTTAACCGCTTATCGTAGAAAGCTTATTAATTTTACGAAATAGCATTATGCTATAAGCTTTAAGCTAATATTTTTCTTTGGACATTCGACCTTTGACATTAAAACACAAATATGAAATTAAAATATCTTATCACCCTAATTTTATTAGCCTCCATAGTGAGCATTATTTATGGATTTACTATTGAAGAAGAACAAGTTACCCTTGCCCAAAAATGTATAGGTTTGGGTACCGTGGGTATTTTTTTAATTGCCATGCCGCTTTTTTTAATTAAAGAAAGTAAGGGCAAAAAAATGAAAGATTATATGTTAAATGAAGAAAATATCCGCAAAATGAAAGGTAAAAATTTAGAAAAGACTGATAACCAGTAAGCTAAAAACCTTTTTTTTTAAGTATCGTAAAAAAAATTAAGAAAATATTATACATTTGTAATAATATTATTTTTAATTTTTATTCAGATGACGGGAACAGTAAAATTTTATAATGTGTCTAAAGGCTACGGATTCATTACCAACGACCAAACAGGAAAAGATATTTTTGTGCATGCTACATCATTAAACGGAACAGAACTTAACGAAGGTGATAAAGTAGAATATACACAAGAAGATGGAAAAAAAGGCATTGTTGCTGCTAAAATAAAAGTGATAGGCTAACTATAGTTTTCTTAAAGAATTTTTTAAAAAGCAACCCTTAGCTCATGCTTGGGGTTGCTCTGGTTTGAACCAATTTTAGTTTTTATTTTAATCGCGTCAAGCTATGGAAAGTCTTATTTGTACGCATTGCGAAAATGCCAATAGTCCAGCTGCCAAATATTGCGCCGCCTGTGGTTTTGCTTTACCTATAAAAGCCCCAAAAGCTAAAGAATTAATTGAAATAAAAACCAACAAACCCAAAACAAATTTTACCAAAAAAATAACTTTTATATTTTCCTTTACGCTAGCGTTTATAGTGTTCTACTTTATAACTCAATTTTTGTTCTCAAGTGGCAATTCTATTGATAAACAACTATCATCTTTGGCGATTGAAATGAATAAAAACTGTCCAATGATGGTTGACGAAATAACTAGAATGGATGGCATCACTGCGCTTCCAAATAATCATATTGAATACAATTACACTTTGATAAATCAATTGGTATCAGAGGTAAGTGTTGAGCAACTCGAAAATTTTTTAAAACCTAGTATTATCCATGCCATAAAAATAAGTCCAGAAATGATCTTTTATAGAAATAATAAAACCACTTTGGTTTATAACTATAAAGACAAGGAAGGTGTCGAAATACTTAAAATGAGAATAGGCCCAGATGAATATGAATGAATTACATCAAGATTAACCTTAATTCAAATTCCGTTTTTGAATAAAAAATCGTTTTAGTAATTCCGAGGCCTCTGTTTCTAAAAGGCCTCCAACTATCTTCGTTTTTGGATGCAATGTTGTTCCCATAACACCACAACCACGTTCCAAATCTTTTGTCGCATAAACTATTCTAGAAATCTGACTCCAATATAAAGCTCCAGCGCACATTTGGCAGGGTTCTAAAGTAACATACAACGTACAATCCTTTAAGTATTTGCCTCCTAAAAAATTAGCCGCTGCGGTTATGGCTTGCATCTCCGCATGGGCAGTTACATCATTCAAGCGTTCTGTTAAATTATGAGCTCTGGCGATAATCCGATCCTGAACAACAATCACAGCACCTACTGGTACTTCGCCTTTTTCAAAAGCAGTTTCTGCTTCTTGCAAAGCCTTTTTCATAAAATAGGTGTCATCGTAAGGTAAAATCATTTTTTTAAAGTAGAAAAAAATTAAAATTTAGCTTTAACATCCATATAGATAAATCATATTTAACAAAACAAAATAGCTATAGGAGTTATTAAATCACTAAAATAAGTATTTTTGCAGCTAATTTTAATCCTCTTGGATACTTTATTAGATAAAATTAGCACACCAAGTGATCTTCGTTTACTAAAACAAGAAGATCTAAAAACGCTTGCTCAAGAATTAAGAGATTTTATTATCGATATTGTCGCCACCAAAGAAGGCCATTTAGGCGCTAGTTTAGGTGTTGTGGAACTCACTATTGCCTTACATTATGTTTTTAATACGCCTGATGATTTATTGATTTGGGATGTTGGCCACCAAGCTTACGGACACAAAATTTTAACTGGAAGAAAAGAGATTTTCGATACCAACAGACAGCTAAATGGTATTAGTGGTTTTCCAAAACGCAGCGAGAGCGAGTTTGATACTTTTGGAACCGGACATAGCTCTACTTCTATTTCTGCTATTTTAGGCATGGCAATCGCTTCACAGTTAAAAGGAGACTTTAACAAACAACATATTGCAGTAATTGGTGATGCTTCAATTGCAAGCGGAATCGCTTTTGAAGGCTTAAACCATGCCGGTGCCACCAATGCCAATATTATCGTTGTTTTAAATGACAATGCTATTGGTATCGACCCCAGTGTTGGCGCTTTAAAAAAATACCTTACCAATGTTAAAAAAGGTACGGCTAAAGATGAAAATATCTTCGAGTGTTTAAATTTTTACTACGAAGGTCCTATTGATGGTCATGATATCTTATTACTCATAAAAACATTAGAAAGCTTAAAAAAGATAAACGGTCCTAAATTATTACACCTTATTACCACCAAGGGCAAAGGATTACAAAAAGCCGAAGACAACCAAGTTGCTTATCACGCCCCAGGAAAATTTGATAAAATTACAGGGGATTTAGCGCCAAAATCAACCATCTTTGAATCTGCAAAATACCAAGACGTTTTTGGACTTACGCTTGTAGAATTGGCTAAAAAAAACCCTAATATTGTTGGAATAACGCCCGCTATGCCCACAGGAAGTTCCTTAAAATTTATGATGGATGAAATTCCAGAAAGGGCTTTTGATGTAGGTATTGCAGAACAACATGCGGTTACAATGGCGGCAGGTATGGCCACTCAAGGTTTGATTCCGTTTTGTGCTATTTATTCTACCTTTTTACAGCGCGCTTATGATCAAGTGATTCACGATGTAGCGATTCAAAATTTATCTGTAATTTTTTGCATAGACAGAGCTGGTTTGGTAGGTCAAGATGGAGCAACGCATCACGGGGGGTATGATATTGCTTATTTGCGCTGTATTCCCAATTTGATAATATTTGCACCCATGAATGAGCGGGAGCTCAGAAATATCATGTTTACCGCGCAATTAGGCTTAGCACATCCTATTGCGATAAGATACCCAAGAGGAAGAGGCGTTTTAAAAAAATGGCAACTCCCGTTCGAAAAAATTGAAATTGGAAAAGCAGAAGAACTAAAGGCTGGGACTAAGATTGCCGTACTTTCCGTGGGTTCCATAGGAAACATGGTCGCCAATGTTATTGAAAATCATAAAGAGTCTTCAAAAATTGGGCATTATAATATGCGGTTTATAAAACCATTAGACAAAAATGTACTTGACACAATTTTTAATACCTATGAGCATGTCATTACCATTGAAGACGGATGTAAAATTGGAGGTTTTGGTAGCTCCATCTTAGAATTTACCAACGAAATGCAGTACAGAACACCCATAACCATATTGGGTATAGACGATATTTTTATTGAACATGGCACTCCAGAAGAACTTTACGCTCTGGCTTATATTGATGCGGAATCATTAATATCAACATTAAATGAAATTTTACATGCTTTTAAATAGTTTAAAATATACACTTTTTACGGTGTTTTTTCTTGGCTTTTTAAACGTAAATGCACAAGATAGTATTCCTGCGAATCAAGAGATTGACTCTTTAGTAATAGATACTATTATCATTAGGACTTTTCAAGATAAAATAAAAAATATCACTCGTGGTGCTAACCTTACCAACCCTGTAGTGTCTTTTAGAAGAACAAAACCTTTGAGAGATAAATTAAACAGTTTTAATATCCCCTCTTTTTGGGAAACACAAAACGTAATAGGGTTTAATTTTAGTGAAGCTGCTTTTGTAAATTGGAATGCTGGGGGGAATAATCTTGTTTCGGGTTTGTTACATTCTAAATTTGTTCGAAATTATAAATTTAGATACATTCAATGGAATAGCGATTTAGAAATGCGTTACGGTTTAAATGCTCAAGAAGGCAGAGAATTACGCAAAACAGAAGACGTAATCCGGTTTAGCTCCACTTTTGGATACCGAAGGGATACCATTACCAATTGGTATTATTCCTTAAAAACCAATTTTAATACGCAATTTACAAATGGGTTTAAATACCCGAATACAGAAAATCCTATTTCCGCTTTTATGGCGCCTGGCTATTTATTTTTTGGTGGTGGCGCTTCCTATATTCCTGAGGGTAAAAAACTTAATTTATATATTTCTCCATTAACTCAAAAAGCAACTTTTGTTTTAAATCAAGAATTAGCCAATAATGGCGCTTTTGGGGTAAGACGTGCTGTTCGCGATCCCGACGGTAATATTATTGAGGCAGGAAAAAAAGTATTTATGGAACTTGGTTTCTTAATTACGAACACTTGGGAAAATGAAATTGCGAAAAACGTAATTCTTAATCATAGGGTTAATTTATATACGGATTATTTAAATAGTTTTGGTAATATAGATATAGATTGGGAACTCAATTTTAAACTGAAAGTGAACAAATTCATTAGTGCCTCCTTCGGAACTCATATAATTTACGATGATGATATTTTATTTGATGAGCAAGAAGATGCCAGCGGTAATGTTACTCAAAGAGGAGAGCCCAGAATACAATTTAGGCAGATTTTAGGGGTAGGATTGTTGTATGATTTTTAACAAAAAATTCTTGAAAACAAGAATTTTTATTGATGGTTATTCGTTGTTGGTTGATGGAAAAAGTTTTACGTTTGAGATTTCATGCTTTGCTTGTCCATTGGGGTTTACTTGAAATTTTTCAATACTTAATACTTTGTACTCACTACTTCGGGCTTTTCAACTCAATACTCAAAGCTGTTTCCCCATAATTTTATTATGGATATATACCGCAGCACTATCAGATAAACTGGCGACATAACAACAAGTATTTAACAAAATATCATATAAAGAAATATCGGTAAGTTGATACACTTCTGGTAATGTTTGTATTAAAAGTGTATCGTAATTTGATGCTTTACTTGTTTTTTTATGAATTAAAGCAGTGGTGTAAACTTCTAAAATATCGGATATAATTTTATAGCCTGCAATTTCTTTTTCGACTACTTCTTGTGATTGATAAATTTTAGTAACACTAATTTTTATGATATCTGCGATTTGCGCCTTGTATTGGCTTTTGTCTAAAAGTGACACGGTAAATTCACCATTTAAAATAGCCGCTTCATTTTCTAAAAATACGGCAATAGCATCAGTTATAAGGGTATTTATAGCAAGTGCACGCAAATAGCTTAACCTATCTTGTTGGTGCACCATGGCATTATATTTTTGGGTATTAATGCTGTCTTTTACTAATTTAATTAAATATTCTAGTGCAAAATCTTCAGAGATTAATCCTAGGTTAATCCCATCTTCAAAATCTATAATCGTGTAACAAATATCGTCGGCGGCTTCTACCAAAAAAGTTAAAGGATGCCTAGAAAAACTAATGTCTTCTCCACTTCTCGTTTGCACCAAACCCAATTCTTTGGCTATTTCGATAAACGCATTTTTATCAGACTGAAAAAAACCAAACTTTTTATCGGCAATATGTTTTGTTGGTTTTTTGGGTAACGACTCTTTTGGGTATTTCATAAAAGCGCCCAGCGTACCATAACTCAATCGCAAATTACCTTCGACTCCTTCTCTTGAGCCTGCCAATAATCTAAACCCGTTTGCGTTACCTTCAAAATCTATGATATCTTGATATTCTTTCAATGAAAGTTGCTCTTTATAGTGTTGTCCTTTTCCATTTATGAAAAACTCGCCAATGGCTTTTTCTCCACTATGACCAAAAGGCGGATTTCCTATATCGTGAGATAAAGCTGCGGCAGCGACAATAGCGCCGAAATCATTGATTTGAAAGCCATGTATTTCTTTGAGGTATGGATGTTTTTCTAGTATTTTCTTACCTGCAATTCTACCTAAACTTCGACCAACTACCGAAACTTCTAAACTATGGGTAAGCCTGGTATGTACAAAGTCCGTTTTAGAAAGCGGAATTACTTGGGTTTTATCTTGTAAACTTCTAAACGCCGCAGAAAAAATAATTCGGTCATAATCGACTTCAAAACCTAATCGGGTTTCATCTTGCTCTTTTCGCAATCTTTTATACGTATCACCCTGTCGTTTTAACGAAAGTAATTCTTCCCAATTCATCTACTTAAATTTTACCGCAAGATACATTTTTTAGCTTTATTCTCATGGTAAAGTCTACTTTTACAGGTTAGGATAGCCACAAAAATAATCATCTATTTTTAACCTATTGGTAACTTTAGCTTTACATGAGTTCGCTTACTTCGCACATTAAATTAAACATAGTAAAAATGTTAGTTAAATTACTTCTAATAGTTCATTTTTTTGCCATCACTTGTCTGTTTTCACAGGAAAATTGTAGCATTGTTGGAAAGGTGTCTGACAAAGAATTAAGCAACGAACCGCTACTGTTCGCTACGGTACAAATTAAAGAAACGGATAAAATTACTCAAACGAACTTCCATGGCAACTTTGAGTTTAAAGATGTTGAGCCTGGAGATTACATACTTGTTTTTAGCTTTCTAGGTTATGAAACTTCAGAGATGCCTATAGCTGTTAAAAAGGAAGAAACCTTTAAAATAAACAGTCTTTTAAAACAAAAAACTATTGCTTTTGAAGCTAATAATGATCTCGATGCCAAAACTTCAGAGAATTTTAATAGTACTACACCACCGCAAAAAATAGCTTCCTTAGCAAGCGTAACGCTATTTTAAATAAGGAACCCGCATTTTGCACATTTTTTATTCCTAAGCCTCTATCAAACGGCTAAATCCGTAATTGCTAAACTCAAATGAAAATCAATTAGTGAAGCACAAAATTTAAAAATTCAATTTAGGCCTTCTCTTTCAAAACATATTATACTAGTTATTGTTTGAAATTACTGTAAAAGAAAATAATGGATTTTTTCTTTATATGAGATTAAAAAGCAGAGCATGGCCGTAACAACGGTTTTTTTTAAATTGAAATAGAAAGGGGAGAAAAGCATTTTATTACCGTAATTTCAAATGGTAAATGGTATTATTGGTCATAAATTAAAAGTTTAAAGAGATTTAAGGTATCTTTCCCTCGTAAACCAACCATTGAATATAGCTATCGCTTACAAGTTGATATACATTTTATGCATAAAAAACATAACTTTAACCTAACATTCTATTTGTAGTTACTAGTGATATTTGCAAACTAATTTTTTTTAAAAATATGGATAATATTTACCTTTTAATGATCATAGCTTTAGCAGTCTTGGCTGTTGCTGATTTGGTGGTTGGTGTTAGTAATGATGCTGTGAATTTTTTAAATTCGGCCATAGGATCAAAAGCTATTTCATTTAAAACTATAATGATCGTTGCTAGCGTTGGTATTGGTTTAGGTGCTATTTTTTCCAGTGGGATGATGGAAGTTGCCCGAAAAGGAATTTTCAATCCTAATGAATTTTATTTTAATGAAATCATGTTCATTTTCATGGCAGTTATGATTACCGATATTCTATTATTAGATTTTTTTAATACCATCGGGATGCCAACATCGACCACAGTTTCAATAGTTTTTGAGCTCTTAGGTGCTTCTGTTGCGATGGCCTTTATAAAAATTGCCCACGATAATGGTAGTCTTGCTGATGCTATTGACTATATAAATACCTCAAAAGCTACTGAAATTATTATGGGAATTTTACTTTCTGTGGTGATTGCTTTTACGGTGGGAGCTTTCGTGCAATGGGTTTCTAGAATTTTATTATCTTTTAATTTTGAACGGCAACCAAAATGGGTTGGTGCTGTATTTGGTGGTGTTGCTTTATCTGCAATGACTTATTTCATTTTATTAAAAGGTATTGGTGGTACTGCTTTTGCAAGCGAACAATATGATTTACTTGATGGCCTGACCATCAAAAAATTTCTAGAAGCCAATGTATATATATTGGTAACCGCCAACTTTTTAATCTGGTCTATGCTTTCTTATGTGCTCATTCACCTAGCGAAAATTAGTATTTATAAAGTGATTATTGGGGTGGGTACTTTCGCATTAGCGCTAGCTTTTGCGGGTAACGATTTGGTCAACTTTATAGGGGTACCTATTGCTGCATGGCAATCGTATGAAGCTTGGGCTGCATCAGGTATTCCGGCAACAGAATTTAGCATGAGTATTTTATCTGAAAAAGTAGAGACCCCTACCCTTTTATTATTTATTTCCGGTATTGTTATGATTGCTACCTTATGGCTTTCAAAAAAAGCGAGGTATGTTGCTGAAACCGAAATTAATTTAGCCAGAGAAGGCGATGGAAAAGAACGTTTTCAACCTAATTTTTTATCAAGATCTATTGTTAGGTTTTCTGTTGGAATTTCTACTATAGCATCTTCCCTTGTTCCAAACAAAATTCAGGAAAAGTTAGACAAGCGCTTTAGCAAACCTGTTATAGAAGTAGCACGTGATAAAACCTACGAAATGCCTGCTTTTGATATGGTTAGGGCAGCGGTAAACCTTATGGTGGCTGGTATTTTAATTTCAGTAGCTACATCCTATAAATTACCCCTATCTACCACTTACGTAACTTTTATGGTGGCTATGGGAACCTCATTAGCCGACAGAGCTTGGGGTGCTGAAAGTGCCGTTTATAGAGTTGCTGGGGTTCTAAATGTAATTGGCGGCTGGTTTGGAACCGCTATAATTGCTTTTATTAGTGCTGGAATTATCCTGACAATTATTAGTTTTGGGAAAGGTGCTGCCATTGCCGTATTACTTTTTGCTGCGTTTTTATTGTTGGCTAGAAATTATATATCCTACAACAAAAAATCTAAAGAAATAAAAGCTGAAGACAGCCTTAAAAGAGCCGAAAGTAGCTCCGTACAAGGAGTGATATTAGAAAGTGCCAGCAATATCTCGAGCGTGGTGAAACGAAGCAATAAAATTTATACAAATGCTATTGATGGCCTAGCGCGACAAGATTTAGATTTACTAAAGAAGAATAAAAAACAGGTGTCTAAACTCTCTAATGAAATTGATGAGCTCAGGGATAATATCTTTTATTTTATTAAAAATTTAGATGAATCTAGCCTAGGAGCTAGTAACTTTTATATTAATATTTTAGGATATCTGCAAGATATGGCGCAGTCTTTAGAATACATTACTAAAGTGAGCCATAAGCATGTTCATAACAACCATAAAAAATTAAAGTTTAATCAGATCAAAGAATTAAAGGAAGTGGATAAACGCTTTGAAACCTTCTTTATCAATACTAAAAATGCCTTTGATACGAGATCATTTGAAGAAATTGGTCTTATTTTAGGCAGGAAACAAGAAATTCTCGGCTTGGTAACTAGTAAAATTCAGAAACAAGTAGAACGTACCAGAAATGAGGAATCTAGCCCTAAAAATACCACGCTTTATTTTTCATTGTTACAAGAAACAAAAGACCTTTTAGTGGCTACTATGAATTTATTAGAGCTTTATTACCTAGAGCACGATAGTTCTGTGAAGCCCGCCAAAATAGATCCTCCTCAGAAATAGAAGCCAATACCATCTACCATTTGAAATTAGTTTCCAAATAGTCAAATCCTTCTTCAACAGATTTAAATAATTGTTGTTCAGGGATTAAATGCTACGGATTTAACTAAAAATTTTTTGGTGGTATTGATTGAGATATTGTTATTTAATAGGTTGAAAAGAATTAATTTTGATGGTTTATTTCCGATAAAAATTCATCTCATCCATGTATTTAAAAACACCTTCGGGCAATAATGGCCTAATGTTTTTACCTGCCTTATGCTGTTTTCTAATGAATGTAGAAGAAATTTCCATTATCGGGGCATCAACCTTATGAACCTTTGGATGGTTTACAAATTGATGATCTATTACTCCCTCTGAAACTCTTGGATACACATAGAGCTTATAGTTTTCAAGAATGGTTTCGTAGTTTTTCCATTTGTGAAAGCCTTTTAAATTGTCTTCGCCCATGATTAATGAAAAAACGTACTTGTTTTTAAATTTTTCCTCCAGATGTACCAAAGTGTTTATCGTGTAATTGGGTTGTGGCAAATGAAACTCTATATCAGTCGGTTTCAGCTTATCATAAGTTAATGTAGCCTCATATACCATTTGAAATCTTTGATGGTTATCCAGTAAAGATTTTTTGGTCTTAAACGGACTTTGAGGAGTAACCACTAACCAAACCTCATCTAAATCAGAAAACTCGACGATATGGTTTGCAATCACTAAATGGCCAATATGTATGGGGTTAAAGGTGCCAAAATAGAGTCCTACTTTCTTCACTTATTATTTATTTTTTAATAAAATCTGCCACTAAATCGTGTGCTTCTTTTAAGGCGGTATCCAAGTCGTAATTTTTAATAATTTTATCGAACTGCGGCGCTGTAGCCAATTCTATTGATGCTTTTGCAATCCGCATATTTATTTTATCATCGCTTTCTGTGCTTCGTTTCTTTAGTCTTATTTTAAGCTCATCAACACTAGGTGGTTTTACAAATACAGCTAAGGTCTGGTCTGGAAATTTCTTTTTTATTCGAAGACCTCCTACAACATCAATATCAAAAATTACGTTCTTACCATCGGCCCAAATGCGTTCGACTTCAGTTTTCAATGTCCCGTAGAAATTATCGCGATAGACTTCTTCCCACTCCAAAAAATCTTCATTTTTAATGTGAGTTTTAAACTCTGAAAGCGTCATAAAATAATAATGTTCTCCGTTTTTTTCTTTGCCTCGTCTTGGGCGCGATGTTGCAGAAATTGAAAAGGCCAAGTTTAAATCGTTTTGCTCAAGCAAATGCTTAACAATAGTAGTTTTACCACTACCCGATGGTGCTGAAAATATAATTAATTTACCGCCTTCCATTACAATACATTTAGCATTTGTTCTTTAATTTTCTCTAACTCGTCTTTCATTTGTACCACAATTTGTTGCAATGGCGCAAAATTAGCTTTGGAACCTATGGTATTGATTTCTCTGCCTATTTCTTGACAAATAAATCCTAATTTTCTTCCATTAGAATCGTCAGATTTTAAGGTTGCCACAAAATAATCAAGATGATTTTTTAAACGTACTTTTTCTTCGGTGATATCGTATTTTTCTAAATAATAAATGAGTTCTTGCTCAAAGCGGTTGGTGTCTAGTTCCACTTTTAAATCAGATACCGCTTTTTCAAGACGTTCGCGAATGGTGTTAAGCCTCGCTACATCGGTTTTTTCAACCTCAGCCAATAGGTTAAAAATGATTGAAATTCGAGCTACAAAATCATCGTCTAAAACCTGACCTTCTTCTGATCGAAAGATATTTATTTCTTTAAGGGCGATT
The DNA here is from genome assembly GCA_041738035.1 of Cellulophaga sp. Lineage (GTDB taxonomy): Bacteria > Bacteroidota > Bacteroidia > Flavobacteriales > Flavobacteriaceae > Cellulophaga. The sequence continues at coordinate 17,411 of JBGSQM010000176.1, forward strand.
TCTAGTGCTTCTTCTATAGATTTAAATTCTCTTTCATCGATATCTTCTCGCTCTGTCTTTAAAGCATCAGGCATGCGCATCGCTATTTCTAGTAATTGCGCATCATTCACTGGAGTAATGGCATTTAATTGCTTCATGTACTGGCGAATAACTTCTTCATTTATTACGGATGAGGTTTCATTCCCTGTATTTTCGATATACAATCCAAAATCTATTTTTCCTCTTACCAAAGCGGTCGCAATAGTTTTTCGGAGTTCTAATTCCTTTTCTTTGTAGGCAGATGGCATTCGGGCGTTTAAATCTAAGCTTTTACTGTTTAAAGATTTAATTTCGATGGTAATTTTTTTACTTGAGAGTTGAATTGTGTGTTTTCCATACCCTGTCATAGATTGAATCATAAAGAACTAAAATTTTGGCAAAGATACTTAAATTTCAGCTTCCCTTTTTAGTGTTCCCATTCCTATCAAACTTCTTATTAATTTGGGTTTCGCACCAATACATCCCAATGCCTAAGCCTACTAAGACTAAAGCCATATTCACAATAACAATGTAATCTTGAAAAATAATAAAAATAACTAAGGTTAACATAAAACTTATCCAACCCAAGGAAAAAAGCATGTGTGCACCCACTTTGTTGGCGCAATCCCAAACTGTTTGGTTTGCCATGCTTCTTCTGGTTCGGTAGCCGTAAAGTTGATTTATTTTTTTAGGTGGATAATAACGCCAATAAATGCCAATAACAAAAAGAAATAGGGAGGTTAGTAAAGCCGAAAAAAAGCTAGTCATAACCGGTTTACTTTATTTCCCGCAACCAAATATTCCTAAAACTCACCCTACTATTATCTCCGTGATCTTGTAAAATAATAGGGGCTTTGCCGTGCGCTTCATTCTTGGGCCAGCCTATATATTCTGTTGTTCCCTTTATCTCTTTGTGATCTTGCACTAAAATACCATTATGCAGCAGTGTTAAAGTAGCCGATTTAGTTTTATTGCCTCTTTTATCAAACTCTGGCGCGTGATAAATAATATCGTAACTATTCCACTCGCCAGTAGGCACTGATGCCATAGCTAGTGGTATTTGTTGTTTGTAGATTGATCCTACTTGTCCGTTTACATAAGTATCGTTATTGTTATTGTCTAAAATTTGAACTTCGTATCTGCTTTGTAAAAACACACCGCTGTTGGCCCTGCTTTGTTTTTCACCTTGTATTTCTGCTGGCGATTTCCACTCTAAATGTAGTTGCACATTGCCAAATTCTTCTTTTGTGCGGATATCTCCAGCCTTATTTTTTACCGTAAAACTGCTATCCGGATTAATAATCCAATCTGCTGGTTTTTCGGGGTTCTCTAAACTTACCCATTCGTTTAAACTATTGTTATTAAACAAAACTACTGCATCACTTGGCGCTCCTTTATTAGTAGATGGTTGAACTACGGGCGGTACAGGCTTGTAAAACTCCGTTTCCTCTGGTTTGGTCGGAGCGATACCAGAATACTCTTCATAGACTATTCCTTGATTAGTTTGTTCTTCTTCAATAGATTTTTTTTCTGTGTCTTTACAGGAAAAAAGAGCCAAAATGGCAAGTACGTAAAATTGTTTCATTATTGATTTATTTGGATTGGGTTGTAATGTATTTTATAATTCTTTAATTTTAATATTTTTGAAAGCAACACCATCACCATGGTCTTGTAAGCCTATTTTTCCTGTTGGATATTTTCCAAAATCGTTCCAATCTGCAAATTTAGATTTGGATACCATAAGGCTCCATTCTGGATCATTAACGAAGAACGACACAATTTCTTCTCCATTTAACTCCACGAGTCCCTGATTTGTTTTATGATTGATGGTAAGAACACAAGTGTTCCATTCCCCAACTGGTTTTGTAACATCCTTAGATGGTGCTACCATATCATATAAAGCTCCAGCTTGATGTGTTGTTCCTGCTTTAGCGTCCGGATGTCTTTCATTGTCTAAAACCTGAATTTCTGGTCCTGTTTGGTAGGCTTCTGGCAGACTCGTATCTTCTTTTACACCCCAAAAAATACCACTATTACCGCCTTCTGCAATTTTCCATTCTAAAGACAATACAAAATTGGTAAAGGCATCTTTAGTTACCAAATTAAAAGCCTCTCCCTTTTTTCTGTCCTTTGGCGGATAAAAGACCATGGCATTATCTTCAATTTTCCAGTTTTCGGAAACCTCATCCTTTAAATATTCTTTAAAATTATCGAAAGAGCTGCCATCAAATAAAACTTTCCATGTTGCATTTTTGGGTGCTTCCATCTTGTTTGTATTCATTGCTTTTAGGTTTTTTAATTCACTTATTTTATCGGTACTGTTCTTACAGCCGATTAAAGTGGTAATCCCCAAGGCTAATACAATTAATCTTTTCATTTCATTAAAATTTAAATTCCTAATATTTTCTTTAAAACATCTTTATCTATGGCTCCACCTGCAAAATCATCAAATGTTTTTTCAGTCGCTTCAATAATATGATTTTGAATGAATTTCGCCCCTTCTCTGGCACCTTGTTCTGGACTTTTTATACAACATTCCCATTCCATTACCGCCCAAACATCACAACCATATTGGGTTAATTTAGAAAAAATGGTTTTAAAATCTATTTGTCCGTCGCCCAAAGAACGGTACCTGCCTGCTCTATCTCCCCAATCGTTATAGCCGCCAAAAGCGCCTTTTTTACCCGTTGGATTAAATTCTGAATCTTTTACGTGGAACGATTTTATAAATTCGTGATAGTGGTCAATATAAGTAATATAATCGAGCTGTTGTAGCACAAAATGGCTAGGATCATATAAAATATTGACTCTTTTATGGTTGTTAGTTGCGGCCAAAAAACGTTCAAAAGTATCCCCATCATGCAAATCTTCACCTGGATGAATTTCGTAACAAACATCAACCCCTTGTTCATCAAAATGGTTTAAAATAGGCAACCAACGTTTCGCCAATTCTTCAAAACCCATTTCTACCAAACCTTTAGGCCGCTGTGGCCAAGGGTGCATCGTATGCCATAATAAAGCTCCAGAAAATGTGGCGTGCGCATTTAAACCCAATCTTCTACTAGCCGTTGCCGCTTTTTTTACCGTTTCAACCGCCCAAGCGGTGCGCGCTTTGGGGTTGTTTTTAACCTTATTTGGCGCAAAATTATCGAACATTAGATCATACGCTGGGTTCACTGCCACTAATTGCCCTTGTAAATGCGTAGAGAGTTCGGTAATTTCTAAGCCATAAGAATTTATTTTGCCTTTGAGTTCATCGCAATAGGTCTGGCTATCGGCAGCTTTATCTAAATCGATTAAAAAAATTTCCCAAGTGGGTATTTGTATGCCTTTGTAGCCTAAGTCGGCCGCCCATTTGCACATTCCGTCTAAACTATTAAATGGTGGCTTACTATCTACAAATTGCGCTAGAAAAACGGCAGGTCCTTTTATCGTTTTCATTTTTTAATATTAAAAGTTTAAAAAAATATAGGTTTGAAATAATTGATTACTAAAATTTTAAGAAATATTGCCTTATATTTATTGCTTCATTATGCTTTTGATGGTTATATCGAAAAACGAATAAATATACAATAAATATACAATTACAGGAATGAATCAGCAACAAGAATATGACGCAATCGTTGTAGGAACTGGAATAACCGGAGGTTGGGCTGCCAAGGAGCTTTGTGAAAAAGGACTAAAAACATTAGTGCTTGAGCGTGGACCAAGGGTAGAACATATTAAAGATTATAAAACCATGAATGATGACCCTTGGGATTATGCTCTTAAAGGAGAACTTTCTAAAGAAGATAAGAAAAAGCAGCATGTACAATCAAGAGTGGGTTGGGCTCCGCGAGAAGATACCAAACACTTTTTTGTTAATGATTTAGAGCACCCTTATGTAGAAACCAAACGTTTTGATTGGATTAGAGGCTATCAAGTAGGTGGAAGATCGCTTACTTGGGGACGCCAAACCTACCGTTGGAGCGATTTAGATTTTGAAGCCAATAAAAAGGACGGTCATGGGGTAGATTGGCCCGTTCGGTACAACGATATTGCACCTTGGTACGATAAAATTGAAGAATATATTGGAGTAAGTGGAGAAAACCTGGGACTAAAACACCTTCCTGATGGTAAATTCATGCCTCCAATGCAATTAAATTGTGTTGAAGAAGACTTAAAAAAATCAATGGCAGCGCAATTCAAAGATGGTCGATTACTAACCATAGGAAGAGTTGCCCATATAACGGATAAAAATAATACTATTGAAGGCAGACAGCCTTGTCAGTATAGAAATAGATGTTCGAGGGGTTGCCCTTTTGGAGGTTATTTTAGTAGTAATTCTTCTACGCTTCCGGCTGCTGAAAGAACGGGGAATATGACACTTAGACCAAATTCTATAGTATATGAAGTGGTTTATGACGATACGCTAAATAGAGCAACAGGAATTAAATTAATTGATGCCGAAACCAAAGAACAAATACAAGTCAACGCCAAAGTTATTTTTCTTTGCGCTTCTGCCATGGCGTCGGTTGGTATTTTATTACAATCAAAATCTCAACGTTTTCCTAATGGATTAGGAAATGACTCTGATGCTTTGGGAAGAGGTATTATGGACCATCATTACCAACTAGGAGCAAACGCAAAAGTGGATGGTTATTTAGACAAATACTTTAAGGGGCGAAGACCAAACGGATTTTATATTCCCCGTTTTGTTAATTTAGAAAATCAAACTGAAGAAAAAAATTATATCCGTGGTTTTGGTTACCAAGGTAGTGCTAGTAGAGGAAGTTGGACAGAAGCCGTGGCTGAGATGGGTTATGGTGCAGATTTAAAGGAAAATATTTTAAAAGTGGGGTCTTGGCAAATAGGGGTTACTGGTTTTGGTGAGTTTTTATCTTATGATGATAATAGAGTTAGTCTAAGCCAAACGGAAAAAGATAAGTGGGGTTTACCTCAATTAGATTTTGATGTGGAGTTCAAAGAAAATGAATACAATATGCGTGAAGATATTAAAACGCAAATAGTGAGTATAATGACCGCCGCTGGTTTTAAAGACGTAACCGCTTATGATAGAGCCACAGGGCCAGGCCTTGGCATACATGAAATGGGTGGTGCTCGGATGGGTCATGACCCAAAAACATCTATCGTAAACAAACACAATCAAATACATAAAGTACCTAATGTATATGTAACCGATGGTGCTTTTATGGCTTCATCAAGCTGCGTAAATCCGTCTTTAACCTATATGGCATTTACAGCAAGAGCGGCAGCACATGCGGCGGAACAATTTAAATTAGGTACATTCGCTTAATAGATTATAATTATGAACAATGCTTCAGCCCGCAATATGTGGGGCGATTATTTAGATCAACATTTAGAAGATGCTTTTGTTGATGCCCCTAAAACCATACACTTTTGTGACAATGAAAAAGATGCCAACGAGTGTTTAGATTTAGTCATGAAAAACGTTAAAAAAGCCACTTCACCCTCACTTTTAGGCTTGCAATTACGCAACGAAAGATTACCTAAAATTGGTGAATTTCTCATAATTACCGACTGGTCTGGAAAAGCAAAATGTATTGTAAAAACAACGGCGGTAAAATTAAAACCTTACTTTAGTATTGATGAAAACTATGCGCGTAAAGAAGGGGAAGGCGATAAAAGTTTAGCCTATTGGAAAAAAACGCACTGGGAATATTATACACGAGAATTGTTAGAATTTAATCGTGAGCCCAGAGAAAGTATGATCGTGGTTTGCCAAGAATTTGAGAAAGTTTTTGGATAAAAAAATCCCGATTTTGAGTTTTAAGCTCTAAAATCGGGGCTTTTTTTGTTATAATCTTCCGTTAGCTTCAACCCATTTAAATTGGTATTCATCATCTGGAAATTTCATTCTAGTGGCAATGCGCTCTAACCTATCTGGTAATTTCATTAAGTAATCTCTTGCCCGCTCAGCATCATCATTTAAACTTCTAATGGAATCTAACTCCCAATACGCATTTAATTTCTTTAAAATATCAATATAATCTAGAGCAGTATAAACGCCTAAACGCTGTGCACAGTTCGAGAAATTTTCAAAAGCCGTACCAATGTTGCCTCCTGATTCACGTAAAAAGTGTGCAGGCATTACAATTTTCTTTTTCATCATATCGGCAAAGGCAAGCATCATATGACTAGGGTCGTGCTCGAAGATAGACTTTACAAATTCTCTATAGGCCAAATGATGACGCATTTCGTCGCCAGCAATAATAGTACACATTTTCCCTAAAAGTACATTTCCTTTTTTCTTGGCCATTTGCCCCACCCTCTTATGCGAAATATTGGTCGCAAGTTCTTGAAAAGAAGTGTAAATAAAATTTTTGTAAGGATCTCTATCCGTGCCAATATCAAAACCGTCGGCAATTAAATATTGCGTAGTCATTTCCACTTCACGCATATTTACCCGACCAGAAAGGTATAAATATTTGTTTAGAACATCGCCATGTCGGTTTTCTTCGGCAGTCCAATGACGTACCCATTTAGACCATCCATTTTTATTTTCGCCATGCTGATCAATACCTTCAACATCCATCAACCAAGACTCATACGTGGGTAAAGCTTCTTCGGTAATGGTATCGGCAACCATAGTTACCCAAAAGTCATAACCCAATTCTTTTGATTCTTCTTGTATTTGTTTAACAGCATCTAAAAACCCTTCGCTCTGTGAGTCTGGCAAAAAATCTGTTGGTTGCCAAATCTCTTCAATAGGTATAAGGTACTGATCTATAAAACCATTTACTTTATCTTCAATGGCCCGCATGACCTCTATTCTAATATTTTTAGCTGACATATCTTCTTTTTTACAAAGTTCGTTATAATAGTTTTATGATTTTACAAAATCGACTCAAATATATTAAATTCAGTTTCTCCCTTGCTCATTTAAGTAAAAAGTATGCACAGGATTGCTTTGCCAGAATTCTTTTGTATCTACGTTGATGATAGACAAAGGCCCTTTAAATGCAGCTCCTGTGTCTATATTCCATACATTAGCTGCATTTTGTGGCGTTGTTTTTCCTATTCGTGTAACTGGGGTATGGCCAATATAAATTTCTGCATAATGCTTTAATCGTTTAGGATACAATTGATGGTTTTCTGTTAAATCAGGATTCATAGATAGCACCAACTCCCAAAGGGTTCTATCCCAATAAAAGTTTTTTGAAAAATATTCAAATTCAATGCCGTTTAAGTTAGTGAATCCTGCGTGAAGAAACAACCTGTTTTGCGGATCTAGGTAGTAATTTTCTAGTTTTTCATAGAAATTGAGGTGTAAATCGATGGTTTTAGCATCTGTTTTACCATAGGAATTTACTGTTGCCTCTCCACCATGTTGGTACCAAAGTGGATTATCTTTTCCTTCTTTTAACCAAGAATAGCAAAGCTCGTCATGGTTACCGCGTATAAAAGTACAGTGATGTGTTTTATTTAATTCAATTAAAAAATTAACCGTTTCCACAGCCTCACTCCAGCCATCTACATAGTCCCCTAAAAAAATAAGATGATCTTGGGTAGTTACTTTCGCCTTCTGTAAAACTTGTTGTAATGCTTTTAATCCTGAGTGTATATCTCCTATGGTTAATGTTCTTTTCATTTAGCAAAAATCGCAAATACTGCTATCATTAGCACAATAAAAAGCACTAAAAAGAAAATTTTCCAGAAAGAATAAGGTCGAATACCGCTTATTGTTCCTGTTTGTCCGTTGACATAAAAGTTATATTTTTTACCTCCAAATTGGTAGTAACTTACATATACAGGTAGTAATATGTGTTTAAATGTTTCGTCGGATAGTTTAATATTGGCATTGTCAACACGTTGTGTATCGCCCCCGATATCTTGCCTAATCCAATTGTAGGCGATGTCTTTGGCTTGTTGAAAGGATTGATGATGCCCTTCCTTTAGTGAGATAGTATATTTTTCTGTAACAAAACCCGACAGGTATTTTGAGCTAAAGACTACCATTTCTTTCAAGTTCCAAAATGCAATTTTACTTGGAATATCTGTGCTTTTTTTTTGTGAAGCGTTGATTAAAATATCATCAATAAAACCTTTTACATCTCCCGAAGCATTCCGCCATCTTGTTTTACGTACTTGCCGAGTTTGCGTTCCGTTTTTGGTTCTATAGGTTTCTGTTTCATAATAATAATCGCCTCGTTGGCCTTGATAGTTGGCGTATAAATTGGCATCAAAAGTCCAATATGGCAAATACAAACCATGCAAGCCTTCGCTATCTAAAGCGGCTCTTTTTAAATTATCAGGAGCAAACCAAAGGCTATTCACCCACTTTTTAAAAATTATATTTGCCTTTTTTGCGTCTATCTGAAAAGGGACTATTGCCCCGGGCAAAATCCAACCTTCTTTTTGAGTATCTTCTCTTATTAAAGGTTCTCCGCAATACACGCAACCTAGAGATTTATAATTCTCTTCAACATGCTGATTGGCACCGCAATTTTTACAATGCAGAACATCAATAGTTTCGGTAAAAGCATTATCGCCAACAACCTTTAAATAATGTTGCAATTCTAATTCTTCAAAACTTGTTTTTGCTTGCTCAATATATTCTTCATAACCGCAGTATTCGCAATTTAATTGGTGCGAACCTGGTTTAAATTTAAGTTCTGCCCCACAATTAGCGCATGCTTTTTTATATTCTGATGAAAAAATTTCTTCCATTTGTGGATAAACGAAGGTATAATAGCCGAAAAGTTCAGCATACCGAGTTTTAAATTTTAAAGGATTACAATTTATTACTGTGGTAAGGGTGGTGGTGTGCTACCGCCTAAAAAGGCTTTTAACTCTTCTATCTCTTGTAATGCACTCCAGTTTGCCATGCCTTGTTTCCAGATTAAAGAATCTTTATTGATGCTCCTATTGGCAAATAATTCTTTTAATTTATTGATAGACACTGGACCCATTTGTGCGCCATTTGCCGAATAATGGTACATAGTTTGTGTTGGCATTGGTGGTGGAACTCCTTGAGATTGTGCAGCTTGAGATTGGCCCATTTGTGGGTTCATCATGCCTCCCATTTGCTGCGCCAGAACAAAACCCATTCCCATTCCCATGCCTGCGCCTGCCGTTCCTCCTTCGTTTTTAGCGGCTTCTTCAATGGCTTTTGCGGTCTTAAATTGGGTAAGTTTAGCCATATCTAATTTATCCAGTCGGCTGTATTCAAAAATCTCTTTTTTGAGCTCTTCAGGCATCGAAACATTTTCTATGTAGAATTTCTCTAATTGAATTCCCACACGACCAAATTCTGGCTGCATCACCTCTTGACAAGCTTCAGATAATTCTGAGGTATTGGCTGCGTATAGTTCAATAGGCAATTTAGCTTCGCCTACTGTATCGGTAAAACGGGTTACGATTAAGCTTTTTAGATGCTCGTTAATTTCATAATTGGTAAAATTACCATCCGTACCCACTACATTGATCACAAATTTGCCAGCATCTTCAATTCTATAGCTGTAAGTGCCAAAAGCCCTGATTTCAGTAAATCCAAAACGCTCATCATTTAAAATAATCGCATTTTTTGTTCCCCATTTTTCATCGGTAAACAAACGGGTACTTACAAAGTAAACTTCAGCTTTAAACGGACTATCAAAACCATATTTCCATCCTTTTAAAGTGGTCAAAAGCGGTAAATTCTGGGTGTTCAAAGTGTAAGTACCTGGCTTAAAAACATCCGCCAATTGCCCTTCGTTGATAAAAACGGCAACTTGCCCTTCGCGAACAACAAGCTTTGCATTATTTTTTATTTCATTTTGATAGCGTTCAAAACGATGTACAATGGTGTCACTGCTTGTCGCTAGCCATTCTATAATGTCTATGAACTCATTGCTTAACTTCTTTTTTATTTCATCAAATAGTCCCATTTTTGGTTTGTGTTTTTAAAATTTAAAAGAAGGTAAGGATTTCTTTAGAACCAACAAAATAGATTTTTTTAATTCATTAAAAAGTTTTTTTAAAATACTAAGTTTTACCAGGTTTAATGGCCCATTTTAACACATTATTTATCAATAAAATAAAAAATAATTAAAATTATTTGTTAACTTTTTTATGTTTATAAAATACTAAATATTTGTTTTTAAACTACTTATGTTTTTTTCCTGTAAACTTTTATGACATTTGTCATGTTACTATGTGCATTTTTTTAAATACTTTTGCACTTTCAATTAGTAAGTAATATTCCCATTAAAAAATAATTCCATGCCAGAAAAAATAGTGCAAATACCTAGAAAAACTTATTCTCAAGAAGAAGCTTTAGAAGCATCATTAGCCTATTTTAAGGGTGATAGTTTAGCCGCACAAGTTTGGTTGAATAAATATGCTTTAAAAGATTCAGATGGAAACATTTACGAAAGTTCACCTGATGATATGCACCACAGAATTGCTAAAGAAATAGCTCGTATTGAAGATAAGTACCCAAATCCGATGGCAGAGGATGAAGTGTTTAACCTTATCAAAAACTTTAAATACATAGTGCCACAAGGAAGTCCGATGGCTGGAATAGGAAATCCTTTTCAAATTGCGTCCCTATCTAATTGTTTTGTGATTGGCACCGATGGAAATTCTGATTCCTACGGCGGAATTTTAAAAATAGACCAAGAACAAGTGCAATTGATGAAAAGGCGCGGTGGTGTTGGTCATGACCTTTCACACATACGTCCAAAAGGTTCGCCTGTTAAAAATTCGGCTTTAACATCAACAGGTTTGGTACCTTTTATGGAACGTTATTCTAACTCTACCAGAGAAGTTGCCCAAGACGGCAGAAGAGGCGCACTTATGCTTTCCGTTTCCATAAATCACCCCGATGCTGAAGATTTTATTGACGCTAAAATAGAACAAGGCAAAGTCACAGGCGCCAATGTTTCTGTTCGTATTGACGATGATTTTATGAAAGCCATCAAATCAAAAAAAAACTACACTCAAAAATTTCCTGTTAACAGTCTAAATCCAATAGTATCTAAAGAAATTGATGCCGAAAAACTTTGGGGAAAAATAGTGCATAACGCTTGGAAATCTGCTGAACCTGGTATTCTATTTTGGGATACTATTATTAACGAGTCTGTACCCGATTGCTACGCTGATTTAGGTTATAAAACGGTTTCTACCAATCCGTGTGGTGAAATTCCGCTTTGCCCTTATGATTCTTGCCGATTACTCGCAATTAATTTGTTCTCTTATGTGGAACATCCTTTTACGGAGAAAGCAAGTTTTAATTTTGAGCTTTTCAAAAAACACCTGCCTGCCGCACAACGCATGATGGATGATATTATCGATTTAGAATTGGAAAAAGTAATTACCATATTAGCAAAAATAGAAGCCGATCCTGAACTAGATGAAACCAAAAATGTTGAGTATAATTTATGGGTAAAAATTAAAGAAAAAGCCATTCAAGGTCGTAGAACGGGTATTGGGATCACTGCTGAAGGTGATATGTTGGCGGGTTTAGGATTGCAATACGGTAGTGAAAAAGCAAATGAATTTTCAATAAAAGTACATAAAATGATTGCATTGGAAACCTATAGAGCATCTGTTTATGCTGCTAAAGAAAGAGGTGCTTTTGAGATTTATGATTCGGAACGCGAAAAAAACAATCCTTTTATTCTTCGATTAAAAGAGGCTGATGAAAAGTTATATTATGACATGTTAGAATATGGGCGCAGAAATATAGCACTACTCACAATTGCGCCAACTGGCACTACCAGTTTAATGACCCAAACTACTTCAGGGATAGAACCAGTTTTTCTTCCTGTTTATAAAAGAAGAAGAAAAGTAAATCCCAATGATAAAAATGTACGGATAGACTTTGTGGATGAAGTTGGCGATTCTTGGGAAGAATATGTGGTTTTTCATCACGGATTTAAACAATGGATGAATGTAAACGGCTATGATATTTCCAAAAACTATTCGCAAGAAGAGTTAAACGAACTAGTTAAAAAATCGCCTTACTATAAAGCTACCTCAAATGATGTGGATTGGTTGCGTAAAGTAAAACTGCAAGGTGCTGTTCAAAAATGGGTAGATCATTCTATCAGCGTTACCATTAATTTGCCTAATGATGTCAATGAAGAACTGGTAGGGAAATTGTATCTAGAAGCGTGGGAAGCTGGCTGTAAAGGAGTTACAGTTTATCGTGACGGTTCTCGCTCTGGAGTACTTATAGCAAACGAAACAAAAGAAGAAGCCAAGGAAACTGGTGTTGCGTTTTCAACAAAAAGACCAGAAATACTAAAAGCTGATGTAGTTCGATTGCAAAACAACAAAGAAAAATGGATTGCGTTCATAGGCTTAATGGATGAAAAGCCTTACGAAATTTTTACAGGAATTACAGATGATGAAGATGGTATTTTAATCCCAAGATTGGTCAATAACGGTGTTATCATTAAAAATAAAAAGGAAGACGGTACTTCACGTTACGATTTTCAATACAAAAACAAAAGAGGTTACAAAACTACCATCGAAGGTTTATCGCATAAATTTAATCCTGAGTACTGGAACTATGCCAAATTAATTTCGAGCACTTTAAGGCATGGAATGCCTATTGAAAAAGTGGTGGATTTAATCAATAGCCTTCAATTAGATAGTGAATCTATAAACACGTGGAAAAACGGCGTGGCTAGAGCCTTAAAACGGTATGTTGCAGATGGTACAGAAGCAAAAGGGCAACAATGTGATAGTTGTAAATCTACCCATTTAATTTACCAAGAAGGATGTTTAACCTGTAAAGATTGTGGTTCATCAAAATGTGGTTAAAAAATAAGCTCCTTTAAGTTTTTAAGAGTTTGCAACTGATAATTGGTATTATAAAAGATTTCTGTTTACTTTAGACATTCTATAATTAAATAGCATGAAAAAAGTATTTTGTGTCGGTGAACTTTTAATCGATTTTGTTGCTGAAAAGCAAGGTAGCGACCTTTCTAAAGCCAAAGAATTTACCAAAAAAGCAGGTGGTGCTCCTGCCAATGTAGCCTGTGCTATTGCCCGTTTGGGTGGTCAAAGTTCATTTATTGGCTGTGTTGGAGATGACCCTTTTGGCAACTTTTTAACCGGAATTTTAGAACAAATAAAAGTTGATACTTCTCTTTTACAACGCTCGAAAACCTTTACTACACTAGCATTTGTATCGTTAGCTGATGACGGCGAACGCGATTTTGTTTTTAGCCGAGGCGCGGATAAAGAATTAAGCTATGATGTGAATGTTAAGAAAAGTATCGAAAACAATATGCTGCATTTAGGTGCTGCAACTTCATTCTTAGGTGGAGCTTTAGAAAATACGTATTCTAGGTATTTTTTTGATGCGTTGACGCATCATACTTTTATAAGCTTCGATCCCAATTATAGGGGAGATTTATGGAAAAATAACGATGCTGCTTTTATCAAAAAATGTATTCCGTTTATAGAAAAATCCCATTTATGCAAATTTAGTGCAGAAGAAGCGCAATTAATTTCTGGCAAAGAAAATATCGAAGAAGCCTGTGAGGAACTCCACCAATTAGGCACAAAAATTATTATGGTTACCCTGGGTGGTCAAGGCACTTTATTAAGTACGCCTACGAGTAAAAAAATTATCCCGAGTATTAAGGTTACGCCTGTGGATACTACCGGCGCCGGTGATGCATTTATTGGTTGCTTGTTATATCAAATTTCAAAATTAGCCGATATTAATGTTATTTTTAAGGACACAAGTATCTTAGAAAACATGGTATTTTTAGCCAATAAAGCAGGCGCTATTACTACTACAAATTACGGCGCTATAGAATCATTACCCACTTTTAGTCAATTAGAATCTTAATTTCGATGAATCAAAATTCTTTACATCAACTTTTAGGAAAATCTAAGTTTAACAACCTAGATAACAAAACTTTAGAAACCCTTTTTGAATTGCGATTGGCAACAAATAGCACGCTGATTAAAGATTTGTATTTCTCCTTATATCCAGAGGAAAATTATACCAAAGATTTTAAAAAATTACTGACACTATTACCAAAACTATTCAAAAACAGACCAGACGATTTAAAAAAACAAGATATAGAGCGACTACAGGAATGCAATTGGTATCAATCTGAAAAAATTGTCGGAATGCAATTGTATGTGGATCATTTTAAAAAAGATATTAATGGTTTATCAGGCAAACTAGATTATTTTGAAAATTTAGGCGTCAATTTTCTGCACTTAATGCCCATCACCACAAGACCACAAGCAGAAAATGATGGAGGTTATGCCGTAAACAGCTATACCGAAGTCGATAAAAAATACGGTACAAAAACCGACTTTTTAAATTTTACGCAAAATTTACGAGACAAGAAAATGTTTTTGATGTTAGATTTTGTCGTTAACCACACCTCTGACGAGTTTTCTTGGGCAAAAAAGGCTCAAAATGGCCAAATTGCCTATCAAAACTACTATTACACCTATCCTAATCGTGATATTCCTGATGCTTTTGAAAGGTCAATGCCCGAAGTTTTTCCCACCTCATCGCCTGGCAACTTTACCTATAATCACGCGATGCAAAAATGGGTAATGACGGTTTTCAATTATTACCAATGGGATTTAAATTATACAAATCCTGAGGTTTTTTATGAAATGTTGACCAACTTAATTCAGCTTGCCGATTTAGGTGTTGATGTTATCAGATTTGATGCCTTAGCTTTCCTTTGGAAAAAAATAGGAACAAATTCGCAAAATTTACCTGAGGCACATGCTTTGATAAGTCTGTTTAGAATGTGCCTTCAGGTGGTAGCTCCTGGTGTAATTCTTTTAGCAGAAGCCATAGTATCACCTTACGAAATAATTAAATATTTTGGTGAAAAACAATGCAAAGGCAACGAGTGCGAAGTAGCATACAACGCCACATTAATGGCACTTTTATGGGATGCCATTGCCACCACAAAAACACAATTGCTGTATAGAAGTTTACAGCATTTACCTCAAAAACCTAAAAGCGCTACGTGGATTAATTACATCCGCTGCCATGATGATATTGGTTTGGGTTTTGACGATCAAGAAATTTACAATTTAGGACTTGATGCCCATCAACACCGTTTATTTTTATTGAATTACTACACTCAAAAATTAAATTGGTCGCAAGCCCGAGGCGAAATGTTTATGTACAATCCAAAAACGGGCGATGGCAGAATTACGGGTAGCGCCGCTTCGCTACTTGGATTAGAGGCTGCCTTGGATAAAAATAAATCAGGAGACATTTATAGTGCCATAAAAAAAATTAAAATGATGCATAGTATTATTTTAGCCTATGGCGGTATTCCGCTCATCTATGCAGGAGATGAAATTGGAACATTAAATGATTATACTTATAAAAATGATGCCAGCAAAAAACAAGACAGCCGGTGGGTAAACAGGCCTCAGCAAAATTGGGATGTTATTGCCGATTTAGACAAAAAAGAAATTCCAGAATCTCAGATTTTTTATGGGATTAAAAATCTCATCAGGATTCGGAAAAATAATCCTGTTTTTGCAGATCATAACAACATAAAATTACACAAAAACGATAATCCGCATCTTTTAATTTTCGAACGATATTCAGAAAAAAAGCGAATTTTAGTAGTTTGTAATTTTGACGCCTACCCTCAAAGTATAGAAAATTATTGGTTAGAAAGCATTGGATTTAGCATTACTGACGATACAAAAGATTTAATTAGTAATAACCGCTTAGCGCCTAAAAATAATGTTTTTGAAATTGAAGCTTTCGGGACCTATTGGATTTTAGATAATTCATAAAATACGATTCTATTATTATTCTGATTTTCTCTTTGAGCTATATTTTGTCAATTATTTTTGAGCCTTCTCCCTGAAACTCCTTTAGCTCTGTGTGACTTTATGAAATAACTAACTCCGCAAATTACAAAAAAGAATATGACGCAAACGCATAAATTTCATCAACTATATTTCACTTTTCGCAAAATTCGCAATGAATCTTTTAAAGATTGATACACTTTAGCGTTGTATTCTTTTAACAAAGGTCTTGCGCTTTCTAAATAAGTTTTGGCGGCTTCGAGACCATTTAAATAACAGATAAGATAGGTTGCAGGCAAATTAACCATATCATTGATCTCTAAAGAGGACAACGGTGATTTTTTCTCGAGTTTTTTTAATAAGGTATTGTTGGTATTGAAAATATGATACAACACTTTTTTATCAAATTGAGGTGCTTGAAACAACAATTCGCTTTGTATCTGGTAAGTGCCATTGGCTTCAAAAGTAATGACCATTTTCTCTAAAGGATAGTATTTTTGCTGCCCTCCAATCCCCAATTGTACATATTCTACGGTGGTAAAGGAGTCGTCATCAATGGTAATGATAATTTCGTCGAGCGCAGAATAAAAGAGCTTTACTTGCTCGTTAATCAGCTCAATATCAACACGTGAGTAATAGGTTTCCTTGGCTACTTTTTTCTTATTCCCAGCCCAACAAACTACAAATTGCTCTTTAAAAACTTTGTAATTACTGGTTAAATCTTTATGTCGATGATTTATAAAATCGATAACGCCATCCAATGTCAACTCAATATTATTGCGAGCATGGAGCTCAATGGTGGCAACGGCATCAGAATTTATATTCTTTAATTCTACATTATAGGCTTTTGGCATACTAATACTGCCTTCTCTAAAAAAGACAGATCCACCATAATATTTCCAAATATTTTTTTTGAGCGCACATACTTTTCCGTTAGATTTTATAGTGACCAAACCCACGACTTTACCTTCGGGCAAATGTGGAAACGGAATATTTTCGTAAGCAATTAAAGGTGGATTATCGAGATAAGCATTTACCAGGTTTTGTATTTTGCTGTCATCAAAAAAATCGACTCCGACAATTTTATTATCTTCGTCTTCAACCCCAATAACGATAAACGAATTGTTAAACGGATTGCTGTTAGCCAAGGCACAAACATGTTTTAAAAACTTAGCTTTACCTTCTCTTTGACCAATATCGACAAAGCGTTTTTTATCATAAAAACTATTCTCGTCATTATGAGCAAGTAGGTTTTTTATAAGTAAGCGTTTGTTAATCATCTCATTTAAAACATTTAGTGAAACCCTAAATTTACGTAATTTGCAGCAACATATACTTCCCTAAAAGTGAATTCTTAACCCATTTTTTAGATTGCTTAAGAATTATATGAGCAGTCTGGCAAGTCCGTCAAAGTAAACAGTAGCAATTGGGAGTTGCTCAAAAATATTCGATTATTAGAGGTATCAATTTTTACGAATAACATTGAGAATACTTCTCTTTTAAAACATAGGTTGATAACTATTTAAATTGTAACATCAGATGAAAGTCCTGCTTAAAAATTTATTCATATAATCCTGCCAAAAAACGAGAATATATTTATTATTTAGGCCTTCCTTAATTTTTAAAAATCCGTATTCATACACAAAGAGATACACATGGCCTTTAGTTTTTTTCCAAAAATGAGAAAAAAACTTAGGATTGAAACCTAACTAGTACAAAACTTGGGTTCTTACGGTTGACTTGCCACTTTTATTAAATTTTTTTAGAATTTTTCTGCTTGTTTTCAGGTGTTTATCTACTTTAATATAAAAAGCTTCAGTTTGCTGTCGGTTTTCATATTGGTAACTAGATTTACATTGTATGGAACAGAATTTTTTATCGGTTCTTCCTTTTATTGATACCTAACAAACAGGGCATTTTTTTTCATCAGACATACCTAAATTAATTTGGTTGTAAAGCGATTGCATATTTAATGAATCTTAAATAATTCAATATTATTTTTTTCGCATAATATACGCTTAAAATACTTCTTAGATTTTGATTTATACTTATTATTGCCTTATGAACTCCTTAAAATCCATCACATTATTCCATTTAATGATTGGTATTCAGTTTCAACCTGATAGGGTTATTCATGCGCTTATAAAAACCTTACCAAATCCAAAATGGAGTAAAAAATATAAGATGGTGTATTTACTTAACACCAAGCAAAATTTGTCAGAAATTTTCCATACTTTTAAGGGTACTGTTTGGATAAATTACCATAGATTTTCTACCAATAAACCTTTAAACACCATAAATCAAGAACTTGATGTTCAATGGTTTAGAAGCATAAAAAGTAGCCCACATTACAGGTTTTGCTCAGAGGAATATTTAACTAAGCTGGAATTAAAGCGATACGCTAACAACCCAGCGCGAACTTATATTGGTTTTTTTGAACTTTTTATAAATCATTACAAAGAAAAAAAGTTGATTGCCATTAACCAAAACGATATTAGAGCATATTTGCAGATGTTGGTTCAGAAAAACATGTCGAACTACTCTATAAATCAAGCAATTAACGCTATAAAGTTTTATTATGAAGTAGTGATGGGAATGCCCCACCGGTTTTACGACATAGAGCGCCCCCGAAAAGAATACAAATTACGGACTGTAATTTCGATAAATGAAATATTATCGCTTATTGAGCATACTGAAAACATAAAACACAAGTGTTTTTTACAGCTTTTATACAGTGCTGGACTACGTAAGAGCGAATTATTAAACTTAAAACCTAGCGATATAAACAGTCACCGCATGCTGATTATCGTTAAAAATGCTAAGGGGAAAAAAGAAAGACTTACCCTACTCTCTAGTAAAGTATTAGACAATTTAAGGATTTATTTTAAGGAATATACCCCTAAAGTGTATTTATTTGAAGGCCAAAAAGGCGGAAAATATAGTGGTGAGAGTGTTTTAAGGATTGTCAAGATGGCGAGTATAAAGGCTAAAATTAGGCAAAATGTAACACCCTATGTTTTGAGACATAGTTTTGCAACACATTTGCTTTAATCTGGGGCAGATTTGCGACAAATTCAGGTTCTTTTAGGTAATAGTTCTAGCAAGACCACTGAAATTTACACCCATGTCGCCACTACAACTTGCAAAAAAATAAAAAATCCGCTTGATTCTTAGAATTTATAAAAGATATATATAACATATGTTATGTATATCTTAAATTAGCATTATATAGAACATATGTTCTATATACTATTGTTGCCCACAATTATGAAAAAAATCCTGCTAACATTAATATTCTCGATTTCTTTGATGGCTTGTGAATCTAAAAAGAGCAAATCGTCTGAACAAAATTTAGCGGAATCTGAAAAAGTAACTTCTGATTTTAATTCTCAAAAAACGGAACTGACCGAATTAGAAAAAGAAGAAAATTTAAGGAAAAAAATTAACGACCAGTATCTCGCTGAACTTTCAAAATGCTCTCAAAATGTCAATGCGGTAACTGACTTCAATGGGAAAACGGAGTTTTGGAAAATCTGCGAGACTGATAACGGAAAAAGAATAATAAGAATTGAATCACACGAGGAAACAAATTTATACGAAGAAATTTATTTTGAACAAAATGGAGAATTGATTTACGCAGAGGAATCGATAAATTATATGCCAATTAATCATTTTACTCTTCAACATTGGAATTGCCAATTTTATGCAGAAAAAGGAAAACTTGTTTCATTAATGTCGTTGGGTCACGGAAAAACAGAAGATGACGAATGGAATCCCGAAATCATATTTGAGATGCATAAAAATAGAATAGCAGAATTGAATAAGATTGCGGAAAAATAACTGTGGGCAAAATAACTAAGTATATGGCGCGCCGATAGGCTAGCGCTATATAATTTGTTGACTGATCCGGGTTTTTTAGATAAGGGGGAATTCGAGAAATTGGCGCAGACCCTGGCAAGGAAGAAGGTCTTGGCTGTGCTACTTTATGACC
>JBGSQM010000203.1:0-26242 GCA_041738035.1 Cellulophaga sp.
TTTTGGCAGAAAATGCTGAAAATACCCAAAGTTTGTTGCGGAGTTTAGACCTTTTAACGCGCATAGACCCTAAAAATGCGACAGGTTATGCGCAAGAATATTTTGCTTTGAACACCAAACAGCAACAAGAAGAACGCCAACTACGGGATAAATTTGCTAGAGTTCGGTTTCAAACAGATGAGTTTATTGAAAAAAATGAATTATTAGCCAAACAAAATGAGCTTTTAAAAAAAGAAAAACAGCTATGGATTGCCTTAGCAGCAGTGGGTTTTATAGGAGCCTTGGCCATATTAATTATCGTAATACAAAGAATAAACAATAAAAACTTACGCTTTAAACAAACACAACAAGAAGCCAATCAAGAAATTTTTAATTTATTAATCAACCAGCAAGCTAAAATTGCAGCGGTAAAAAAAGAAGAACAAGATCGTATTTCAAAAGAACTACACGATGGCGTTGTTGCTGATATGACGGGCATTCGTTTGGTACTAATAAGTTTAAATGCAAAAGAAGATAACAGCTCCGTTGTGTATAGAGCAGAATTACTAAAAGAATTAGAAAATGTTACTGAAGAAATAAGAACCGTATCGCACAATTTATATCACGCCGCATCACAAAAAATGTATAACTTTGTTGAATCCGTCAAAGATTTAATCGAAAAATTTAAGGTAGCTACTTCGACTATTGATTATCAATTTATATATCAAAAAAGTTTTAACTGGGATGCCATAGAAAATGATATAAAAATAAATTTATACAGAATTTTACAAGAAAGCATTCAAAATAGCATAAAACATGCTCATGCGAATAGCATTTTTATTAATTTTGAGGTGTTGGAAAATACCATTGTAACCACAATTGAAGACGATGGACTTGGTTTTGATGCCCAAAAAAGTAAAAAAGGTATCGGAGTTAAAAATATTACATCGCGCGTAAAGCAATTGAATGGGGATTGGGAAATTCTCAGTAGCCTAGGTAAAGGCACTAAAATAATAATAAAAGTTCCTTTGCAAAAACCTAACGAAATAGCCACTTAGTTTAAATTATATTCTATGCGAACCATCCGAGTTTTAGCCGTTGACGATCATAAAATGACAATGCTTGGTTATAAATTTATTCTTGAAGGCACTGTATTTAATGGCTTCAACGTAACTTTAGATATCGAAAATAGTTTTGTTACGGGAAAAGCAAAAATTTTAGCAGCATCTAAAGCAAAAGAAGATTATGACGTGCTCCTACTAGACATACAACTCACCGCAGAAAAAGGAGAAATTCCATATACGGGAGAGGATTTAGGCATTTTTGTCCGAAAAATTTCACCTGAATCCAAAATAGTATTTATGTCTTCATTTAGTGATAATTTTAGAATCAATAGTATTTTAAAAACGGTTAACCCTGAGGGGTATATGGTAAAAACTGAAATTAATGAAGATACTTTAAAAGATATGGTCGAAGTTGTCTTAACCAAGCCACCCTATTACAGCACCAAAGCACTTGTCGCTATCCGAAATAAAATATCAAATGATATTTTTTTAGATGATACGGATAAAAAAATTCTCTACTATTTATCTATTGGTTATAAAACCAAAGATATGGTGCCACATGTTTCACTTTCCATTAGTGCCATAGAGAATAGAAAGCGTCATTTAAAGGATGTTTTTGGGGTTAGTAAAGAAAATGATCACGCTTTATTGCATACTGCAAAAGAAAAAGGCTTTATTTAGTCGAAAAAGTGGATTTTTACCATTATTTAACCTATTGAAATTCAATATTATACAAGAAAACCTTTGAAATTCGATGGTTTTTATGCAGTCTAAGGTTGTAAATTAAAGTTATGTTTGTTTCCAAACTTAAATTTATTGAACCATGACACCTAGAAAATATCCCCTAAATAGAAGTCAAAAATTTGATACTAAGCATGATGATGTCATCCTTGGGCTGCAGCATTTTAAATTGTTGGTTGAAAAAGATTTTTTCTGCGAAGCAGAGATTGTAATATCGAAACCATCTATTGATACCATTCATTTAATCTTAGAAATAAAAATAAATTTTGATATACAACAAGGAATAAAGATTCTATCCGATAGAAAAATTGGTGATTTAAACTTAAATATTAGTTATCATCGTGATTATTTACATCTTGGCCAATTACAAAAACTAGCTGATAAATGTTTAAAAAATATTGATATTGAAGAAATAAGCCTTGTATTTAACGATTGTATTTTCGTTATTCATAGCATATTTGAAGAAAGTATAACTTCACAATTAAAAAATATTATTCAAAATATTGATAAAAATCTTTTGTATTTCAGCAAAGGTTTTACACATATACCTTATGAAATACATGTTCCAGTTTTTGAGGAAAAACCATTGAATAGTAGTACTGACTTTATTGATTTTAACGTTAAGGATGCAAATTCTCGTGACTATTATAGTTATTGGGCGCTATATTTCGATGAAAAAATTGAGGTTGCCATATATGACGTGCAACATCAGGCAATAATTGATGGCGAGTTAACCATGTTAAGCTAAGGAGTATGCAAATTTAATATAACAACATTTACCATTTGAAATTACTGGAATAACAAAAAAAACGGCAGCAATCTTAAAATCAAGATTGCTGCCGTTTTCAATTTAAATCTTACTATTTATTTAACAAGCATAAAAAAGATCTCTTCCACTCATAAGTGCATTTACTCTTTTCTTTACACCTTCAATCAATGTTTCATCTTCTGGATTTGAGAGTACTTCATCAATAAAATCCACAATAACCGCCATATCGGCTTCTTTTAAACCCCGAGTAGTAATGGCAGCAGTACCAAAACGGATTCCTGAGGTGACAAAAGGTGATTTATCATCAAAAGGCACCATATTTTTATTTGCGGTAATATCCGCTTTTACTAAGGCAGCTTCGGCTTCTTTTCCTGTAATGTTTTTGTTCCTTAAATCAATCAACATCATATGGTTGTCTGTTCCTCCAGAAATAATTTGATAATCTTTCTTTACAAAAGCTTTAGCCATAGCATCTCCATTCTTCTTCACTTGTAAAATATAGGTTAAAAACTCATCAGTTAGCGCTTCGCCAAAAGCAATCGCTTTAGCTGCGATAATGTGCTCTAAAGGACCACCCTGATTTCCTGGAAAAACCGCTAAATCTAACAAAGCCGACATTTTACGCAGCGTTCCGTTTTTAAGGGTAATTCCGAATGGGTTATCAAAATCTTCACCCATTAATATTAATCCGCCTCTTGGGCCACGTAAGGTTTTATGGGTTGTAGTAGTAACAATATGGCAATGCGGAATAGGATCATTTAAAATACCTTTTGCAATTAAACCTGATGGGTGAGATATATCTGCCAATAACAAAGCACCCACACTATCAGCAATCACTCTAAAACGCTTAAAATCTATATCTCTGGAATAGGCTGAGGCACCCGCAATAATCATTTTTGGTTTTTCTTTAGTGGCTATTTCCTGAATTTTATCATAATTTAAAATCCCTGTTGCTTGATCCACGCCATAAAAAACCGGATTGTATAGTCTTCCTGAAAAATTTACGGGAGAACCATGCGTCAAATGGCCACCATGCGATAAATCGAAGCCTAAAATAGTATCACCTACGTTTAAACAGGCATGATAAACGGCTGCATTTGCTTGAGAGCCAGAATGTGGTTGTACATTGGCATAAGCCGCTCCAAATAATTCCTTTGCACGGTCTATCGCAATTTGCTCAACGACATCAACAACTTCGCAACCTCCATAATAACGTTTGCCTGGATAGCCTTCAGCATATTTATTGGTCAAAACAGAACCTGCGGCTTCCATTACTTGAGAACTTACAAAATTCTCAGAAGCAATAAGTTCTATTCCGTTAATCTGACGCTGTTTTTCCTCAGCAATTAGTTCAAAAATCTGTTTGTCGCGTTGCATAATAAAATAAACTGTTAAAATGAGATGCAAAAATACGAATTGAGGGCTTTAAATTCATAGAAAATAATATATTTGATTGCAGAACTTATTAAACATCAATTAACAATTGTACTATGCCTTCAAAAACAAATGATCCTAGCAAAAAAACATGGATTCCTGTGCCTAAAGAATCTGATTTTCCCATTCAAAATATTCCCTTTGGTGTTTTCTTGACAAGAGATGACGTTATTACCATCGGAACACGAATAGGAGATACGGCTATAGATTTAGGAGCCTTACACCAATTGGGTTATTTTAAAGATATTCCACTAACAGATGATATTTTCCTTCAAGATAGCCTAAATGATTTTATATCCGACGGAAAAAAAACCTGGCGTTTGGTGCGAAACAGAATTTCAGAAATTTTCGATATAAAAAACGAAGGACTTCAACATAATGAAGAACATAAAATTATTGTACTCTTTACCATGGAGGAGATAGAAATGCAATTGCCTGTGCAAATTGGCGATTATACTGATTTTTATTCTAGTAAAGAACACGCTACCAATGTGGGCACTATGTTTAGAGATCCAGCTAATGCGCTTTTACCCAATTGGCTTCATATTCCCGTGGGTTACCATGGCAGAAGTTCATCCATTGTGCCAAGCGGAACGCCTGTAAGAAGACCTATGGGGCAAACGATGCCAGCAGATGCTGAAAGCCCTGTTTTTGGCCCTTCAAAATTGGTCGATTTTGAATTAGAAATGGCTTTTATTACCACTGATGCCAATGTTTTGGGAGAACCCATTCCCGTAAATGAAGCCGAAGATTACATCTTTGGGATGGTTTTATTTAATGATTGGAGCGCACGCGATATTCAAAAATGGGAGTATATTCCGCTAGGTCCGTTTTTATCTAAAAATTTTGCATCCTCTATGTCGCCTTGGATTGTGACTATGGATGCTCTAATACCTTTTAAGGTTGAAAGCCAAATACAAAATCCAGAACCCCTGCCCTATTTGCAGCAAAAAGACAGAAAAACATACGATATTCAATTAGAAGTTGCCCTTATTCCTGAAAACGGAATTTCAACCACCCTAACAAAATCTAATTTTAAATATATGTACTGGACTATGGCTCAACAATTGGCGCATCACACCATAAATGGTTGTAATGTAAATAGTGGCGATATGATGGGTAGTGGAACGATTTCTGGCCCAACGCCTGATTCTTATGGCTCTATGCTAGAATTAAGTTGGGGAGGAAAAAACCCAATAACTTTAAATGACGGTACCAGTCGAAAATTTATTGAGGATAATGATACCATTTTATTCAATGGTTATTGCAAAAAAGACGGGGTTAGGATAGGTTTTGGAGAAATCTCCACCAAACTATTGCCTGTATTTGAACCAAAAAAGAAATTAAAAGAAAATTAATTATACTAAAAAAAGTAGGAAAACGTTTTAATTTCTGATTTGTGGCATGGCTATTATAAATAGTTGACTACATCCCAATGATGGTTTAGTATGAAGAAAATTTTAATCACTGCCAGTATCCTATTTTTTATAGCTTGTTCTGGTGTAAAAAAAACGCAAGAAGCATTAAATTCTGGAAATTATGAAAGTGCTATCTATAAAGCTTTAGATAATTTAATAGAAAATAAAACCAAAAAAGGGAATCAGCCTTTTGTTTTGTTATTAGAAGAAGCTTTTAAGAAAAATTCAGAGCGCGAATTAAAGGAAATAGCCTTTCTTCAAAAAAGCGGTAATGAAGCGAATTTTGAGGCTATTTATAATGGTTATTCAAATTTGCGTGCTATCGAAGAACGTATTAAACCACTACTCCCCCTGCCCATTTACGAAGAGCAACGAGATGCGAAGTTTAAGTTTAGCGATTACGACGATAAAATAATAGCTGCTAAGATAAGATTATCCGATTATTTGTATGGTAACGCTACCAACTTATTAGCCAATGCTATACAGAAAAACGACTATCGTGAAGCCTATGATGATTTAAAATATTTGGATGAAATAAATCCTAATTATAAGGAGGTCAGGAATAAAATTCAAGAGGCACAGCAGAAAGGCTTAGACTTTGTTCAGGTTAATTTAATAAACGATACAGAACAGATTATTCCAGGTCGTTTAGAGGAAGAGTTATTAAATTTTAATACCTACGGACTAAATAATTTATGGACAGAATACCATACCAATCCACTTAAAAACATAAAGTATGATTATGAAATGAATGTGGTGTTTAGAAGTATAAATATTACGCCTGAGCAAGTTAGAGAAAAACAAATAAGCAAAGAAAAACAAATTATAGACGGATTTACTTATGCTTTAGATCGCAATGGCAATCAAGTGAAAGACAGTTTAGGAAACAAAATAAAAATTGATAAGTTCAAAACCGTGAAAGCAGATTTTTACCAATTTACACAATTTAAAGCGGTACAAGTAGCTGGCAATGTTAATTATATCGATTTGAAAAGCAATCAACAACTAAACTCATATCCTTTAGCGAGCGAATTTATATTCCAACACATTTACGCTAATTACGATGGCGATAAACTCGCTTTAGAGAACGACTTAGTTTCTCTACTCGGCTTAGCAGCAGTTCCTTTTCCAAGTAATGAGGCGATGGTGTATGAAGCGGGAGAAGACCTGAAAGCTAAAATAAAAAGTATCATTACCCGGCAACGGTTTTTTTAATATAACAATTTGTTCTTTGTAACATATAGAACAATAACAACATATAACAGTTTTCAATTGAAAATGATCTATCGTTATAATAACATCCTACAGTATTTTTCGGCAACTAATATTCCTCATTGAGGGTAACCAAAAATTTAGTTTCAAAGGTAGATAGTCTAAGGTTTTTCCATTATCTAAATAAACTTCTCAACCTCAACATCATTAATGCCTCCATGCGAAGCATGGGAAACTACTACTCCATTTTTTATAACCAATAATTGTGGTGATTGGTGCATTACTTGAAACTTATACCCTGCTTCGTTAGATACTTCACGGTAACTATGTAAGTCTAAATAGTACAAATCTGCTTGTTCTTTCGTTAAATTATACTGAATTTTAAAAGCATTCATCGCCATTCTACTAACGCCACAAGTAGTAGAATGTTTAAAGATAAATTGAGGCTTTCCATTCGATTTTTTCGCTATTTCCTCTAATTGATCCAATGAAGTTAAAGGTATCCAAGGCAAAGCTGGTGTTTCTTTTTTTTCTTCTGAATTGCTATTTCCAAATAAACTATTAAATAATCCCATTATTCTTTAAATTTTGGTGTTCAGTCGGCCTCTTTCTAAAACCTTACACACTGTCGAAATGTCCTGTAAACACTGAGTTTTTATGTCAAAATGACATTCGTCATTTTTTGGTAAGATTATTGACTTTACCTTTGTCAAAAGTAGTTAAAAACATAAAAAAATCCATATATGAACATCAATAATTTCACTATAAAATCGCAAGAAGCCGTTCAGCTTGCACAGCAAACGGCCCAAGAAATGGGAAATCAGCAAATAGAAAATGAACACTTATTTAAGGCTATACTTAAAGTTGATGAGAATGTTACACCATTTATTCTTAAAAAATTGAATGTAAATACTGCTATTGTTTCTCAAATTGTAAGCAAAGAATTAGAACGTTTCCCAAAAGTTACAGGCGGCGAATTAAGCTTTTCCAGAGAGGCAAGCAAAACTCTGAATGATGCCAGTATTATCGCAAAAAAAATGGAGGATGAATATGTGTCAATCGAGCATCTTTTATTGGCTATTTTCAATTCTAAAAGCAAAATAGCTCAAATCTTAAAAGATCAAGGGGTCACAGAAAAAGACTTTAAACTGGCTATTGAAGAATTACGAAAAGGCGGAAAAGTTACCTCACAAGGCGCGGAAGACACTTATAATGCCCTAAATAAATACGCAAATAATTTAAACGAAATGGCAGATCAGGGCAAATTAGATCCTGTGATTGGTCGTGATGAAGAAATTCGTCGTGTATTGCAAATTTTATCGCGTAGAACCAAGAATAACCCTATGCTTGTGGGCGAACCTGGTGTTGGTAAAACAGCCATTGCCGAAGGTTTAGCACATAGAATTGTCCAAGGTGATGTGCCTGAAAATCTGAAAAACAAAGTAATTTATTCCTTGGATATGGGTGCTTTAATTGCAGGCGCAAAATATAAGGGAGAGTTTGAAGAACGTTTAAAAGCGGTCATTAAAGAAGTTACCTCATCGGATGGGAATATTGTTTTATTTATTGATGAAATTCACACCCTAGTTGGTGCTGGCGGTGGCGAAGGTGCTATGGATGCTGCCAATATTTTAAAACCTGCTTTAGCTCGGGGCGAACTCAGAGCTATTGGAGCCACAACCTTAGATGAATATCAAAAATATTTTGAAAAAGATAAAGCATTAGAACGTAGATTTCAGAAAATTGTGGTCGATGAGCCCGATACCGAAAGTGCTATATCAATTTTAAGAGGTATTAAAGATAAGTACGAAGCGCATCATAAAGTCAGAATTAAAGATGAAGCTATAATTTCTGCGGTGGAACTATCGCAACGGTATATTACAAACAGGTTTTTGCCGGATAAAGCGATTGATTTAATTGATGAAGCAGCGGCAAAAATACGGATGGAAATCAATTCTAAACCAGAGGAATTAGATGTTTTAGACCGCAAAGTAATGCAGCTAGAAATTGAAGTGGAAGCCATAAAACGTGAAAACGACCATACAAAACTAAAATCCTTAAATCTTGATCTTGCCAATTTAAAAGAAGAACGAAACGAGATTTTTGCTAGATGGGAAAGCGAGAAAACTGTAGTTGACGATATTCAAAAAACAAAACAAGCTATCGAAGATTTTAAGTTAGAGGCGGAACGCGCCGAACGTAATGGCGATTATGGTAAAGTGGCCGAGTTGCGCTATGGTAAAATTAAAGAAGCTCAAGAAAAATTGGAGAAATTAGAAGTCGCTTTAGACATACAGCAAGAAGGCGATACCATGATTAAAGAAGAGGTAACGAGTGAAGATATTGCCCAAGTAGTTGCCAAATGGACGGGAATTCCAGTAACTAAAATGCTACAAAGCGAACGTGAAAAGTTATTAAGTCTAGAAGATGTATTGCATAAGCGAGTTGTTGGACAAGAAGAAGCCATTCAGGCTGTTTCTGATGCCATTAGACGAAGTAGAGCTGGCTTACAAGATACAAAACGCCCCATTGGATCGTTCTTATTTTTGGGAACTACAGGCGTTGGGAAAACTGAACTTGCCAAAACATTAGCCAGTTATTTGTTTGATGATGAAAATGCGTTGACCCGAATTGATATGAGTGAATACCAAGAGCGCCATTCTGTGAGCCGATTGTTAGGTGCTCCCCCAGGATACGTGGGTTACGATGAGGGCGGACAATTAACCGAAGCGGTTCGTAGAAGACCTTATTCGGTGGTGCTTTTAGATGAAATTGAAAAAGCACATCCAGATACCTTCAATGTTTTATTGCAAGTATTAGATGAAGGCAGATTAACCGATAATAAGGGTCGGGTTGCTGATTTTAAAAATACGATTATCATTATGACGAGCAATATTGGAAGCCATATTATACAAGAAAAGTTTGAAACCAATAAGGATATTTATAGTGCCAGAGAAGCGGCCCGTGTTGAAGTTTTAGGACTTTTACGAAAGACCATTCGTCCTGAATTCTTAAATAGAATCGATGATATTATCATGTTTACTCCTTTAAACAAAAAAGATATTGTGAAAATTGTAGGCTTACAAATAGATCAGTTAAAAAAAATGCTGTCGAAACAAAACATTACCATTGACGCTACGGATGAGGCCATTAAATATTTAGCGGCCAAAGGCTACGATCCGCAATACGGCGCAAGGCCCATAAAGAGAACTATTCAGAAAGAGGTGCTTAATACACTTTCAAAAGAACTTTTAAGCGGAAAAATAACTGCTGATAGTGTGGTATTAATAGACTCTTTTGATGATGCTTTAGTGTTTAGAAATCAAACAGAAATTACTTAAATTTTTAAGTGTATGACTCCAAAGTTGTTGATGTGCCGATTTTTTTTAATCACAATCTTCACCAAGTAGTGTATAATACCATTTGAAATTACTGGTATAATGGATGGGATACATTTTTAAAACTAATGGATTTATGAACTTCGAATTATAAACTAATTCATTGTCAATATAATTTGCCTTGGTGGCAGATATTAGTGTAGAACTGTAAATAATTTTAATTTAAAATGATACCATCCTTTTGATAAATTTTTAAAAGGATGTTTTTTTTGACATTAGACATACCATGCAGTATATAATTTTTTATCTTAGCAACAAATAATTGCTTTTATGATAACCAAAGCTGAAAAAACCACTGCCTTTATAATAGAAACTATTGCCCCTATTTTTAATAAGTTAGGATACGTAGGCACCAGCATGAGCGATTTAACCGAAGCTACTGGCTTAACCAAAGGAGCTTTATATGGCAATTTTGAAAATAAAGAAGCTCTGGCCTTGGCCGCTTTTGAACATCATAGTAAAAAACTATTAAAGGCTATTGATGATAAGCTTAATAGCCATGGAACATCATTAGAAAAAATTTTTATACTCACTAATTTCTACAGACACTATAACGAATTTATTGATGATATGGGAGGCTGCCCCATTTTAAACGTGGGAATTGATGCTAAGAATAACAATAAACTTTTGGTTGCAGCATCAAAAGAGACCATTAAAATAATTGAAGGCAAAATTGCCTTAGTTTTAGAAAATGGAGTAAAGGATAACGAAATAAAACTACCCGTTTCTCCCTTACAATTTGCCAAACAAATGTACACGATGATTCAAGGAGCTATTGCCATGGCTACAATTACAGATGATAGAAAGTACCTGCTGAATACCATCACCTATTTAGAGCATTTAATCAATAAAGAGATTAAAAAGTGACAAAGGCCCTTCGCGCATAGCCCAAAACGCTAAATAATTGTACGGTTATTTTATCAGGAAATTATTTAAAGTAGCTTATACGGGGTTGCATCCGCGCAAAAAGTAGAATAATCATATTACTATTTAACATTTTCTTTTTTTTAGCTTGTACAGCTCTAAATGAAAATTAGATAAAAATGTTAATCTGACCCTTTAAAGCGAGAACTACTAATAAAGATGCTAAGAAGAATTCAAGCTTATATTTCATTTTCTTACAGTACTTAAAACGCCATGAAATGTTATTGAAGTCAAATTTTTGTGAAAAAATAAAGGATCTAATGATAAACTATTAGACCCCTTTATTTTATTTTAAAAACTAAATTATTATTAGTTTATTTCCCTAAAAAAGCAACTACTTGATCGTAAACCTTTTCACCTGTAAATTCAAATTTTTCATCTAAAACGTTTGCTGGTGCAGAATAACCAAAATGCTCCAATCCAAAAACCTGACCATTTGGTCCTGCTAAGGCTTCTAAATTTACAGGCAATCCTGCCGTTAATCCAAACACAGGTTTATTTTTCAGGATAACAGTATCTTGATAAGCTTGAGGCTGTTGTCTGAACAAGCCTTCAGAAATAATTGAGGCAATATTCACTTTTAAGCCTTTTTTCTCAGTTAATAATTCGGAAGCTTCTATCAAGGTTGATACTTCGGAGCCATTAGCGATAAGCGTTATATCTGCATTTGTTGTCGTTTGCACCAAATAACCACCTTTTTCAGCCTGTAATGCGTCATGGTATCTTGACTTTCCTTTGGCTGGAATATCTTTAATGCCTTGTCTTGATAGTATTAATCCTGCAGGAACTTTATCATTTTCTAAAAGCATTTTCCAAGCGACTACGGTTTCTGCAGAGTCTGCCGGACGTAAGGCTACAAAACTATTATTTCCGCTGTGGTTCTTTAGTTTTTCTAACAAACGTATTTGTGCTTCTTGCTCTACGGGTTGATGGGTTGGCCCATCTTCCCCCACTCTAAAGGCATCATGTGTCCAAACAAATTTAACCGGTAATTCTTGAATTGCACTCAAACGAATGGCGGGTTTCATATAATCAGAAAATACAAAGAAAGTGGCCACTACGGGAATTACACCACCGTGCAGTGCAATACCATTTGCCATAGCTGCCATGGTCAATTCTGCTACGCCTGATTGTAAGAAAGAACCTGTAAAATCTCCTTTTTGCAAAGAATGGGTTTTGTTTAAGAAGCCGTCTGTTTTATCGCTATTGGATAAATCCGCAGAAGAAACTATCATATTTTCTACTTTGCCTGCTAAATAGCCTAAAACATTCGCAGAAGCAGCTCGTGTAGCTAATCCGGCTTTATAGGCTATACTTTCAAAATCTAATTCTGGTAGTTTTCCTGCTAAAAAGCCGTCTAATTTTGTAGCTAAGTCTTCATTAGAAGTGCGCCAACTGGCTATTTCTTGCTTTTTTTCCTGTGCGTTTTGTATTTTCTTTTTGATGATATCTTTATAGGCTGCAGCAACTTCCTCATAAATAGCAAATTCATCTTTCGGGTTTGCGCCTAAATTTTCTAGTGTCTTTACAAAGTCGGCTCCTGTATCGCCGATAGGTTTCCCATGCAATTCTGTATGGCCTTCATACATTTCTCCTGTGGCTGTTACGCAACCTTTACCCATAATAGTTTTACCAATAATTAAGGTAGGTTTTTCTGTTTCTGCGTTAGCATCTTTTAAGGCTTGCCGTATTTCATCGTGGTTATGCCCGTCAATGTTAATAACGTTCCAGCCCCAAGCTTCATACTTCATAGCCGTATTTTCTGAAGTTACTTCATCGGTCTTTGTAGATAGTTGCACATCATTTGAATCATAAAACATGATAAAGTTGTTTAAACCTAAATGTCCTGCAATTCTGCCTGCGCCTTGTGATATTTCTTCTTGTACGCCACCGTCTGATATAAATCCGTAAATTTTATGATTCATCCAATCGCCAAAACGTGCTTGCAGAAATTTGGCTGCAATGGCAGCTCCTACGCCCATAGTGTGCCCTTGTCCTAAAGGTCCCGAAGTATTTTCTACCCCTCTATGAACGTCAACCTCTGGATGACCAGGTGTTACTGAACCCCATTGTCTAAAATTTTGAAGATCACTTTTAGAATAGTTGTCCAACAAATAATACTGTGAATACATCAACGGTGATAAATGTCCTGCATCCATAAAAAAACGATCACGCGAAGGCCACCTCATATCCGAAGGATCGTAATTGAAAAATTCTGAATATAATATGTGCATATAATCGGCCCCTCCCATAGGACCGCCTGGGTGTCCTGAATTTGCTTTTTCTACCATGGCAATGGCTAAAGCACGGATATTGTCTGCGGCTAAATGATCTATTGTTTTGTTCATTATATACTGTTTTTTTACTTTAATTTTCTGTGTTCTAAGTAAAGAGTATTATCTACTTTTAACGTCTGCAAGATAAAACGCTTTACAAGCATCTGCAACCTATTTTTCAGGTTTAGAATGATTATTTACTAACATTATTCATGAGACTCACATTATAATTATGTTAAGTCTTTATTGATATTCATAAATTGCATTGAAACAGTAAAAAAACACTAATTTTAAAATGTCCCAAAAAAATACTATTTTAACATTTTAAGAGTTATTAATGAGCAGAAGACTAATTTCATTAATAAAACTAGCTGTCTAAAAAGGCTTATTAAAGATATTTTTTTACATTTGAAACGAAGTGTAATCAATTAAATATAATTATATTTTAAAAAAATGAAAACAATTCAACTTTTTATAATTTCAATTTTAATACTTTCTTTTACTAGCTGTAAGGAAGAAGCAAAAATTGCTCCAGAAACTCAGGGATTAGAGCCTGTTATTTCGACTTTTTATTTTATACGTCATGCAGAAAAAGATCGCAATGACTCTGAAAATCCTGATCCGGAATTAAACCAAGAAGGCTTAGGGAGAGCCATCCGATGGGAACGTATTTTTAGCGAAATACCCATCAATAGCATTTATAGCACAGATTTTGAAAGAACAAAAATGACAGCCGCACCAATAGCTGTAAGCAAAGATTTAGTGATAAAAACGTATGACCCAGCTACCTTAGAAATTGATGTTTTTAAGTATGAAAATATAGGAACTAATGTTTTGGTGGTCGGCCATAGCAATACCATTCCGGACTTTGTAAATAAAATGATAGGTGAAAATAAATATAGTGATTTGGATGATTACGATAATAGCAGTCTTTTTATTGTTCGGATTATAGACGGAAAAGCAACCGTTATTCGTCTAAAAATGGATTGATTTTCTAATCCAAAGTTACTTTTACATTTTCTAATTTAATATCAGATAATAGTTCTAATTGATTGCTTTCAAAAAGGTTAGCAGTTTGTAAAACTGGTGTTTTGGAATCTTCTGGTTTATAATTTTTATAATCTACAAATCTTATTCCATTAACATAACGTTCATTGTACGCTTCTCTAAACCTAACTCCTCCACCATCGGTATGAAAATCATAAGCCAAATAATCAGGCATAAATGTTTCTTTATTCATCCAATACAGATAAGTATCATCAAAATCATCACCCCCATTTTCTTGATCAAACGTAACCTGAATTACATAGTAATCTTTACCTTTAATTTTAACTTCGCTTAAAAGCTCTTTATTTACTGCTGGGTCATTTAACCGATAAGGCAATTGTGCAAAATAAAAAACAGAATGGACAGAATTTCCATAAACAATTGCTAAGGAGTCTGAAATTTCAACCAAAACATCATCCACATAGCGCTGAAAACTATCGTTTGTTTTAATATCGATATAACGTAAGGAATCACTATTAAAAATTCGCTTTAAAGTATTATCCTTACTTTCAGAAATATAATTTTTATCTCTAAATTTAAAACTTATGGTGCTTCTTTCATAAAGCTTTCCACCCGCTACCTCAATCGATTTATCTACAATTTCTTGTACGGTCAAGTTCTTTTTCGATGTTTCGTTACAAGATGATATCAACAGTAATAAAAAAAACAATCCTAAGTATTTCATAATATTTATTTACTTGATTTAGTCGCAGAAGATACGAGACATTGCAAATTTCGATAAGTATTTTCGATTCTACCTTAAATTACAATTGTTTATCGTTCAATTGTTATTATTTTTGTTGATGTGATACAAAAGAAGATAAATATAAAAAATAAAAGAGCCAGATTTGACTTTGAAATCCTAGATACCTTTACTGGAGGTTTAGTTTTATCTGGTACAGAGATAAAATCAATACGCTTAAGTAAGGCGTCTATTTCTGAAAGTTTTTGTGAGTTTAATGATCGCGGAGAACTTTTTATCATTAATATGCAGATTGATGAATATTCTCATGGAACGCATTATAACCACGCACCAAAGGCACAACGCAAACTACTATTAAACCGCGGAGAGCTAAAAAAATTAGAGAAAGAAGTTAAAAATACTGGACAAACCATTGTCCCTCTAAACTTGTTTTTAAATGACAGAGGTTTAGCCAAAATAAATATTGCATTAGCACGAGGAAAAAAACTGTATGACAAACGGGACACTATAAAAGATCGTGATAACAAAAAAAACTTAGATCGTATAAAAAAAAGTTTTAATAATTAGCCTCATGCTTTTTTATAATTCTTCAAAGGTTCTAAAATTTTAGCCTTTTTTTGCTTCTTAAAACCATGGATATTCTGACGAATAAAATTTTTAGGAAATACCTCATCATCCTTAAAACCTAATTCAATAGTACCACTCTCCTCGGGAATATAATTGGTCTTAAAAATATAATCCCAGATACTCAAGCTAATACCAAAGTTGACACCATACCTGCCTTTTGGCAATTCATAGGCATGATGGTATAAGTGCATCACAGGATTATTTAACACATATTTTAAAGGACCATAAGTGATTTTAATATTTGAATGGTTAAAATGACCAATGGTAATTGCCATAAAATGAACAATATAAGCTTGTTCTGGCTCAAAACCGCCCAATAGCATTACCGCAAGCGTTTTTAAGGGTTTGTATAAGATATTTTCCATCCAATGGTACCGTAAATGTGCCGCAAAACCCATTTCTTTAACACTGTGATGTACTTTATGAAATTCCCATAAAAACGGGTATTTATGCAATAAAATATGGGTAAACCACTGTACAAAATCTAATAAAACAAAAAACACAAGTAGTTGTCCCCACATGGGCCAAGCTGAAAAATCAATAATGGCAAAACTACTAGAACTTAATCCGAATTCAGAAAACAATTTCCCTAAAAGAATATAAAATCCGCTAATGAAAATGGCGAATAAAAAGAAATTGAAAAACATGTAAAAAGCATCTAACCAAAAATCTTTACGAAGAACAGCCTGATTTTTTCTCCATGGAAATGCTATTTCTAAGCCCCAAACCAACAATGAAAGGACTATCAATCCCCAAAAATAATTGGTGTACCAAGGCACTTCGAAAACGATAGATTTCCAAGTCCAGTTGAAAGTCCCAACAATCGCATTAATGATTATTTGAATATATTCGTTCATTATTTTTATTAACTTAAGCTATCTATTTTAACAACTAAATCTTGTGTTTCTGAAAAAATTTGAAAAGTAATCAGTTTAAATTCGGGTTGGAAGAACTAAAATCTAAAAGGTTTTAAGGTCAATACCAACATATCGTTATTCCTGAATTTATTACTTTAATTATTATTTAAGTTCATACCATTCTATATGCTTCAAATTTGCTCTTCTTCCTACTTCATTTGGGGCATAATATGTACTCAAATAGTTTAAGATAGGCTCTTCATTAACTCCTAAATCCCATAAATTCTGAGTTTCTTGCATCCAACGAATCGTGGCCAACCATTTTTCTTTGGACATTCGGTTTTGGGTTACCAATTTAGCCGAATGGCAACTGGTACAATGCTGAACTACAAGCATCAAACCATCGCCTTCTACAAAACCTGTGCTAAGGTGAATTCCATTTTCTATTTTATCAAAATCCTCTTCTTCTTCTTCTGGTACTACAACATAATCAGATGATTCTAAGATTTTGGTAGTCGTACTTTTTACCGTTTCATTACGAACAAAAAAGAAAAATGCAATCATTAACAATATAAAACCTAAAACAAAAAAGACAAGTACCCTTTGTATGGCTTTTACACTTTTATGAAAATTATGTTCCGGACTCATTTATACTACTTTTACCGCTATTCTATGGCAGGCATTATTTAAATACCCTTTAGGATTCCAGCCTGGCACCAACATAGGTTGCCCTACTCCATTATTATCAAACGCCTTTGCCCATACTTCATAATAGCCCTTCTGTGGAAAGACAATCTGCGCTGAAAAATGCTGCCAGGCAAATCTATTAGGTGGTTTATTTAGCTCACAAGTTCTCCAAGTGCTTCCAAAATCTATAGAATATTCAACTTTTGCTACCTCTAATTCACCCGTCCAGGCATGACCATTTATCGTCAATTTTTTAGCTAAGGAAAATGTTGCGCCCGATTTGGGATAAGTAATGATAGATTTTACAGGCATAGATTCTATAATATACATATCTTCATCTTTTACCGTATCGCCGGGAGCTACAGAGTTTTTAGGCATTTTATAGGAACTACCTGTCATTTTTTCACCGTCATGCACAATATTCCTAACACTAATCCTATTTACCCATTTCCCAGAAACCGATGCCGGATATCCACTCGCAACAAGTCGCAAGGGAAAACCATGTACTAAAGGAATAGCTGCACCGTTCATTTCAAAAGCCAATAAGGTTTCCTCTTGTAAGGCCTTAGCAATGGGAACGCCACGAGAAATTGATTCTTTTGTGGGGTCACCGCTTAAATGCGTGTCGGCTGCATGGTACGCAACATACACTGCATTGTCTTTTATGCCCACGTCTGCAAGGATATCTTTCATGCGAATTCCTGTCCAATTGGCACAAGAAACCGCACCAATGGTCCACTGATTGCCTTTAGCGGGCGGATTAAATTCACTCCGACCATTGCCACCACATTCTAAGGTTAATTGATAAGTGTAGTGTTTAAACTTTGTTTTTATTTCTTGTAAAGAATAAGTTTTCTGATGTTTAACAGACTCCCCATCGAAAGTTAATGTCCATTTTTCAATTGCGATGTTTTCCGGAATTTTGCCATTATTTCGCACAAACATAGCCGTATTTGGCGTAACAGCATCATTTAACAAATGAGCCTGAGCCTCTATATTCCAAGGTTTGTCGTTTAAAACAACCATCTGCTTGTTCTTTTTAAAAAGTGCAAATGGGTCGGTCTCTTGAAGTGCTAAAATAGTATAATTTTCAGGTATGTTTTTAGCAAAAACGACAGGAACACCTAGCATACTGGCAATACCTACTAATGATGTTCTGTGTATAAATTTTCTTCTTTGCATAGCTTTAAAAAACATAATTCGGGATTAAAAATACAGTTTTTTAAAATAGCTTTTGGTAACTAAAGTTACAGACTATCTAAAAAAAATTAAAAGTTGAATGCTGATTTTATTAGAAACCAAAAAATCTCAATTAAACCTGCGATCAGGATGAAAAGCCGTGATATCCATTGATGTTTTTTTATCCTCTATAATTTCTGACACTAATTTCCCCGTTGCGGGGCCCAAACTCCATCCCATCATGGCATGACCTGTTGCCAAGGTTAAATTGCTAAAGTTTTTTGATTTTCCTATATAAGGTAATCCGTCTGGAGAAACTGGTCGTAGGCCTGTTTTAGCGGCTTCACGCTCTTCTAGGTTAATTTCGAACTCTGGATAAAACCTTTTTGCCCCGTTTGCTATGGCATTTACACGTTCTTTCCTGACCATACTATTTATTCCTGAAAACTCCATTGTGCCTGCAAATCTTGTAAAACCTTGCATAGGAGTTACCGCCATACTACTTTCCATTAATATAGCAGGAATAGTTATTCCTGTTGGTCTTTCTACATTTATGCGATAGCCCTTACCTGCTTGCAACGATAATTGTATTTTCAATTTTTTTGCCAATTCTCCACTCCATGAGCCCGCGGCTAAAACCACTTCGTCGGCATTATACGCAGCTTTGGAGGTTTTCACTGAGGTAATTTTTTGATTTAAACTGCTAATATCAGTTACTTCTTCATTCGTTTTAATCACTACCCCAACCGATGTTAAGTATCGGAGCAATTTTGGCATTATTTCTGTAGGTGTCGTATGCCCATCGCATTCGTAATGAATAGCGCCTTCTGCATTAATTTTAATATTTGGTTCTAATTGAGCGACTTCCTCTTTATTCAATTCTTTTACCTCAAGCCCAAGAAAATCTGCTTTTTTTGCGACTTGTATTTCATGGTCGTACGATTTTTGAGTTTGATACAACATCAACAATCCTTTTTTCTCTAATTGAAAATCTCCTAAATCTCCAGAAGATTTCATCTCCCTAAATAAATCAAAACTTAAAAGATTAATATCTTTAATGGATGGAATCGCCTTTGCAACTTTAGCATCGGTGGAAGATTTATGGAAATACCATGACCACTTAAAAAAGTCGATATCCCAACGCGGTTTCATATAAAACGGACTAGAAGAATTAAACATCCATTTAACCCCTTGTGCTATTTTCCCAGGGGACGCCATAGGAATAATGTGGCTAGGAGTGATGTAGCCAGCATTCACGAAAGAAGCACCTTCGGTAATGCCCGATTTATCAATTACGGTAACCTGATGTCCTTCTTTCTGTAAAAAATAGGCAGAACTCAATCCAATAATTCCGCCTCCTATAATAACAATATTTTTTGCCATGCTTCTATTAAATCACTTGAAAACCATAAGCGTAAGGGTCTTCATCATCTATGGTAATTGTGTTGTATCCGTAAATTTTAGCCCAACCTTGAATACTAGGGATGATAGCAGATTTACCCGCTAAATTAGTTTCTTTTTCTATACGCCCAATAAATTGAGAACCAATAAAACTTTCATGAATAAAATCATCTCCTAAAGCCAAATTTCCTTTGGCATGCCATTGTGCCATTCGGGCTGATGTGCCCGTACCACAAGGGGAACGATCAATTGCTTTATCGCCATAAAAAACCGCATTTCGTGCAGTTGCGATTGGCGAAATCGTATTTCCTGTCCATAAAACATGACTAACATCTCTTATCGTATCATTTTCAGGATGTATAAATGTATCTGAATATTTTTCATTGATTTTAGCCCGGATTTCTTGACTAAACTGAATCAATTGTCCCGCTGAAAAATCTTGAATTCCAGTAAAATTCTTTTGAGGATCAAAAATAGCATAATAATTTCCTCCGTAAGAAACATCAAAAACCAGATCTCCTAAACCGCTACAATTTACGGTTAAATCTGTTGCTGCTAGGTAAGATTTTACGTTGGTTAATTTTACCCAATCTACCTTATTATTGGTTTGTTGGTATTCAATATGTACCAAACCGGCAGGGGCTTCCATCCGTATTTTTCCAGGAACTTTAGGGTTGATTAAGCCTTCTTCAATTCCGATTGTTATTGCACCTATAGTCCCATGACCGCACATGGGCAAACAACCGCTTGTTTCAATAAAAAGAATACCAAAATCGTTTTCAGCATTTGCCGGAGGATAAAAAATGCTACCACTCATCATATCATGCCCTCGAGGCTCAAACATCAATCCTTTGCGAATCCAATCGTATTCCTTTAAAAAGTGCTGGCGTTTTTGACTCATGGTCTCGCCAACTAAATTTGGTGCTCCGCCTGCAACAACCCTCACTGGATTTCCACAAGTATGCGCATCCACACAAAAAAAAGTTTTACTAGCCATTTTTATAAATAGGAAAAAAGATTAGAGATAAAAGAAAAATATAGCATAATAAAATAATTATGTAGTTTGTTTTGTTTGACTTCCGTTGACTAATCTACTAATTTGTAATGGATTTTCATTCTGCAATTCTTGTGGCAACAATTCATTTGGCCAATCTTGGTAAGAAAAAGGTCTTATCCATCTTTTAATACTATGAATACCAACCGCAGTAAATCGACTATCCGTGGATGCCGGATAAGGACCACCATGCTGCATAGAAGGGCAAACTTCAACACCTGTTGGTACACCGTTAAAAATAATGCGCCCTACCCTACTGCTTAGGGCTGAAATTACAGCTGAATAATCTTTAGCTTCAACAACATCAGTGAGGATAGTTCCTGTTAATTGTCCCTCTAATTTAGAAATAATGGTCTCCAACTCTTTGGCATTCTCACATTGAACCACTAAGGAATAAGGACCAAAAACTTCATGGTGCAAGCTCGTATTTTCTAAAAATGTAGCTCCATCAACCGCTAAAACTGCTTGTTTTGCATAATTATCCTTCACAGATGGACTATAATCAGCTACCACTTCCACGCCTTTTTGTGAAATAGCCGTTTGTTTATTTTTTTTGAATGATTCATGTATATTAGGATGCAGCATACAAGTTGGATTAATCTTTACTATTTCTTGTGCTAAGGTCTTAATAAAACCAGTCAGCAAGGTACTTTTAATGCCCAACAACAAACCTGGATTCGTACAAAACTGTCCTGAGCCTAACGTAATAGACCCAGCGTAGGTTTTTGCCCATGTATTGCTATCTACTTCTAAAGCCCTAGGTAAGATGATTACAGGATTTACACTTCCCATTTCGGCAAATACAGGAATAGGTTCCACACGTTTGGCAGCTAAATCGAACAAAGCTCTACCTCCTTTGATACTTCCTGTAAAACCAACCGCTTTCACAAGAGGGTGCTGCACTAATTGTACACCAACTTCAATTCCACTGCTATTCAAGTTAGAAAAAACACCGTTTGGCATTCCCGTTTTCTGTGCTGCTTTTAGGATTGCCGAAGCTACCAATTCGCCAGTTCCAGCGTGCATCGGGTGACTTTTCACGATTACAGGACAACCGGCAGCCAAAGCGGCCGCTGTATCGCCACCAGCCGTGGAATATGCCAATGGAAAATTACTTGCCCCAAAAACAACTACAGGTCCCAAAGGCAACATCATTTTACGTATATCTGGTTTTGGCGCTGGTTCTCTATTTGGCTGAGCGGTGTCAATAGTAGCATCAACCCAAGAACCCTCTAAAACTAAATTCGCAAAAGCGCGTAACTGCCCAACAGTTCTTCCTCTCTCGCCTTTTGCCCTGCCTTCATCCAAACCTGACTCTGTTGTATAAGCTTCCATTAAAACGTTGTCTAAAGCTAAAATTTCATCGGCGATGGCATTTAAAAAAGCTGCCTTTTTTGATGCTGAAATATTTTTATACGTTTCAAAAGCAACCGAAGCTAGAAGAACAGCTTCATTTATTTCGTCATTATCAGCTTCATGAAATTTAGTGATATTAGGTTTATTCAATTGCGGATTGAAGGTGGTATATGTTTTAGCATTTAATGCAGATAATTTATTCCCGATATAATTTTTTCCTGTAATCATTGCTGTTGTTTTTATAAAATTACCAATAATATCCATGATTTTAAGTCAATTTTTAGACATAAAAAAAATTGGCTTCTTTAGCACCAAAATTAAATTAAAAAGAAGCTGAATATCTTATACTATTTACCATTTGAAATTAATGTAATAAAATACGCCTTTTTCCTTTCTATTTCAATTTAAAAAAAACCATAGTTAAAGCTATGCTTTGTTCTCAAATTTCCTAAAAGGAAAAAATTCATCAATTTCTTTTCCAATAATTTCAAACAATAACTGTCTTACATCACAAATTTGGTAATTTTGGTCTCGTTTTTAGACCTACATCGATTATTTTTTGAACGCGGATACGCTCTTCACCTTGTAAGGGCATTCTGGGTTCGCGAACAAACTCAGTACCTATTCCAGTGCCTACTTCGGCTAATTTAATATTTTGTACCAGTTGCGGACTTATATCTAATTCTAATAAAGGCATAAACCAACGGTATATTTCTAAAGCTTCGGCGATTCTGCCTGCTTTTACCAA
Source organism: Cellulophaga sp. (assembly GCA_041738035.1). Classification (GTDB taxonomy): domain Bacteria; phylum Bacteroidota; class Bacteroidia; order Flavobacteriales; family Flavobacteriaceae; genus Cellulophaga. The sequence goes on from JBGSQM010000203.1 coordinate 22,875, forward strand.
TTTGTAAATAGCCACTGTTTCTTTTGGAAAAGCACAAACTAAACCAGCTACCCAGCCATCTGCACCAGCAACCATGCTTTCTAAAGCTAAAGTGTCCACACCGCAGAGAATGTGTAAGCGATTTCCAAATCTGTTTCTTATTCGCGTTACGTTGCTAATATCCCTTGTTGATTCTTTAACCGCCTCGATATTATCGTGCTGTAGCATTTCTTCAAACATGTCTAAGGTGATTTCAATTTTATAATCAACAGGATTATTATAAATCATAATTGGTAAATCAGTACTTGACGCTATTTTTTTGAAATAGTTCAGCGTTTCAAAATCCGTGGCCTTATAACGCATAGGAGGCAACATCATTAATCCGTTAGCGCCATATTTTTCCGCTTTATGAGCAGCTTCAATAGCCCCTTTGGTGGTTTGTTCTGCAATATTAATAATTACAGGAACTTTTCCTTGAACAAGGCTAAGCGTTTCTTTGATTAAAGTTTTCTTTTCTTCATCGTTAAGGGTGCTTGCTTCGCCAAGTGTACCGCCTAAGATAATTCCGTTTACGCCTTCCTTTAATTGTGCATCTATATTTACGGCGAACATTTTCATATCTAAAGTATCTTCTTTAGTGAATTTTGTAGTTACCGCTGGCATTACGCCTTCCCATTTTATTTTCATATTTCCGTTATTAAGAAACTCAAATATAGAAAGTAATTCAAGGTATTTTCTCCTATATTTTAGCAATATGTATGCGTATATTATCTTATTTTTACTTTTTTAAACACTATTATTGCTAATATTGACTTTAAAAAGTGCTGAATGAGAAAATCTCAATCTTTTGAAATACCTAAAAAAATTCATGAAAGTATAACGGTTCAGGTAGATAAATCCCCAGAGTTATACAATAAACTCCACCAACACGAAGAAATACAAATTAGTTATATTAAAAAAGGAGCTGGAAAATTAATTATTGCTGATAGTATTCATGCCTTTAAAAAAGGAGCCATTTTTTGTATTGGGAGTAATAATCCTCATTTATTTAAAAGTAATGATACAACAAATAGTATTTACATGATTTCGATCTTTTTTACCAAAAAATCATTCGAAGACGCTCTTTCTGCGCTACCAGAATTAGCCCAAATGAAATTATTTTTTTCTAAAACTGAAGTAAATTTAAAAGTAATCTCAAACACTAGATTAGTACAGCAATTAATGAATAAGCTATTCAATGCTAATAAATTTTCAAGATTTATTTTATTCCTTTCTGTCATTCAACAAATTTTAAATGCTGATACTATTGCACTAAGTGAATTTAAATACCATAAAAAAATAAGTGATGTTGAAGGCAAACGCATGCAGCAAATTTTTGATTATGTGATGAAAAATTTTCAAAATACCATAAGTTTAAAGGATGTTGCTGGGCGAATTTATATGACACCGAATGCTTTTTGTAGGTTTTTTAAACAGCGAACAAATAAAACTTTTTTTCAATTTTTAATTCAACTTAGGGTAGAGCATGCCTGTCAAATGTTAGAAAATGAAGCCGACTTATCTATAGAGGCTATTGCTTTGGGCTCTGGTTTTAATTCTGTGTCTAATTTTAACAGACAATTTAAAAGTTTAAAAAAAATGTCACCTTCTTATTATAGCAAAACCTTATTATAAAGTGAAGCCATAGATTTTTACTTATTTATCATAAAAGTATTTAGTTTTCCCTATTTTTGAAACGACAAAATTTAATTAAAACTCAAAATGAAAAAAATAGTATTATTTACCTCATTACTAGCCATTGCTTGTAATTCTTCACAAAAGACAGTAAGCGATGGTGTATCCGATATAAAATCAGAGCCAGTTGATGCAAAACCTTACGCCGAAACTATTACAGAAGCAGAGCTAAAAGAACACTTGTATATATACGCTTCAGATGAATTTGAAGGCAGAGAAACAGGAGAACCTGGACAAAAATTGGCGGTTGAATACCTAGCTAATGAATATAAGAAGTTAGGTATCCCAGCAGCGCAAGCCAATGGAGACTACCTGCAAAAAGTAGCTTTAAAGTTGAGTAAACTTCCTACGGGAGCGATCAAGGTTGATGGAAAAAATTATGAAAATGGAGAAGGTTTATTAACATTCTCAGCTGCAGAAGGCAATTATACCGAATTGGTATATGTTGCCTATGGGATTGAGGATGAAAACTATTCGGACTACAAAAACCTAGATGTAAAAGGAAAATTAGTCCTTATAAAAGCAGGTGAACCCATGAACACTGACGGTACTTATGTTATCTCTGGAACATCAGAAAAATCGGTTTGGAGCAACATGTCTGAGTCTGTTGGAAAACGTTTTGAGGCAGCTCAAACCAATGGCGCTAAAGGCGTTTTCTATTACGATGAAAATAATTTTGGCCGTTTTAAAAGTCGTTTTGATAGTATGAAAGCCAATGACAGCGGTAGAATGGGACTTAAAGAAGATGATGCTGATGCTTTTTTTAACTTTTTCATCAATGCTGATTTTGCTAAAAGTTTAATGCCAACTATTGCTACCGCAAACCAAAGTTCGGTAATTACCAAAAAAATAGTTTTAGAGGTAAAGAGTTCAGATGAGGATGTTGATTCTGAAAATGTTGTTGCTTTTATAAAAGGAACGGAAAAGCCCAACGAATATGTTGTGTTTTCTTCGCATTTAGATCATATTGGAGTTACGCCAGAAGGCGAAATAAATAATGGTGCTGACGATGACGGGTCAGGAACTGTTGCGCTTTTAGAAATTGCAGAAGCGTTTAAAAAAGCCGCTGATGCTGGTCACGGTCCAAAAAGATCAGTGGTGTTTCTACATGTAACCGCAGAAGAGAAAGGTTTATTAGGTTCACAATATTACACTGATATTGATCCAATTTTTTCGTTAGATGAAACAGTAGCCAACTTAAATATTGATATGATTGGCAGAATTGACCCTAAAAGAGAAGGTAATCGCAACTATATTTATTTAATTGGTTCTGATAAACTAAGTACCGATTTGCACAAGCTTTCAGAAGATGTAAATAAAAAGTATATGAATATGGAATTGGATTATACTTATAATGACGAAAATGATCCTAACAGATTTTATTATAGAAGTGATCATTACAACTTTGCAAAAAACAATATTCCGATTATATTTTACTTTAACGGAACGCATGACGATTATCATAGACCAAGCGATACGGTCGAAAAAATAAATTACGATTTATTAGAGAACAGATCTCGATTGGTATTTTATACAGGTTGGGAAATAGCTAATAGAGCTGACCGCCTTGCCGTAGATAAAGCGCAACAATAAAATTTCTCAAAAATTATTTAAAACTAAAGCCTTGTCCATTTTTAAACAAGGCTTTTTTGATG
>JBGSQM010000234.1:0-35121 GCA_041738035.1 Cellulophaga sp.
TACATTTTTTTCATTTTTCTTAGTGTTATTTTAGTTTTTATTTTGCTGCAAAAGTGAAACAATTATTGCACTTAAACATTAACAAAACGTTAAATTAGTTTTGCCAAAATTAACATAAATATAACCGCCAAAACGGTCAAAAATAAGAAGTTATTAGATTTTATTAAGAAATAGCAGATTTAAGGTTTATTTCTTAAAATTATGCAAAAGATGCAATGTTGAGGAATCATGTGTAGTTATTTCTGAATTATTTATATCTTTTAAGACGGTTGTCGCCAATTGTTTTCCTAATTCAACACCCCATTGATCATAACTAAAGATATTCCACACGACACCTTGCACAAATATTTTATGTTCATAAAGTGCAATTAAGGCTCCTAAACTTTTGGGTGTTAGTTGATGTATCAAAAAGGTATTTGTTGGATTGTTGCCTTCGAAAACTTTGAAAGGAGCTAATTTTTCGATGCCAGCGGCATCCATTTTGCTATGAGAAAGTTCTCTTTTTACTTCTTCCACATCTTTTCCGTTCATTAGTGCTTCGGTTTGTGCAAAAAAGTTGGCCATTAACTTGTTGTGATGGTCTTTTTCTCCATACAGCGAATGCTTGTATCCTATGAAATCTGTCGGGATTAATTTTGTGCCTTGGTGTATCAATTGAAAAAAAGCATGTTGCGCATTAGTACCCGGTTCTCCCCAAATAATAGTGCCTGTCTGGTAATCAACTTTGTTCCCGTTTCTATCCACGCTTTTACCATTACTTTCCATAATTCCTTGTTGCAAATAAGCCGAAAACCGACTTAAATATTGGGTATAGGGAATGATGGCTTCGGTTTCTGCACCATAAAAATTATTGTACCATATACTCAACATCGCCAAAACAACAGGAATATTTTCCTCAAATTCCGCAGTTTTAAAATGTTCATCCATTTCGTTAGCACCCTTTAACAAGGCATCAAAATTTTCAAAACCAACAGCTAATGCAATAGAAAGACCTACTGCGCTCCATAATGAGAAACGACCACCAACCCAATCCCACATGGGGAATACGTTTTCAGCAGCGATTCCAAATTCACTTATTTTTTCGGTATTGGTCGATACCGCAGCGAAATGTTTGGCGATATCGGCTTGGGTACTTCCGAATTTTTCGGATAAAAACCATTTCTTAATAGTAATGGCATTAGTTAAGGTTTCTTGTGTGGTAAATGTTTTTGATACCACGACAAACAATGTAGTTTCAGGATTTAAATGTTTCAAGGTTTCAAAAACATGATCGCCGTCAATATTACTTACAAAGTGTATTTTTAAATGATTGGCATAAAATTTTAAGGTTTCGACCACCATGACAGGCCCCAAATCTGATCCGCCAATCCCGATATTCACCACATCTGTAAACGCTTTTCCAGTATATCCTTTTTTCTCACCAGAAATTATGCCTTCTGAAAAAACTTTCATTTTTCGTTTTACCTGATAAACTTCAGGAATTACATTTACGCCATCCACAAGAACAGAAGCTGTTTCTTTAGCCCTCAAGGCCGTATGCAACACAGCACGATTTTCAGTTTGATTGATAATATCACCCGAAAAATATTTGTCAATAGCATCTTTTAACTGTACTTCTTCGGCTAGTTCTAATAACAATTTAATAGTTTCTGAAGAGATTCTATTTTTAGAATAATCCACCAAAAAATCATTCCAAGTGATGCTAAATGCTCCAGCTCTATTTAAATCGGCATTGAAATAATCTTTTATCTGATGGCTTTGTGTAACTTTAAAATGTGCTTCTAATTTTTTCCAAGCCTTTTTTGTAGTCGGATTTATTGTTTGTAATGCCATTATTTTTCTGTTATCAAGGTTTCTTCTTGTAGCTTAACCTGGGTGTAAGGAATACTATCTAGTTTAGACTTTAACGGTGCTATATGTGCTAAATATTCTACTTTTAAGGAGTCAACAATGGGCTCTGCTACTGGCAGCTTTTCTCTTAACGGATCTACTTGAACACCATTTTTCCAGAAGCGATAACAAACATGAGGCCCGCCTGTGTTGCCAGTCATTCCTATCCAACCTATGACATCGCCTTGGCGCACGTATTGGCCTTTATTTACATTCTGATTTTTCATGTGTAAATATTGGGTGCTATAGGTGCTGTTGTGTTTTATTTTCACATATTTACCATTTCCGCCTTTTCGGGTTGATTCTTCAACAGTACCGCTGGCGGTTGCCAAAATTGGAGTTCCGAGCGGAGCAGCATAATCAGTACCTTTATGCGGTTTTACCTTATAACCATAATAGGCAATTCTGCGATTTAAATTGTAGCGTGAAGAAATTCTGCTAAATTCAACAGGAGCTTTTAAAAAGGCACGTCTTAAATTTTTAGCTTCTTCGTTGTAATATTCAGTAATCTTGTTTACCGAATCGGTCTGAAAAGCAAAAGCGTAAAATGTTTCGCCATTATGCTCAAAATAGGCAGCTTCAATAGCCTCTGCACCTGCATAAATGGTATCATTTATATATTTTTCTTTGTAAAAAACTTTAAATTTATCACCTTTTTGTAATCTAAAAAAATCGATAGACCAAGCATAAATTTCAGATAAATTATTGGTTACGCTATAATCTATTCCTTGCTCAGCAATGGCCATTGATAAGTTAGAAGTTATAATACCAGAGGCTGCCCTGTCTATGAATTTTACATTTTTTTTACTTCTGTAGGCGGTTACAGTGTCTCTTAAATCTAATACAGTATAGTTTATTCTATCATCCTCATAAATAAAATATTGAGTTATTTCAGAAGTATCTTTAGATTTTAAAATGGTATAAGGCTTGCCAACAATGAATTTACGAGTGTCGAAAGTATCTTTAAAATTGATAGAAATTTCATGTATTTTTTTATAATCCACTTTATTTTTCAGCATTAAATTGCCAAAAATATCACCATTGCGAACGGTGTCTCTTAAAACCACAAAATCATTCAAATTAAAACCATAAGCTTCAATGATTACGGGTTTTTCTATTACTTCTACTTTTTCAAGGTCTTGCTCCTGGTCCTTTGTGTTTTTACAAGAAACTATAAAAAAACAACAGAACAATATCACATAAATTTTCTGCATCTCTTAACTATATACTTTTTTCAGGGTTAAATATATGGTCTATCCATTGTTTTCCCCAATCATTTAACTCATCTTTAGAATATAATTCAGGAAAGAATATCACTTTTTGAAAACTTGGGGGCAAATATTCTTTCCAATTGGTGCCACCAGTAGCGTCAATTGGTTTTTTATCTTTTGCCAAATATTTATAAGCAGAGCCCAAATGCATTAGAGGCCAGTTAACATTGGCGTTCATATCTAGTTCTTTAAGGGCTTTTATTAACTCTTGGTTTTGTTGATCTTCCGCGGTTAATTGCTGGTATTTGTGATAGATAGTTTTATTTTCTACTTGTTTTGCGATTCTAATAAACCTAGGGGTGTATCTGTACTCAAATTGTTTTAAAGTAAGGGTTTTTTCACCAGTTTCTTTATCTGTAGCCCCTTTTTTCCAATAGCTTTTTTCATACAATTCTTCAATGCTATTTTTTGATGAAAATAAATTTCTTTCGGTATGATGCACTAAATTTTCTAGCGGGGTGGCATACATCTCAATCATTCTATATTGTGCAGATTGAAAGCCGCTGGCTGGCAATAGTGCCATTCTAAACTGCAAAAATTGCTCCCGCTGCATTCCGTTAATCATCACGCCAAAAGAAGAAATTAGCACTCTAAAATAACTATTAATACGATTTGCCTTCTCGATAAAGAAAGCTAATTCTTGGGTTTTATCATCAACTAATTGCTTTTGTTCGTGCAGAATTAATTTAAAATACAGCTCAGAAATTTGATGGTACATGATGAAAATTTCTTCATCGGGAAAGTGTGTTCTAGGAATTTGAAGACTTAGCAGCGTATCTAAATGTATGTAGTCCCAATAGGTTAAATAGCGTTCATACAAAAGGCCGTCTAAATAGGAGCTTAAATCTTGACCTGAATTTTTATATTTTTCTTCAAGCTTTGAGATTTGCAGATCAATATCTTCTTTACTTTTCAATCTAAAAAAATTTAATGGACAGCCTAAGAACTATCTATATTCGTTACAAAAATAACATAAAGTTTAGGCTATCAATAATGATGTATGTAATTTTTCATGAAGGTTTTAAAAAACAAAGCTATTGTTCAGAAAAAAGTTTACTCCATAATTATTTTAAACTGATTGTTTAAACCATTATAACCATCTAATTCTGCCTTTATGGAGCCTACGGCAATATCAGCTTTTATACGAATAGGGATTTTATTTTGGTCATGGGATACCCAAAGCGATAAACCTTCCTCTTCTTTAAAAACGCGCCCTGATTGCACATAAGGTCTAAATTTTAAACAGGCTATTTTTCCGTATTTGGTTTTTAAGGTATCGACACCTAAATATTTTAATTTAAATTGAAAGATGCCATCATCATCATACAACATATCTAATTTTATAAATTCGTTTTGAACCAAATCCTCAAAATTGTAATTTTTTCGAATATAATAGAACGCTGAAATTAAATCTTGTACCTTATTGGTAATGGTAAAATTTTGTATTTTGCTGTTTTTTTTATCATTTAAGACTGCCTGTTTTTTGGAATAATCATAATTAATCTCGACATCTTTAGTATAGCCGCCTTCGTCTATTTTGCGAACAAACCTATAGGGTTTACCATCCTCTTTATCAAAATAGCTTTCATATACATCATCTACCTTATAAAAAATCCGCGCAGCGCCTGTAGTTTTCCCTTCGCCACGAACTTTATAGACGCTTTTTCCGTTTAAATTTTCATTAGTAAGGTGTAGGGTGGCAACACTTGCATTGAAGATTCCGTAATGAACTCTAAATTTCAACCATTCTCCCGACTTAAAGGGGGGGTTATTTTCTTGAGCAAATGTAAAGGCGTAACAAATAGTAACTATAAATAATAAAAGCTTTTTCATATAATTATTGTTGCTTTTATGATGCCTACACAAATTTACTTTGAAATAATACCACCATAGATTTTTAAAGCAAACATCGCAAAATTAACAAAAAATATCAACGCAAATGTTTACTTAACAAATAGATAAACAAAATTTATTCCAAAGTATTGTGTTTGTACTTTTTCTGTTAGATAAATTTTTGACAGGTTAAAGAAAATAAACTTAATAAATAGTTGCTACGAGTACTAGTTTTAATACTTGAAAAGTAGTAGTGACCACAAAATTTAATGGATTACAAAACATTTAGACCTCGCTTAAGGAACGACGGGAGTAGTGAAATCAACTGTTTTGAATTTGTTGCTTCGCAACTTTTCAAAATAGCGCATAACTAAAAAAAGCCCAGTGTTTCCACTGGGCTTTCCCTAAATAACCAACCAAACTTTAAATTATGAAAAACCAATACTTAAAGTTAATAAGGGAACCACCCCTTATTGAGTACAAATTTAATACAAAGGTTTCATATTAAAATTAGTTTTAACTTACTTTAACTATTGCCTTAACAGTATTTTATAATTCTATACTCAAATTTAAATTTTAATTAAGAAAAGCTGCTTTTTTAAAGTGTTCCTCTTGCTGCTTGTTCTCTTTCGATAGCTTCAAAAAGCGCTTTGAAATTACCAACTCCGAATGATTGTGCCCCCTTGCGTTGAATAATTTCAATAAATAAAGTTGGTCTATCGACTATAGTTTTGGTGAATATCTGCAATAAATACCCTTCTTCATCCCTATCAATAAGAATTCCGTGTTTTTTTAAGACCTCAACATCTTCATCGATGTCGCCAACACGATCTAATAGATCATCATAATATTCTTCTGGTACATACAAAAATTCTACGCCGCGATTTCTCATATCGGACACGGTGGCAACAATATCATCTGTGGCTAGTGCCATATGTTGTACTCCGGGGCCATTATAAAAGTCTAAATATTCTTCAATCTGAGATTTCTTTTTGCCTTTAGCAGGTTCATTTATAGGGAATTTTACACGCCCATTGCCATTACTCATTACCTTACTCATTAAAGCCGTGTATTCTGTGGCAATATCATTATCAACAAAAGATACTATTTGAGCAAATCCCATCACTTCGCCATAGAATTTACACCATGTATTCATCTCACCCCAACCTACATTGCCCACCATGTGATCTATAAACTTTAATTCTGTTGGTTCTGGATTGTAATGCGATTCCCATTTTCTAAACCCTGGTAAAAAAATACCATTATAATTTTTACGTTCTATAAAAATATGCACCGTTTCGCCATAAGTATAAATTCCTGAGCGAATTACAAATCCGTTTTCGTCTTCTTCTCTCGTCGGTTTTAAATATGGTTTTGCGCCTCTTTTTGTGGTTTCCTCAAAGGCTTTTGTGGCATCATCAACCCATAGCGCTACTACTTTAACGCCATCGCCATGATCGTTAATATGCCGGTTTAATTCTCCGTCTTTTAGTAATGGGGTTGTTAACACGAGTCGTATTTTATCTTGTCGCAACACATAGGACACTCGGTCTTTAAGTCCTGTTTCTAAACCTGCATAGGCTTCTGATTGAAAACCAAAAGCTGTTTTGTAAAAATGTGCTGATTGCTTGGCATTACCCACATAAAGTTCCACATAATCCGTACCCAATAAGGGAAGAAAATCTTCAGCTTCTTTGAACAATTTTTTAAGGGAATATTCTGTATTTTTTAAATCTTTTAAGTTTTTTATTTCTGCTGCCATAATTTTTTTGATTTGATTTTTATTTTAAAAGTACTTTAAAACATCCTTTTTTAACTTTTAGAAAAAAGGTCTTTATACCTAAACAGGTATTATGGCTTTACCACATGGCACGTAAATGTGCTGAAATATCGACTCTGAAAGATAACATATTACAAATATCGTAATTTAAGTAGATATTTTTTGTTAATTACAAAGTAAACTCTGTATAGTACAGCTTAAAACCAATATCCAACACTAAAAAACAAGTTGCTGGCAGATCTTTCGGGAGACCATGAATATATAAATTGTACAGGGCCAATAAATGATTCCCAACCATAACCTAGGCCATATCCAGAAAAATCGGGTGCGGTAAACCATTCGCCAGTTCTAAATAAATCGTCATCAACGTTGGCGTAATTTGCAGAAAAAATTAAATGATTTTTAGGAATAAATTCATAATCTAACTTTAGGGTTCCTTTTACAAAACTATTTCCCGGGAGGCTAAGAAAATCATAACCCAAGAACGGAATAAAGTTATTTATGCGGTTTGCCCCAAACCCTCCTAGAACAAAATCAAAAGAGGTGACTGGCGATGTGCCAAGTTTAAAACCCCCTTCGTTTTCTATATTTAATGATAAGTTTTTTGCTATTGGAAAAGCTACTCCAGTTCTAACTTGGGCAATAGAAAACTCTTTAAAATTATTTGTAAAATCTGAAGAAGCTAAATAAAGATGAAAATCTCCTTCAAAGAATAAGCCTTTCTGTGGAAAATATTTATCGTTATAGGTGTCTAAAGTAAGTTTTCCGTAGGTGCTATAAAAGTTGCTTTTTTCAAAATAAAGTCTATCATTATTGTTTGTATTACTATTGTTGGGAAGATTGGGGTTTAATAATTCTCCGATGGTTCTTGTGCTGTATTTTAATAACTTATGTTCTAGCCCTAAGGTAAAAGCGAACTCTTCTTTGATAACAGTTTGTGCATAAAACTGGTTTGTGAAATCTGTTACATTAATATTGATGGAATTTAAATTAGGATCAAGGGGCACCTCAAAATTAGACTCAAAAATACGGTAGTCTATACTCTGGTTAAAGCCAACAAACCTAGAGTTTATTCCAAAACTCCAATAGGAGCCTTTGTCTATATAGTACTCTAAATTGTACCTAATATTATCTCCTAAGATAAAATCTAATGATACTACATCATCATCTAACAATATATTTTTTTTGGTTAGGTTAATGAGGGCTGCACTTTTTAATAGATCATCATAATGTACGCCCATTTTAATAAACGTTTTATTCGGGTTTTCTCTTAAATTTAAAATAAGATCTGTTTTACCATTATTGGCGTCTAACTCATAACGGATAGTTTTAAAATTGCCAGTAGCTGCTAAATTACTCATTCCGACTTGTAATTTATTGAATGAAACCCTATTATCATCTGGAAATCTAAGTTGCCCCTTTACATAACCTCTAGAATAATTTTCACTGCCGTTGATGATTAAATCGTTGATTTGGATAGTATCTTTACAGACGATCATTGGCATTTTTACGATATTATCCCTTTTTTGCCTGGTAGCAAGTTCTTGAAGAGCTGTAAAGTTTTTTCTTGCTGCAATTTCTCCCGTACTAATTATTTCAGCTAATAAATTAAAGTCTAAAACTGAATATTTTTCGATATTTGGCTTAATGTAAATATCGGTTTTTTCAGTTTTTTCAACCATGTCTTTAACTGTTCGGTAATTATTAATTTGAAGCAGTATTTCTGTTGCAGAGCCTAGATTTTCACGGGTTGATAATCCGTGTTGAACGTCAATTCCGATGATTTCAGTGGCGCCCATTTTCAGGATTTCATCTACTGGATAATTATTTATAACCCCACCATCTATGAGCAATTGCCCATCTATTTCAGATGGTTCAAATAAAGAAGGAAATGTGCCACTAGCCATAATTGCTGCTGGTAAATAACCTTTATTCAAAAATACTTCTTCCCCTGTTTCAATGTTAGTAGCGATGCAAAAAAAGGGGATGGGAAGTTGGTTAAAATCTTCGATCTCATGAACGTGATAAAGAAGCCTTACCAATTCATTATAAATACTTTGTCCGCTAGACAAGGCAGAAGGAAATGAAATTTTAAAATTATTAAATGGCAAGACTAGAGCATACCTTTCTGAGTCATCTTTTTCGTAAAATGTTTTGGCATCTCGCGGTAAATTATCTCGAATAAGGTCTGTGAAGTTTATATTTCTAAATAATGAATCTAGAGCCTTTGCAGAATATCCAGAAGCATACAGAGCCCCAACAATGGCACCCATACTGGTTCCTCCAATATAATCGATTTTAACTCCTGCTTCTTCTATTACTTTTAAAGCTCCAATATGTGCAAAGCCTTTGGCGCCCCCGCCACTTAGAACCAAGCCTACCTTAATAGATTTATCGGCTTTTTTTTCCTGTGCTGTACCACCTAAAAAGAAAAATAATAAAACAACGATGACCCATTTTTTACACATAGCTTTGCTTACCTAATTAATGAAAAGCATCATAAATTTTTTTGGCTCTTGCCGCTCCGACAATTCCCGACAAGTTTTCTAAACTAGCCTCTTTTATTCTTTTTACTGATTTAAATTTTTTCAGTAATTCTTCAATTGTTTTTTGTCCAACTCCTTCTAATGCCGATAATTCTGAATTTATAGCACCTGTGCTTCGTTTATTTCTGTGAAACGTAATTCCGAAACGGTGGGCTTCATTTCTCAATTGTTGAATTATTTTTAAACTCTCTGATTTTTTATCTAAATATAAGGGAATTGAATCGCCTGGGAAATAAATTTCTTCTAATCTTTTAGCAATTCCGATAATGGCAATTTTTCCTCTTAATCCTAAAAGGTCTAAACTTTTTAATGCAGAAGACAATTGTCCTTTTCCTCCATCAATAACAATAAGTTGTGGCAATGGCTCTTCTTCGTCGAGTAATCTTTTATAGCGTCTAAAAACTACTTCTTCCATAGAAGCAAAATCGTCTGGACCCGAAACAGTTTTAATATTAAAATGGCGATAGTCTTTTTTTGAGGGTTTCCCATTTTTAAAGACAACACAAGCAGCCACTGGGTTTGTACCTTGGATATTCGAGTTGTCAAAACATTCTATATGTCTTGGTTGTACCGATAACCTAAGATCTTTTTGCATTTGAGCCATTACTCTATTGGTATGCCTGTCTGGATCTATTATTTGAATTTGATTAAAACGCTCTTGTCGGTATAATTTAGCATTGCGTTCGGAGAGTTCTAAAATTCTTTTTTTATCGCCTAATTGTGGAATGGTTACTTTTAAATTTAAATCGGTAGTTACTTTAAAAGGCACATAGATTTCTTTAGAAGTTGAATTAAACCTTTGTCGGATTTCTACAATGGCTAATTCTAATAACTCTTCATCAGTTTCAGCTAGTTTTTTCTTGATTTCTAAGGTATGTGAACGGATAATAGACCCATGTGAAAGCTGAAAAAAGTTAATGTAAGCAAATGCCTCGTCGGATATTATTGAAAAAACATCAACATTACTAATATTAGGATTTACTACCGTAGATTTTACTTGGTAATTCTCAAGAATTTCAATTTTTTCTTTGATGATTTGCGCTTCCTCAAAACGCATATCATCTGCCAAAATCTTCATTTGATGTTTGAAATATTGAAGCGATGATTTAAAATTGCCTTTTACAATTTCACGAATATCTTCTACCTGATTTTGGTATTCTTCTGCACTTTGAAGCCCTTCACAAGGGCCATTACAATTCCCTAAATGATATTCTAAACAGCGTTTGTATTTACCTACTTCAATTTTTTCTTTTGACAAATCGTAACTGCAGGTTCTTAGCGGATATACACTCTTTATTAAATCGAGTAATGTCCGCACGGTTTTCATGCTTGTATAAGGGCCGTAATATTCAGAGCCGTCTTTAATATGTTTTCGGGTGGGGAAAATTCTCGGAAAACGTTCGTTTTTAATACAAATCCACGGATACGATTTATCGTCTTTTAATAAAACATTATAGCGCGGTCTGTACTTTTTAATTAAATTGTTTTCTAATAATAAGGCATCAGACTCTGTGGGTACAATAATATGTTTTATAGATTTTATCTTTTTTACTAAAACACGTGTTTTACCAGTATCATGGTTTTTATTAAAGTAAGAGCTTACCCTTTTTTTTAAATTTTTAGCCTTACCTACATATAAAATTTTATCTTCATCATCATAAAATTGATATACTCCGGGATTTTCTGGCAGGGTACTCAGTTGTATTTGTAAAGAAGGTTCTTGCATTAAAATGGGTGTAAACAGATACAAAATTTTATCCTGTTAAATTACAGTGTTTTTGTTAAAGACTATAATTTTTAAGCTACTTTAACTTGAATAATTAATCTTTATTTTTTAATATAGACCATGTATAGTTTTATATCTAAATTTAGAATAGAAAATTATTTTAATTTCAAAAAAATTATATGGTTTATTTAAGTTTAAATAATTATTGATAGTACGATCAATAGTGAATTACAGTTAAATTTATGTTAGGATATTTACCTATTTTGAGCCTTAAAATCATAATTCTTTGCTAAAAAAGTGCATTTCATCGATTAAATGATGCCCTTTATGGATTTTATAATAAATTTTTGTTTACATTTAGGACACGTAAATTTAATATAAGCAATGGAAAATTATATCATCACCTTAGGAACTTATTTAATATTAATGATTTTTTTTAAAATTTATACCAGCGTTGCCGCTAAGGATTAAATTTTTGAATTCACATTTTATACCATTTTTTTATTTTTAAGTTTAGGCTTATATGCTTAAAAAAGACCTTAGATTACAATTTTCGTTAAGGCGTAACCTTCTTTCCAAGGATAAAATATCAGAACTAAGTCTTCTCATTACTAATAAGGCTCTTGAAATTCCTATTTGGAATCTTATCAATTACCACATTTTTTTAAGCATTCTTGAAAACAACGAAATAGATACCCACTATTTATTGTCTGTACTTCAAGGGAAAGATAAAAACATTATCGTATCTAAAATGTTTGGTGATCAACAATTAAAACATTTTTTACTTACCGATAATACACTCATCAAAAAAAATAAATGGAATGTGCCTGAACCTGTTGACGGTTTCGAAATTGATCCACAAAAAATTGATGTTGTGTTTATTCCTTTATTAGCTTTTGATACTTTTGGAAATAGAGTTGGCTATGGAAAAGGCTATTATGATATTTTTTTGAAAAATTGTAAAGTTAATGTAATTAAAGTGGGCTTATCCTTGTTTGAACCTGTAACAAAAATTGACGATATTTTTGAAGTCGATATTCCATTACATTATTGCGTGACCCCAAAAAAAATTTATGCGTTTTGATGTAGTTCCTCTTCTGGCTTTGCAAAAGCTTTTTTGTTAAACACCAATAAAATACCTACACCTGTACTTATAGCCATATCGGCAATATTAAAAACGGGTTCAAAAAAACTAAACGTTTTGCCGCTAAAATAAGGAACCCAATTGGGCCAAATAGCATTTTCTATAAACGGAAAATGTAGCATATCAACGACCCTACCATGAAAAAGACTGCCGTAAGGTTCTTCTGCAAACATAGTTGCTACAGGGCCTCCATAAGCACTTTCACTAAATATCATTCCGTAAAATACAGAATCAATGATATTGCCAATAGCTCCAGCGAATATTAATGAGATAGCGATTGCCAAAGTTTTAGATAAATTTTTTCTAATGGTATCAAAAAGCCAATAACCAATGCCGATTACTGCAAATAATCGAAACACCGTTAAAATTAATTTTCCTGTTTCTTCTGAAATTGGCAAAAAATCGCTGAGTTTAGTTCCCCAAGCGGCTCCAGAATTTTCTATGAACACAAACTTAAACCATGAAAAAACCTCAACACTTTCGTTATACGTAAAATGTGTTTTTACATATATTTTACTTATTTGGTCTATAATAAGAATAAAGGCAACAAGTAACAATGATTTATTTAAATTCATGTTTTAGGTGTAATAGCGCTTGCAAAAATAAGTATATTATTCGGTTTTAAAAATATGTATATCTCCAGTAATCGAATTTAATTGATAGCGTTGATTACCAGCTAAAATATCTTCTGAAATTACTTCGCCGTACTTAGAAATAGCACTGATTGTTCCACTTTTTGTGTATAATGCTATCGCACCACTTTGGGTATTTACAGTTGCTTTATCTTGAATATCTTTTAAAACACAGTTTCCATCGTTGAGGGCAATGCTTATATTTTGATATATTCCTGTTGCATCCACATTACAATAAGTGCCATAAAGCTGTACTTTCATGTTTTCGGGAATAGTAATTTGCAAAGAAATAGAGAGCACCTTATGTGCTCCTAATTTATCATTTGGTAAGGCAAACATAGGGTTAAATGCCGTGTCAATAAGCAATGTTTTACCTTCCTCATGTAAGTTTAATAGCACTTCCTTGCCATATTCTCCTTCCATTTTAGCTTCTACCAAAATGGTATTACTTTTTGCAGTTTTAATAGTTACTAAAAAACAATCAATAGCATTGATTTCTATGGCAGTATCTTTGGTATCAAAAATAGTTTTTTGCACTTTTTTCTGAGCACTCAATAGTTGAATGGGAATAAAAACAAAAAGCACTAGGTAATATTTCATTAATTAAGCTGTTTCTGAGTTTTTATAGTCAAAAAAAAGACCCACGAAAATATAATGTCGGAAACGACATTAACTATCACGGGTCTTTTTATTTAAGTTGTAAAATTATTGCATGTTCTTAGCCTCAATGCTTAGTGTTGCATGTGGCACTAATTTTAAACGTTCTTTATTAATTAATTTCCCCGTAACTCTGCAAATTCCATAAGTTTTGTTCTCAATTCGCAACAAAGCATTTTTTAAATCACGAATAAATTTTTCTTGACGAATAGCTAATTGCGTATTTGCTTCTTTGCTCATGGTTTCTGAACCTTCTTCAAAAGCTTTGAATGTTGGAGAGGTATCATCTGTACCATTATTGCCATCATTCATATAAGCACTTTTTAAAAGCTCTAAGTGGCTTTTTGCTTTTATTATTTTGTCTTCAATAAGAACTTTGAATTCTGCTAAATCCTTATCAGAATATCTAACTTTTAAATCTTCAACCATAATCTTAATGTTTTTGAATAAACAATTTGGTATTCACCTCATCAAAGACAACATCCATACCATTTTCTAATTTTTCTTCGAAATTTAATTCTGCTGTTAGCGTTTCCGTTTTTATATACTCCAAATTATGGGCTACGGCATCTTCTACAAAACCATCTTTCAAAATTTTAATATCAATTTTGTCCGTTACTTCAAAGCCAGAATCTTTTCTTAAATTCTGAATTCTGTTCACCAACTCTCTAGCGATTCCTTCTTTTCTTAATATTTCAGTGATAGTAACATCTAAAGCAACGGTAATACTTCCTGATGACGCTACCAACCAACCTTCAATATCTTGAGAAGTAATCTCTACGTCTTGTAACTGTAAAATACTACTTTTATTTTCAATATTAATATTTATTTCGCCCTTTTGCTCAATTTTCTGGATGTCTTCCTGTGTAAAGGCAGCTACAGCATTGGCAACCAGCTTCATATCTTTTCCAAATTTGGGGCCTAAAACTTTAAAATTAGGCTTAATTTGTTTCACTAATATTCCAGAAGCGTCATCTAAAAGTTGAATTTCTTTTACGTTTACTTCGGACATAATTAAATCTGAAACTGCCAATATTTCTTGTTTTTGCCTTTCATCTAAAACAGGAATCATAATTTTCTGTAGCGGTTGGCGTACTTTTATTTTTTCCTTCTGACGTATGGATAACACCAAAGAAGAAATAGTCTGTGCTTTTGCCATTTTACTTTCCAATTCCTTATTAACGATACTTGCATCGTACCTAGGGAAATCTGCTAAATGAACACTTTCAAAGTTTTCTTTCTGGGTTGTATTGTTCAAATCTTTGTACAATCTGTCCATAAAAAATGGAGCTACAGGTGCCGATAATTTTGCTACTGTAACCAAACAAGTATATAAAGTTTGATACGCTGATATTTTGTCTTTCTGATAATCGCCTTTCCAGAAACGTCTTCGGCTTAAACGTACATACCAATTGCTTAAATTTTCCTGTACATATTCTGATATAGCCCTTGTTGCTCGCGTTGGTTCGTAATCAGCATAGGCTTCATCGACCGTTTTTATTAAGGAATGTAATTCTGATAAAATCCACTGATCTATTTCTGGTCTTTCTTGCAAAGGAATTTCAGCCTCTGCATACTCAAATTTGTCGATATTGGTATATAGCGCAAAAAATGAATAGGTATTGTACAATGTTCCAAAAAACTTACGTTTTACTTCTGCAATACCTTCTATATCAAATTTTAAATTATCCCAAGGGTTTGCATTAGATATCATGTACCAACGTGTAGCATCGGCACCATATTCATTCATAGTTTCAAAAGGGTCCGCAGCATTACCTAAACGCTTCGACATTTTTTTGCCTTCTTTGTCTAACACCAATCCGTTTGATACCACATTTTTATAGGCAACAGAATCAAAAACCATCGTTGCAATAGCATGTAAGGTATAAAACCATCCCCTTGTCTGATCCACGCCTTCGGCGATAAAATCTGCTGGGAAAGTTTCTTTTTTATCAATTAAATTTCCATTTTCGAACGGATAATGCCATTGTGCGTAAGGCATAGCACCACTATCAAACCAAACATCAATTAAATCGCTTTCTCGCTTCATAGGTTTTCCAGAAGCGGATACTAAGGTAATTTGATCTACAATATTTTTATGTAAATCGATTTTGTCGTAGTTTTCTTCAGACATATTGCCTACTTCAAAATCTGCAAAAATATCTTTTTCAAGCACACCAACTTCCATGGCTTTTTGCATTTCTGCCTTTAGCTCCGCCATAGACCCAATTATGATTTCTTCTTTTCCGTCTTCGGTTCGCCAAATAGGTAATGGAATTCCCCAATAGCGAGAACGCGATAAGTTCCAATCGTTTGCATTCGCTAACCAATTCCCAAATCTACCTTCGCCTGTTGCTTTAGGCTTCCAGTTGATGGTTTGGTTTAGCTCAAACATTCTTTCTTTTACATCCGTTACTTTTATGAACCAAGAGTCTAAAGGATAATATAAAATAGGCTTATCGGTACGCCAGCAGTTAGGGTAACTGTGCACATATTTTTCTACTTTAAAAGCTTTATTTTCTTCTTTTAGTTTGATGGCAATCTCCACATCAATAGAACGTTCTGGTGCTTGACCATCTTCGTAATATTCGTTTTTCACATACTTACCACCAAATTCTTTTAATTCTGGTCTAAATTTTCCTTGCAAATCTACTAGAGGAACAGGATTATTATTTTCATCTAGCACCAACATGGGTGGAATTTCGGGAACGGCTTGTTTGGCTACAAAAGCATCATCAGCTCCAAAAGTTGGGGCGGTGTGTACAATACCAGTACCATCTTCGGTAGTTACAAAATCACCCGCAATAACTCGAAAAGCATTTTCGGCGTTTTGATAGGGTTGCACATAATCAATCAGCTGCTCGTATTTAATGCCTACTAAATCAGCTCCTTTACATTCAGCAATTATTTGATAAGGAATCTTTTTATTATTCTCTGAGAAATTTGAAAAATCACCTTCATTTTCAGTTTCAAAAAATTTACCTGCAAATTGCTTTCCTACTAAAGCTTTTGCTAAAACTACATTTATTGGTTCAAAAGTATACTGATTAAAAGTTTTTACTAAAACATAATCAATTTTTGAGCCTACCGTTAATGCCGTGTTTGATGGTAAAGTCCAGGGCGTTGTTGTCCAGGCGAGAAAGAAGCCCCCCCCGCCTCCGAAGGGGGTGCTACCACTTAATCGAAAAGCATTTCCAATAGAATTTTCAGTTCCCCCGCTTGTACTGAGCGAAGTCGAAGTATTGGGGGCTAGTGGGCTCCTAAACTGCGCTGTAACGGTAGTATCCGTAACATCTTGATAGGTTCCTGGTTGGTTTAATTCGTGCGAACTTAACCCTGTACCGGCTTTTGGGGAATACGGCTGAATGGTATAGCCTTTATAAATTAAGCCTTTGTCATAGATTTGCTTCAACAACCACCAAACGGATTCCATATATTTGGACTTGTAGGTAATGTACGGATCCTCCATGTCAACCCAATAGCCAACTTGCTCTGTCATTCTATTCCAAACATCGGTGTAGCGCATGACTGCTTTTTTACAGGCGGCATTATAGTCTTCTACTGATATTTTTGTGCCAATATCTTCTTTTGTGATGCCTAATTCTTTTTCAACGCCCAATTCTATAGGTAAACCATGGGTATCCCAACCTGCTTTACGCTTTACTTGAAAACCTTTCATGGTTTTGTAGCGCGGAAAAATATCTTTAATAGTACGTGCCATTACATGGTGAATACCAGGCATTCCGTTTGCTGAAGGTGGCCCTTCAAAAAAGACATAGCGCTCTTTACCCTCACGAGTAGAAATGCTTTTCTCGAATATTTTATTCTCTTTCCAGTATTTTAGAATTTCTTCTGCAACTACTGGTAAATCTAATCCTTTGTATTCCGCAAACTTCATAATAACTGCTTCTGGTACTACATTTTAAGGCTGCAAAATTATAAATTTAGATTGAATAAACAGTGTTAACTTTAAAATGAAATATATGTAAGGTATTTTATGCTGTTTAGGCTAGTAAAACCAGCTAAAATCTATACTATTTTTTTCTTCATACAATTCTGACTTAGTGATTGAAAATGTAGTTTGAACTTGGTATTTTTCTCGATACGCTTGTTGTAGGCAGAATAAGCGTTCAGCAGACAGGCTAGAGGTAGGGCTGTCATGGAATAATTATTGGCTAAAATGTATAACCCAAAGCTAGAATTAAATTTCGCCCAGGAGCAACGATGCCAGAAGAATAACCACGATAGCGTTGATCTGTAATATTTTCTAGAATTATGGAGGTTTTTAAGGTATAAGAAATGGCGTATTCTGAACGGAAATTTAAAGTATGCCAAGAAGGGGAATACGGATTTCCGTCGCTATCAGAAGCATAAATATAATCTTTACTTTGTTCCGATATGGCTAAATCCTTGGCGGCTATTTCACCATTAAAATTCAGAAATAAATCGGTTTTTAGTTTTTGGTATTTCCAAATAAAATGGGTATCTCCAAAAGTAGGAGGTACGTGCCTTCCAGGCGAATCTGTACCATCTTCCTCTTCTTCTATGCCTTGTGTAAATGTAATGTTTGAAACTAAGGATAATCGGTCATTAAAAAACACATCCAATCCAAACTCAAATCCGTAAACATAGGCTTTTGCTGCATTTTGAATGGCTTGCACATTACTTAATTCCCCGTTATATTCTATTTCATTTAAGCCATTAAACTGAAAATCTCTCCGAACTAGCGCATCCACCAAATAGGTATAATATGTTGTGCCCCTTAGCGTTAATTTATCTTTTATATTTTTTTGAATTCCGAATTCTACATTATAGGCATATTCGGGTTCTAAATAGGGGTTAGGTACCACTACTGAGCCAGGTTCAGAGTCGAATATTTTTCCGATATCATCAACATTTGGAGCCCTAAAACCTGTTGATGCGTTTGCCGTTATCTGTAAATCTGCTTTCGGAAGCCAACTGAAACCCAAACTCCCTGTTAAAGCACCTGTACTTAAATCAGCATTATCAAAAGGAAAAGGAAAGAAAGTATTCTCAAATTCTGCATCTACCCAAACATGGCTATAGCGAAATCCTGATGAAAAAGTGAGGTTAGGCTGTGCTTTATAAGATGCGTTTACATAACCAGCTAAAGTTTGCCAAGTTGCCCCATCTGGATACCTACTGGCATTTGGCAAAACTAAATTGGTTACAATATTTTTTTGAGACCCAAAAGAATGCACCTTATTAAAAATATATTCACCGCCATAATACAACTGTAAATCTCCAATTTTTTTATTTTCAAAATCGATATTCGTTGAAAGGGCATCTACTTTTTCTTTAGTACTAAAACGTATATCTTCTTGAAAAGCACGTTCATTTCTGCTTTCTTCAAAATGTTGATAGGCGGTTGTAATTTTAAATTCGTCATAAAAAAGATTTTTACCTTTTTTATTGATTTGCAAATTACTCATAAACCATTTTTGAGGGCCATAAAACCATTCGGCAGAACGCAATCCATCGCCACTTCGGTTAGGGCGTATTAAACGGTCATATCTCGAAAAGTCCGATGTTGCGGTATAATAATTACTCCAATTGATTCCCCAATCGGTATTGGGCTTGAATGCTATTTTTTGTAATAAATTAATTTGATTATATGCTGTAGGTGTTTGAATTACGTTATCGCTATTGAGAACTAAAACATCTTCACCGTTGATAGTTTCTACAAAATTATTTCTTACATATGATGCCGGGCCGTATTTTCCCATCCTTAAATCGCCAAAATCATTATAACTAACACTGGTTAAAAAAGCCCATTTCTCTTTTCCAAAATTAAAATCGAAATGTCCTGTGTTTTCCATATTTGCAGTGGAAAATCGATAATTGGCGTTTCCTGAAAATTCAGTATCAGCAGCAGTAGAAAATTGTGCATTTTTAGTATAAAAATTCATCACACCACCGATAGCATCACTACCATAAATGACAGAACCTGGGCCAAAAATAACTTCCGTATTTTTTATAGTATAGGGGTCAATGGAGATTATATTTTGCATATTACCACCTCTAAAAATAGCATTATTCATACGAACACCATCGACGGATAAAGACAATCTATTGGTCGAAAACCCCCTGATCATTGGGCTTCCACCTCCTAATTGACTTTTTTGCACAAATACCTTTCCGCTTTGTTGTAGTAGGTCTGCGGAGGTCTGAGGATTTGAAAATATTATACTTTTTGCATCAATACTTATGATTTTATTAGGGACATCTTTTTTTTGTTGCTCCCATTTTGAAATAGATACCACTATCTCATCCAACTCTTGAGATAATGGCGTTAAGTATATTTTCTGTTTCTTTTTTAACATTATTTCTTTCGTGGTGCGATAGGTTTCATAGCCTAAATGCTTAAAGTAAATAATCTCGTTTTCATCAAAAATGGCTAAATTACAAGTGCCATCAAAATTGGTTAAGGTAGTTTTTGTTTTATCCGCATTAAAAACGGCAACATTATGTATAGGTTCTTTAGACATAAAGTCCAAAATGGTCATTTCTTGAGCCCAATTTAACTGATAAACAAAGAAAAAAAATACAAAAAAAATACGGGACATACTAACTAAAAACTTCATTTAAAACCTTCAATGATTTAGGCTTTCTAAATCCTTGTAAATGTAATTCAAAATACAGAATAAGTAACTTTAACAGCTCTTGCCGATGTTTTTTATTCATTTTTATAGTATGTATGGCATCAAAATTTATGCCTAAGAACTGTTTAAAATAAATTAAATTTCCTCCAAGTACTAAAGGGTTTAGCGAAGGTGTATGAATAAAATCACCCTCTTGAAGGTCAAAATATGCTGCGTTTTTATCAGATGTATCTGGGTAAAATCCTAAATATTTACTTAAAGACAATAAAAAGAAAATATGAAAATTTGATATGTCGTCATTCTCATCTAACCATTGTAAGGAAGCTTCTAAAAAATCGAATAAATTTTGGTTTCCTTCCTCTTCGTGAATGCTATTGCTCAACATTTCAGCAAGGAAAAAAGTCAACCCGTTTTTGACAATATCGGTGTGTAGCGTTTGATAGTAGTAATTAACTTTCGCTTCGCGAATAGTTTCTAAAGTGCCTTTGTTTTTATGAAAAGCGACAATCTCGAGTTGTGATAATAATTGAAAATATGAGGTTTTTAATTTCCCTTTTTTGGAAGCTAACACCCCTTTTAACAAATAGCTTTTTAACCCGTCTGATGCCGTAAAAGCCTTAATAATAAGGCTTGTATCTCCGTATTTTATAGCCGATAAAACGATGGCTTTAGTGGTAACTTGCATTTTGCATGTTTAGATTTCTGAATTTTTAGATTATTTAACTTACTGCAAAGATTACAGATTTATTCATTTTCCTCATTCTATAAACTAATAACTTTTCTCCATTTCATAGTTTCAGATTTTTTGTTTTAAAAAAAAGCGAAGTTACTTTGCAGAAACTTCGCTTTTTAAATGTTTGGGTTTATAAATTAAATCACCCCTTGTGCCAACATGGCATCAGCAACTTTCACGAAACCAGCAATATTGGCTCCTTTAACGTAGTTGCAATAGCCATCTTCTTCCTTCCCATAAGCAATACATGATTCGTGAATATCACTCATAATGTCTTTTAAACGGCTATCTACTTCCTCTCTTGTCCAACTAATGCGCAATGAGTTTTGAGACATTTCTAAACCTGAAGTTGCTACACCACCTGCATTTGAAGCTTTACCTGGAGCGAACAAAATTCTTGCTTTATGAAATTCGTGATGCGCTTCGGGTGTTGCGGGCATATTAGCACCTTCAGCAACACAAATACATCCGTTTTTGACTAACATTATGGCATCGTCCCCATTTAACTCATTTTGTGTTGCGCAAGGCAAGGCAATATCACATGGAACTTCCCAAGGAGTTTTTCCTTCATGAAAAGTAGCTGATTTATATTTTTTGGTATATTCAGAAATACGCGCTCTTTTATTGTTTTTTAAATCCATTACAAAGGCTAATTTTTCATCATCAATGCCATCCTTGTCATAGATATATCCCTGAGAATCTGATAATGTTAATACTTTTGCGCCTAAATGAATCGCTTTTTCTGCGGCGTATTGTGCTACGTTTCCTGAACCAGAAATCACCACATTTTTACCGGCAAAATCTTTTCCTTGTGTTTGCAACATACTTTGGGCGAAATATACTGTTCCGTATCCTGTAGCTTCTGGACGAATTAATGATCCACCCCAAGAGCGACCTTTACCTGTTAAAACTCCAGTAAACTCGTTTTTGATTTTTTTATACATGCCAAATAAATAGCCAATTTCTCTTGCACCCACGCCAATATCACCAGCGGGCACATCGGTATTTGGACCAATATGACGGTTTAATTCTAACATAAAAGCATGGCAAAAACGCATTACTTCATCGTCAGATTTTCCTTTAGGATCAAAGTCAGAACCGCCTTTACCACCACCCATAGGCAATGTGGTTAAGCTGTTTTTAAAAACTTGTTCAAATGCTAGAAATTTAAGGATACTTGCATTTACTGATGGGTGAAAACGCAAACCACCTTTGTAAGGACCAATAGCCGAATTCATTTGAATGCGATAGCCTCTATTTACATGGATCTCTCCATTATCATCAACCCAAGCAACTCTAAAAGAAATTAATCTTTCAGGTTCTACCATACGCAACAGTATATTTTTGCCGTTATAAATTTTCTTTCCGGCAATATAAGGGATTACGGTTTCTGCAACTTCTTGTACTGCTTGTATGAACTCTGGTTCGTGACCGTTTCTGGTACGCACCTCATCCATAAATGTTTTAATTTTATCGTCCATTTTTTTTAATTAGATGATGTTAGTTTTATGATGTTTAAAAAAAGTATAATTATTGAATTTAAATTATAACGGTAAAATTATACTATTCTCATAATTCAGAAGTGTTTTTTTTCAAAATTTAATAACTATTTATTGTAATGCCTGATTCAAGTCATTGATTAAATCTTCTACATCTTCAATACCAACACTCAACCTGATGAGTGCGTCAACAACGCCTAACTTGTCTCGTTCTTCTTTGGGAATACTAGCATGCGTCATACTTACAGGATGCCCAACTAAACTTTCTACCCCTCCCAAAGATTCTGCTAAAGTGAATAACTTTAATTTTTCCACAATTGTTTTGGTATCGGCATAACTACTTCCTTTAGGTATAAAAGAAATCATGCCACCGAAAGCCTTCATTTGTTTTTTTGCAATTTTATGGTTTGGATGTTCTTCAAAACCAGGCCAATATACTTTTTCAACTTTCGGATGTTTTGCTAAAAAATGAGCTATAGCTACTGCATTTTCGCAATGGCGCTGCATTCGTACATGTAGTGTTTTAATACCACGAAGCACTAAAAAACTATCTAATGGGCCACAAACAGCACCACTTGCATTCTGAATAAAATACAATTTATCGGCTAGTGCTGCATCTTTTACTATCAGAGCTCCTAGCACCACATCACTATGGCCACCTAAATATTTGGTTGCAGAGTGCATGACAATATCTGCACCCAAATCTAGCGGCTGTTGTAAATACGGGCTAGCAAAGGTATTATCAACCGCTATTAAAAGTTGATGTTTTTTTGACAGTGTAACAACTGCTTCAATATCAATAATATTCATCATAGGGTTAGTTGGGGTTTCTAACCAAATTAACTTTGTTTTATGGGTAATAAAAGCTTCAATACTGCCAGCATTTTGCATATTGACAAAATGGAATACCAAACCGTATTTTTCATAAATTCTTTTGAACAAACGATAACTCCCTCCATATAAATCATTTGTAGAAATTATTTCGTCTCCCGGATTAAAAAGCTTTAAAATCGCATCAATTGCTGCTAGTCCACTGGCAAATGCCATTCCGTAATGGCCGTTTTCTATACTTGCTAACGACTTTTCTAAGGCAGTGCGTGTGGGGTTGGCACTTCTGGAATACGCATAACCCAAATGCTCCCCAAGGGAAGTTTGTGCATAGGTTGAGGTTTGATAAATGGGCGTCATCACCGCGCCATAGGCTTTGTCTGGTTCTTGACCGCCGTGAATAAGCTTGGTGTTGAATTTTAACTTTTTTTCCTTCATAAAAACTACTTCAAGCTATAGATCTACTCTTATCTTTGTATTTTAACAAATAAATCAAATTTATATAATTCTCCTTTAAATGAAGATAAAATTATTTTTCTTATTCTTTTTAATCCTAATCTTTGGTTGCAAAAATAAGGAAGAAGCCGCTTATGTACCTTTAAATTTTAGTAGTGATGCATGTGTGGACTGTGCGTCTGTGGCCATTGAGCTTTTCGAATTTAAAAATGACACTAAATTGGGGCAAGCTATAAATAATGCGCTACGTGAAGAAATTATAAAACTTTTAAATTTCGATGGAAATATAAAAAGTGCGAGTATTGATGATGCCATTATGGCTTTTAAAAAAGAGTTTCAAGATTTAAAGAATAAGTATCCTGATGAAATTATGGATTGGCAAGCCATCATCAAAAGCGATATAACTTTTGAGAATAAAGAGGTTTTGACCATTAAATTAGATACTTATATTTTTACTGGCGGCGCTCATGGCCATTCTTCGTTGGGGTTTTTAAACTTCAATAAAAAAAAAGACGAACTGTTTGAAAACTCACAGCTTTTTAAAGAAAAAGACGATTTCAATCATTTTGCCGAAATTAAATTTAGATTGCAAGAAGATATACCGCAGAACGCTGCGATCAACAGCACTGGCTTTATGTTTGAAGATGATTTTTTTTATCTTCCTGCCAGCATAGGATTTTCTGAGAAAGGCTTGCAATTGATTTACAATCAATACGAAATAGCTTCTTATGCCGATGGGCCAATTATGATGACGCTGCCTTATAATGAAATTCAAAAGTTTCTCTCTGTGGATGTTCACCAAACTGAAGCCCCCTAATCCCCAAAGGGGGAATAAAAATAGCCTCCCCTAACCCCTCCAAAGGAGGGGAATTATTTTTTTGAGCCTTTAAGAGTTCCCCCTTTGGGGGTTACGGGGCTTCTTTTATAAGAAACATGTACACAGGAAAGTGATCACTATAACCGCCAACATAGCTACCTCCAGCGTAAGTTCGCAAAGGGTAGCCTTTATATTTGCCGCTAGGGTCTAGCAGATATTGTGGCGTAAAAACGGCTGCTTTCCAAAACATATAGCTATCTTTTTCATTTAAAATAAGATTAGAAGTAAAAAAAACTTGGTCAAATAAATTCCATTTGTCTCTATAGGCTAAGGAGCCAACGCCTCTCTTATATAGGCTTTCCATAGGATTGAATAAGTCGTTAACTTCTAATTCTCTAAAATTCCCTTTTGATTTTAAAACCTTTTTAAAGCTATCACTTGTCGGGTCGTCATTAAAATCTCCCATACTGATTATTTTTGCTGTCGCATCTTGACGAACAATAGAATCTATAATGCGTTTATTTAACTTTGCTGCCTCCATACGATACGGTTTGCTCCGAGCTTCGCCGCCGCTTCTGGACGGCCAATGGTTCACCATAAAGTAGAATTGTTCATCATCCAAAAAGCCACCGACCACTAATTGGTCTCTTGAATAATTTCTATAACCATCTTCATTGAACAGTAATAATCGATGACTTATGAATGAACTCGGAATAAAAGCTGATTTTTTATACAGTAAGGCTACATCAATACCACGTTGGTCGGGAGAGTCAAAATGGATGATACCGTAATCTTTTTCTCGTAAATTTTTATGTTGAATTAGGTCTTCAATAACCGCTTTATTTTCAATTTCGCAAAGACCAATAATGTCTGGAGAAGTGTTGGTAACATCATTGCCAATCTCTGAAAGTACCTTTGAAATACTTTCAATTTTTTTATGGTAACGTTCTAAAGTCCATTGATCTTTTCCTTCGGGAGTACGGTCATCATCAAAGATTAATGTATCGTTTTTCGTATCGAATAAATTTTCCACATTATAGAAGGCGATGGTTCTAATTTGGTATCTCTTTTCTTGAGAGAGACCATCAAAATAAAAAAATAAAATCACAAATAATAGTACTATCTTCATTGTATATCACTTTTTTCTGTAAGTTAATCGATAATTTAATTAAATTTGTAAGATAATATTTATATTAATCTTAAATTTAATAAAATGTAATAATATAGAATTTTAATCTCCCTATTCTATGCGAATTTCAATTATTTTATTCGTTTTTCTATATCAACATAATATAGTCTCATCCCAGAATAGTACCACTATTTTAGGATTTGTTAATAATAAACAGTCAAAGAATGCGCTTGCATCGGCGATAATAAATTTAGAAGCTACTCAAATTTCAATAAGTACTAATAGTGATGGAAGTTTTAAAGTTATAAGCACTTTAGAAGGCGAATATATTCTCAAAATTAGTGCAAAAGATCATGTAACGCAGCGTATTCCAATAATTTTAAATGGGAGGATAGTAGATTTAGGAACAATTTTTTTAGAATTCGACATTACCCTTGAACAAAATGACAATCTTATTTCTTTAACGGATGCCGAACTTTTCGATGATGACTTAAGTGCCAATGCCACTGGACTCTTACAAGCGACAAGGGATGTTTTTTTAAACAGAGCAGCATTTGATTTCGGACAGGCATTTTTCAGTGTAAGAGGGTACGACTCCAAAGATGGAAAAGTCCTTATTAACGGTATCCCAATGAATAAATTTTTTGACGGGAGGCCACAATGGAACAATTGGGGAGGTCTTAATGACGTAACCAGAAATCAAGAATTTACAAATGGTTTACAAGCCTCAGCGTATAATTTTGGGGCTATTTTAGGAACAACCAACATCAATACAAGACCTACAGGAATGCGTTCAGGATTTCGATTTTCGTCTTCTGCCTCAAACAGAACCTATGGCGGTAGAATTATGGCTACTTACACTGCGCCACTCAATAGCAAAGGATTGGCTTACACCGTTTCAGGTTCAAGAAGATGGGCAGAAGAAGGCTATATTCAGGGCACTTTATATGATGCCTTTTCATTTTATGGGGCTTTAGAATTTAAAATGAACGAAAAAAATAGTTTTCTATTTACCGGTATTTTAGCGTCAAATCGCAGAGGAAGGTCCTCGGCGGTAACAGAGGAAGTTTATGAACTTATCGGAAATCGCTACAATCCGCATTGGGGCGAGCAAGATGGTAAAATTAGAAACTCTAGAGAACGTAAAATTGCAGAGCCTATGTTTATTTTTAATCATTTTTACCAATCAGAAAATGTAAAACTTACTACAGGAGTATCTTACCAAACTGGTATAAACTCTCGCAGTAGATTGGGCTTTTACAATGCGCCAAATCCTGATCCTACTTTTTACAGGTACCTGCCTAGCTTTTATATTAATAGCCCAATTGGCGCTAATTTCATTAGTGCAAATCTGGCAAAAAAGGGGTTTTTAGATAATCCACAACTCAACTGGAATCAAATTTATACAGCGAATGAAGGCCAAAAAGCCGCTTATGTGCTTTATGATGATATTTCAAAAGAAAACCAGTTGACGGCAAATTCGAATGCCAATATAAAATTAAATAATGCTTTAAGGCTTGATGCAGGTGTCAATTTTCAAAAAATGAACTCTAATAATTACGCTCAGATTAACGATTTACTGGGAGCTACTTTCCATGAAGATATTGATGCTTTCTCGAATACCTTGAACGATACAAGTGGAAATATTCAAAAGAATGAAGGCGATATTTTTAATTATAATTATCAATTATTTGCAGAAAAACTCGAAGCCTTCTCTCAGCTCAATTATGATAAAAAAGCCCTTAGCGCATTTTTGGCCGCAAACTATACCAATACCAATTACCAAAGAAAAGGCCTGTACCAAAACGAGCGCTTTATAAATAATTCCTTAGGGCTAAGTGAAAAATTAGTTTTTTCAAATTTTGGAATAAAAGGTGGAGCAACCTACAAATTAAATGGCAGACATTGGTTAGGTTTAAACGCTGCATTATTAAATGAAGCACCAGTATTACAAAATGCGTTTATTAATCCAAGAGAAAATAACCAATCGGTTTCAGAATTGCAATCAGAAAAAATAAGTACAGGAGATGCAAGCTATTTTTTAAGATTACCTAATTTAACAGGCAGAATTACAGGATTTTATACTCGATTTCAAAACAGTACGGATGTTAACTTCTTTTTTGTAGATGCTGGCGTTGGGTCTGATTTCGTTCAAGAGGTTTTAACCGATTTAGATAAATTACACTTAGGTACAGAGATAGGGTTAGAATATCAGATTTCATCGACCGTGCAATTAACAGCGGTTGCTGCCATTAATAAATTGGTGTATGCCAGCAACCCTAACGTATCTATTAATTTTGATACTGCTGGTGCTGAAGAAGATTTAATAAATTTAGAAGGTAGAATAGATTTAGGGCAGGCTGCGATCAAGGATTACAAACTAGCACAAGGCCCACAACAGGCTTTTGCCTTGGGGATTAATTATCGCGATCCAAAATATTGGTGGGTGGGTTTAACAGCCAATTATCTGGGAAATAATTATGCTAATATTTCGACCATTACCAGAACTGAGAGTTTTTATTTAGATCCAGAAACAGGGCTTAATTTTCCAGATGCAACTCCTGAAAATGTAAATGCATTACTAGCCCAAAAACCCTTAGATAATTTTTATTTATTGAATTTGATTGGGGGTAAATCCTGGCTAAAAACAGGAAGGTATATAAGTGTATTTGCCAGTATAAACAATGTTTTTGACACTGTTTTTAGAACAGGAGGCTTCGAGCAAAGTAGAAACGGAAATTTTGGTCAATTGCAACAAGATAATTTGAGCGGTAACCCCTCATTTGCACCAAGATATTGGTATGGCTTTGGCAGAACCTTTTTTTTAAATGTGGCAATAAGTTTTTAAACGTTTGGTATGATGAATGTAATATTGAACATTTTAATTTTTAGAAAGACCCGAACGTTGTTGGTTTGGCTTATTGGTATTTTACTGCTATTAAATTCCTGTGTGGATGGTAGAAATTTTGATGCCCTGGAGGTTGCTTGTTCTTCAAATTTGGTTGCCAATAGCACTTATGCTCAAGTAAAAGCAATTTATGTTGAAGAAACACTGCAAATTCAAGAAGATTTAGTTATTGAGGGTTTTGTTATTTCTTCGGATAAAGCTGGAAATTTTTTTAGTGTTTTGCATTTTCAAGATACACCTGACAACCCTACAGACGGATTTCAAATAGAGATTGATATTCGAGATACTCATTTATTTTATCCAATAGGATCGAAAATTTTAATTAAACTAAAAGGCCTGTATTTAGGGAAAAGTAGAGATATTTTTAAAATTGGCGGTGTTTTTACTTCCTTCGGAAACGCCTCAGTTGGTAGATTACCGGCCAGTATCGTCAACCAGCACATTTTTATCGCCTGTGATAAAAAGTCCGACATAGTGGCAACAGAAATTACACTTGATGATGATTTAGATGCCCACTTAAATACTTTGGTAAAAATCAAACGGATGGAGGTAATTTTAGAAGAAATAGGCTTAATTTTTTCTGTAGACGCCGAGGAAACGGAACGAACTTTGATCGATTGTAACGACCAAGAAATTATACTTTTAAATAGTGGTTTTTCTGATTTTCAAGATGAAATATTACCAGAGGGAAGCGGCACTATTACCGCGTTATTACAAAAAGAAAATAACGACTATTTTTTAGTGGTTAATGATAAGAGTGATTTAAATTTCTCTCAAGATCGATGTGAAGATTTGGTAAATGAATTTACATCAACCCGAATATTTATTTCAGAAATTGCAGACCCAAATAATAATCTAGGTGCTCGCTTTATTGAGCTTTACAATTCGGACACTAATCCTTTAAGTTTAAAAGGATGGAGATTAAATAGATATACAGATGCCAATATAATAGTTGCCAATAGTTTAAACCTGTCAGATTATACCATCGGTGCGCAAAGCACCCTCGTAATTGCTGCAGATGCATCAGTTTTTGAAGCTGTATACGGTTTTGTCCCAGATTTAGTAGGTGGAGCAAATAGTGCAGCAAATTCGAACGGAGATGACAATTTCGTTTTATTGGATCCTTTTGGAACTCTCATTGATATTTTCGGAGTTATTGGTGAGGATGGTTCCGATACCAATCACGAATTTGAAGACGGCCGAGCATTACGCAAAGCAGAAATCGAATTTGGAAATCCCGTTTATACCTTTAGTGAATGGCTTATTTTTAATGATACTGGTGGGTCAGAGACCGTAAATTTACCACAGAATGCACCTCAAGATTTTAGTCCTAAAATTCGTTGAGGGTTTAAATTACGAAGCTAATAATTTTTGTAAGTCGGCTGGCGTTAATGGCTTTACGATATAATCCTCGACTATAGAGTACGATTTTATCATGTCGATCTCGGTAGGGTTTATAGAAGAACTCATGACCATAATCTTGATTTTTTCTTTATTTTGTATGGGAGCGGTTTTAAAACTATCTAAAAACTCCCAACCATTCATTACGGGCATACTTAAATCTAAAAAAATAAGGTTTGGTTTACTTTCACTCAAGGCCTCAAGTTCTAGTAAACTATCCATAGCTAGCTTGCCATTTTCAAAAGTAGTAACTACCTGAGAAAATTTCTGCTCCGTAATTAACTTTTTTACCACAAATAGGTAAATAGGATCATCATCAATCAAATAAATTTTTTCAAATACTTTCGCCATATTTTTAGATTTTAAAACGAATAATAAATGTGGTGCCTTCATCTACTTCACTAGAAACATTTATGGTTCCGCCCATAGCTTCAATCTGATTTTTAATGATATACAAACCTACGCCTCGTGCATCTTTATTTCGATGAAATGTTTTATTCATTCCAAAAATATTAGCACCAAATTTTTGTAGGTCAATACCCCTGCCATTATCACAAAAGCTGAATTCTAAGAAATTGTCTTTATATTTAGAGGAGATTTTTATGATTGGTGTTCTCAAAGAGGAACAATATTTTAGGCTATTGGTAAATAAATTTAACAGAATGCTATCCAAATAAGCAGGTACTACTTTAACAGAATGTTTTTCATTAACATCAATATCGCAAAACCCTTTTTTTTCTTTAAATAAAGTTGAAATATTATTTTGTACGTTATGAATAGCTTCAAGTAATTTTACATCAACAATTTTATCAGTAATATTGGTATCTGTGGATAGTACTACATCATTTAGGTTGCAGACGGTACTGTTTAGACTATTGGTTGCTTTTTTAAGCATTTCTAAAATTTGTTTTTTCTCATTTTCATCTTTCTCGTCTTGCAATAGGGCGGTAAGTACGGATAAATTCGTAGAATGAGCACGTAAATCGTGAGAGACCATGTGAGCAAAATTAGTAAGACTATTATTTTGTTCCATAGTTATCTTAGCAAACTCTTTAAGTTTTATTTCTGCCAGTTTTTCGGGAGTAACATCTTGCGAAATTCCAATAGCTTTCTGAATACTGCTGTTTGCTTCGGATATAAAAGTTACCGTTGATTTTAAAAATCGAATAGTGCCGTCGGGCAATACAACTCTGTATTCGACAATGCCTTTTTCGTTAGTTTTATACCGCAGACTTGCTTCATTTTTTACGCGATCTACATCGTCCGGATGTATGCTGTTTTTCCAATTGGTATATAGGCTACCTTCATAATTATTTTTTTTGATCCCATGCAAGTCAAAATTAACATCATCCCACATGGTGCGCCCGTTTTCTAAATTATATTCCCAAGTACCCACCTGAGAAGCTGTTACTGCTTTTGTTAAAAGCCGTACAGAATCTCTGTATTGTAATTCAGCTCGTTTCTGTTGGTCTATGTCCTGACAGGTGCCATATAATCTTATGCATTTCCCATTATTATGCTCTACTCTTCCCTTTGTTCTAACCCAGATTTCTTTACGAGTGCCTGTAAGCATCAAAACCTCTTCATCCCAAGGAATGCCAGCATTTATCGCTTTTTTTGCGGCATGAAGTACTTTATTTCGGTGCTCACCTTCTTTAAAATGAGCAAAATTTTCGTCAAAAGTCCTGGGAACATAATCCAAAGGCATTTCATGAATAATATTAACCATTTTTGTCCATCGTGAAGTTTTATTCAACAAATTAACCTCCCACCCACCGGTTCGTGAAACCTCTTGGGCATCTTTAACAAGCTCGTTGATTTCTTTTTTATCGGTAATGTTCTCTAAAACTATAATTAAACCTTCCAGTCTTCCATCAACTTTTAACCAAGGGTTTATTTTCCATTTCAACCATAAATTTTCACCATTTTTCAAATCAAATTTTTTTCCTTCGTTTGCAGATGAGTTTCCCAAGAGACAGTGTTCTAATATTGTTTTAAGTTCTGTTGGAAAGCTTTTGATGATATCAAAAAAATAGGCGCCAGTTATACTTTCTTTGCCGAGATTGTGTTCCACAGACCAATGGTGAGAGTGCGATATAAAAATCAAATTTTTATCTACAATGGCGACGGGAATTGGGATATTATGAATAAAATCGTTGTCTATCTTTATTTCAGGAAGAAAAGTATCCATAATTAGTTTTTTTGAAAGTAAGATATAAAATTTTTCACATATTATTATCTAATAAGTTATAATTTCATGTTTTTAAAAAACTATAGATTTACATTTTCAATAGCTTTTTGAATGGCTTTATTCGTAATAGGTTTTATAAAATAATCATCTACTTCTATAATGCTTTTGGCTTTTAATAAATCTCTTGGATCTACAGACGAACTAACAATATAAATACGCACATGTTCCCTATTTTTGAATGATATTTTTCTGAATTCTTCTAAAAACTCCCAACCGTCCATAATAGGCATGTTGATATCCAAAAAAATAATACTTGGTAAACTTTTATTTTTATCTATACTTTTTTGAAAATCTTGAATAGCTTCTAAACCATTAGCGTGAGTAGATATGGTATCAAATAGATTTGTTTCTTTCAATAATTTTTTAATTCCAAATACACATATTGGATCATCATCAATGATACAGATATTTTGTTGCATAATTTGTGTTTTACTATGACATTAGATAGAAACCTACCACTAAAATAGTTATAATTAATTTCATTCACCTAATCACTCTTAATATCATATAAGTGGGTCCTTAATACTATATGCACTCAATGTGTCGTTTTTAAGATAGTATCACAAGATGTTAGCTTTATACTTTGATTCAAGCTTTGATATGTTTGTTACAATTTTGATTTATACTATTTAGGAATAATTAAGATAGCAGACGTATTTTATTATCAAAAAACCATCAACTAAAATTATCTAAGGATAAAAGCGCTTTTAGATAATTTGTTTAAACCAATTTTTAAAATTCTTTTGAGATTATTTGTTTTAGTGCAATTGTAAAAGAGTTAGTATTTCCTACTATACAGGGTGTATTATTACAATCATTTGGATGTAAAGATAAATAAATATTTAAAATGGTAAGAATAAGGGATTAAAATCTGGTTTTTAACTTTTGTGACCACACTATTTTTAGTAATAATCTTTGGTAACCTAGAAAATTCGAGCGAAACTGAATACTATTTCTTTTAAATTTATTTATTTTCCCTTAAAAGGGTTTTCACAGGT
Source organism: Cellulophaga sp. (assembly GCA_041738035.1). Lineage (GTDB taxonomy): Bacteria > Bacteroidota > Bacteroidia > Flavobacteriales > Flavobacteriaceae > Cellulophaga. The sequence goes on from JBGSQM010000234.1 coordinate 33,123, forward strand.
CAACTAGAAAGATCTACAAATAACAGAGGCCGTTTATAATAAATAAACTACTAATAATCAGTTAAATAGGTGACATTTCGCCTTTGTAATTTATAAATTAGTAGTAATACTATTGTACATAAATAGTTTAACTATTATTTAACGATGTATTACTATTTATATATTTCTTTTATTTGTATTTTTGCATCGGAATAATTTTAAACTATTATAGTTATGTAAACCCAGCTTTTTTACCTTTTAGAGCGAAATTGTACTGATAAAATTGAAAATAAATTTGTGTAAGTACGCAAAATTTAATGAAAATAATTTTTAAATAAAAAATCATGAATACCTATAAATTAATTTTAACCGGAGTAATATTTACTTTTTTTAATACCCTTAATGCTCATACCAATCCTGAAGACGACTTTGTAGTAAAAGCGCCTTTTAAGAAAGAAAGAGTTATGGATGCTTGTTGTATTTTAAATATCGGAGACATAACTTACGTGAAAGTAGAGCAAGAAGTAGATTTAGGCTTTAATCCTTACTTTTATTTACCTGCTGATTTTAATCCTTATAAAGGAATTAAATTAGATTTAGACGATATACAATATATTGAAGAAGCACAGGAAATAGATTTAGGGTTTGATGTAAATCTTTACTTACCTGAAAATTTTGATCCACATATTTGTGCAAATAAATGTGATAGATCATAATAAATTTGTAGTTAAATATTTGTTGAGTTATATTTAAGTATAGTGAAGCCACCAGATGTATTTTGGTGGCTTTTAATTAGATAAATCCTTAATAAAATTCACTATGTATGCTAAGTTCAATACAATTTAGACCAGTAATTTTAAATGGTATTATAAACGGACTTTGGATAAATAGTATTCAAAATTTTTAAAATTAACTTTCGGGTAAATCAATACATAAAAATGAAAAAGATAATAAAAGGCAGTTTGGTGCTCATAGCCGGATTCGGAATTTTAACTTCTTGTGCAGACCTGTCAAAAAAGGCTGAAGAAAAACTCAACCAATTAAATCAAAAAACAGAGATGTTAGACTCTCTTGTAAACAGAGAGTTAGATAAAGTAAAAGCACTCGACACCTTAATTAACTTTGAGAGCGACAAAGTAAAGAAATTAGATTCAATAATTAATAAAACGTCAACTAAACTCGATTCGCTGTCAAAAGATAAAATTAAAGTTATAGAAAATATGTTCAATTAAATAAATAAAATTATAGCGTGTCCAAATTGTAACATAAGTTTAATAATGAGCGAACGCAATGGTGTTGAAATAGACTATTATCAAGGTTGTCGCAGGGTCTCGCTTTACCTTGCTAAACTTGAAAAATTATTTAACGCTCTTCACAAAATATTTCAAGACCACAAGAAACTGTTTATTTTCGGCAAGATATTAGTTATAAAAAAAGAAAAGCGCTTCATTTTTAGGTGATATGTTCGATTTTTAACAAGCGTTTTTCAGAATGAAACTTCAACCAAAAATCTGATTTACCGCTGATTTTTATTTCTGTATTTTTGTAATTACTTCACAAATTTTCATGTTAAAATATGATATAGTTCAGGTTTTGTCAATAGTAAGCATACTATGTTTGTGGTAAATAATTTTAAAATGGAACATCAAACAAAAAATTCGATAGAAAATGCATTTAGTAATAGCCTTAGAGAAAGTTTATCCAAAGCGATTTCTTATGGTGATTACCGAGCTATGGTAACACAATTAGCATTAGAAAATAAAAGTACTGGCCCCGTACAAAGTGAAGATTTAGCGAATTACACATTGTTGAATGATAAACGGATGAAGCGTTTAGATAAAACCCTAAAGTTGCGTGATACTGTTGTTAGTGAGATTAAAAAAATTAAAAAAAAATTTATATTTCTAGTCCTTACCGAAAGTTGGTGTGGCGATGCCGCTCAAACTTTGCCTGTTATCAATAAAATAGCTGAATTAAATGCTGATATTGATTTTAAAGTTGTTCTTAGAGACGAAAATCT
>JBGSQM010000044.1:0-10416 GCA_041738035.1 Cellulophaga sp.
TTCGGCACTTGTACGCTTAGCTAAATGGGATGAGAAAGTAAGACAAGCAGCATTCAAAAGCTTTAATACAATCTCTAGAACCATGGCTATCCATTATAAAAACATATTAAATTATTTTGATAACAGAAGTACCAATGCATCAGCGGAATCTTTCAACGCAAAAATTAAAGCATTTAGAGCCCAATTTAGAGGCGTTAGAAACGTAGAATTCTTCCTCTTTAGACTAACTAATATTTTTGCCTAAATGTAAAATCCCACAACTTTATGACTTGATCCACTTTATCCTGGATTAGGAATCCGTTTTATACATAAACGTATTTTTAATGCTGTTTTTAGATTAGATTATGGTTTTGGCATTGGTAATGAAGCTACTAATGGAATTGTTTTTGGAATAGGACAATATTTTTAAGGAACGAAAGGCTATTTAGATATATAGAAAAGCTATTAATTCAAAATATCTTATTTGAAAAAGTTTTATATTTTAGGTAGGTCCACTTTATTTTTTTTAAAGATATTTAGTTTTTTAAAATAACCCTATGCTGTTCTTCAAAATGTTCAAAAGTTATTCGGATTAATAGTTTGTGCAACGCTGGCTTGGGACAGTTTTTAAAGTCAAATTTACATTTCTGTCTTATATTTGGTTTAAAGTACTACTAGATTTAAAGCAAGAAAAAGAGCACTATAGTTTTCTCTTATCACTAGTTTAATAACGATTGGTATTTATTATTAAAAACGACTTTAAACGATGTCTTTTTAAGCGTTTTGCGATTTTTTTGAACACAAGTATATAGGTGTTAGGTTTAAGCGTGTTCAAATCGTTTTAAGATGCATATTTACTTCTATATATTCAATTTAATACCGAACCTATGATATACTATCTAATTGAGCAAAGTCTTAAGAAAACTAAGAGTAGTATGTAAACTACCAAATAGTATAAAACAAAAAAGTCCGATGGATACCCATCGGACTTTTTTGTTTTTGTATAATCTTTATATTATTCTTTTTTCTTTGGAGGTAAAGCTTTATTTTTCTTCATGCTTTCGCCAATCATATTACTTGCGGTAAATGATGCCACCATATTATTTAACATATCGCTACCTGCTTGCGGTGAATTAGGTAATAAAATTAGGTTTGCGTTTGTATGTTCCCCTATAGATTGTAAGGTGTCATAATGTTGCGTAACCACAATTAGTGCAGAAGCTTCTTGAGAATTAATACCTACCTTATTCAGTACTTCAACAGATTCCTCTAAACCCCTTGCAATTTCTCTACGCTGATCTGCAATACCCATACCCTGCAATCTTTTAGATTCTGCCTCTGCTTTTGCTTTTTCAACGATTAAAATACGGGCAGCATCACCTTCGAATTGGGCAGCAATTTTTTCACGTTCCGATGCGTTAATTCGGTTCATGGCTTGTTTTACTTGTGCATCTGGATCTATATCGGTCACTAAAGTTTTGATAATGTCATAACCATAAACGGACATGTATTGTTGTAATTCGCTTTTAACGGCGATAGCAATATCGTCTTTTTTAACAAAAACATCATCCAATTTCATTTTTGGAACTTCGGCGCGAACCACATCAAACACAAATGACGTAATTTGTTCATGTGGATATTCTAATTGGTAAAAGGCATCGTAAACCTGTTCTCTTAAAACAACATATTGTACAGAAACTTTTAATTTCACAAAAACATCATCTAAAGTTTTTGTTTCAATAACAACATCTAATTGTTGGATTTTAAGACCAACACGTGCCACAATTTTATCCACTAGAGGAATTTTCATGTGTAAACCTGATGTTCTTACGCTATTGAATTTACCAAAGCGTTCCACTATGGCCGCTGTTTGTTGTTTTACGGTGAAAAATGATGAAAATAAAATGAGTAAACCGAAAAAGATTAAGGATATTAGAAAAAAGTTCATAATTGATTTTTTTTAGTTAATGGATGAAGTTACAAACTCTTTATGAGATTGGTATTCTTTTTGTGATATTGTTACGATTATTTTTTAAGGTATTTGTTTTATTGCCTTTTCAATTCTGAGTATGGTTTCTTCTTTACCAATAAGCTCTAAAATATCGAAGATATGCGGCCCTTTCATTTCACCAACAATCACTAAACGCAATGGAGGCATTACTTTCCCTAAAGAATAATTTTCTTTGGCAATCCATTCTTTTACAGAAGTTTCGATGATCTCAGAAGTAAAATCAGTTATTCCTTCTAAAACAGCAATTAACTGTTTCATAATTTCGGGAGTACCTTCTTTCCATTGTTTATGGATGGCTTTTTCATCATAAGCATTTGGAGTCACAAAAAAGTAATCACTTAATTCCCAAAAGTCCCCAATAAATGTAGCACGTTCTTTTATTAAATCAATTACTTTTTCTATTTGTGCATCGCCTTTTATACCTATTCCTTTTTGTGAAAGAATTTCTTGAAATGGTACAACTAGTTCTTTATTGTTTTTTTCTTGTAAATAATGTTGGTTATACCATTTGGTTTTTTCAGGATCGAACCTGGCTCCTGCTTTGTGCACCCTTTCTAAAGTAAATATTTGCACCAATTCTTCAAGGCTAAATATTTCTTGTTCTGTGCCAGGGTTCCAGCCTAAAAGAGCTAAGAAATTTATCACCGCCTCTGGATAATAACCCGCATCTTTATAACCAACAGATTCATTCCAAGACAATGGAAATACCGGAAATCCTAATTTTTCTCCATCGCGTTTGCTTAGTTTGCCCTTTCCCACAGGCTTCATGATTAAAGGTAAATGCGAAAATTCTGGAGCTTGCCACTCAAAAGCATCATATAATTGTTGGTGTAAAGCTAAAGACGGCAGCCATTCTTCACCGCGAATTACGTGGGTGATTTCCATTAAGTGGTCATCCACAATATTTGCTAGATGATAGGTTGGCATTCCGTCACTCTTAAAAAGTACTTTATCATCTAAAACATTGGTATCAATGGTCATTGTACCTCGAATAATATCTAACAACTCCAATTTTTCATCAGGCGGCGTTAAAAACCGAATAACATAATCTTCTCCAGAAGATATGCGCTTTTGCACTTCTTCGGGCATCATCGATAACGAATTGTCTAATTTTAAACGATTATGCCAATTATAAATAAAGGTTTTCCCTTTTTCTTCGTGGTTTTTTCTATGCTGGTCTAAACTTTCGTTGCTATCAAAAGCATAATACGCCTTACCTTTTTGGATTAAAAGGTCGGCATATTTTTTATACAAATGTTTTCTTTCGCTTTGTCTGTAGGGTCCAAAGCCAGCTTCTTTACCTGGCCCTTCATCAAAAGGAATATTACACCAATTTAGCGCGTCAATTATATATTGCTCTGCTCCTTCTACATACCTGTTTTGATCTGTATCTTCGATCCTTAAAATAAAAACGCCTTGTTGTTTTTTTGCGAATAAATAATTATAAAGTGCGGTTCTAACCCCACCAATATGTAAAGGCCCAGTAGGGCTAGGAGCAAAACGTACACGTACTTTGGTATTCATAACTGATAAATTTAAGTACAAATATAATTAATTACTGTGGTGTTCTTTTTTATTCTGTTGCTCAGAAATTTTAATTTTGACCTAAAAGCTTGTTTTAATTACATTTTTGATGCTTAATATTTAATTTTATCTTAAATATTTTAGCAGAAAAGGTTAAGCATCTTTTTTCCAGTATCTTAGCAATAAAAATCTTATATTGAATTCATACACCATCATACAGGACAAATTACAGCAATTTATTAAAAAGCATTATAGGCTTGTTTTGATAAAAGGTCTCATCCTTTTTGTAAGTCTTGGCGCTTTAATTTTTATGTTTCTGTTGAGTTTAGAATACTTTTTATGGTTAAGTTCCACGGGGAGACTTCTGCTTTTGTTGCTTTTGATTGGTTTAGGAGCTGTTTTATTGTATAAATACATACTTATTCCCTTGTTTTATTTGTTTAAGATTAAAAAGGGTTTGTCCGAAAAAGATGCCTCTCAGCTCATAGGCAACCACTTTCCTGAGATTAGTGATAAGTTATATAATTTGTTTGATTTAGCTTCTCACCCTGAACAATCTGATTTGCTTTTAGCCAGTATAGAGCAGCGCTCATCTTCTTTTACTAGCTTCGATTTTAGTAAGGCAATTAACTATCAAGGAGCTATTAAACAAATTAAGCTTTTGGCTGGGCCTCTGATCATTGTACTTTTATTGTGGTTTTCAGGCAATATAAGTTCGTTTTTTAGTACTTACCAAAGGGTATTCAATTACAATATGGCTTTTGAACAGCCTGCGCCTTTTACTTTTAATTTAATATCTGATAAACTTACGGTGTATTATCATGAGGATTATCAAGTAAATTTAGAAATCAAAGGCAATGTGCGTCCTGAATTGGTTTATATCTTGATAGATGGGAATGAATTTTTGATGAAAGAAGAAGCTGGGATATTTACCTACCCTATAAAATCCGCTAAATCATCCTTAAACTTTAGTTTTATTGCAAATGATTTAAGTTCAAAACAATATACCTTAAATGTTTTGGAAACACCATCTATTCTCAATTTCTCTCTTGAATTGCAATATCCAAAATATATCAATAAAAAATCTGAAATATTAAAAAATGTGGGCGATGCTATTCTGCCCGAAGGAACAAAAGTAAATTGGATCATCAATACTAATAACACCAAGCGCATAGCACTAAACACAAACGATACAGTTTACGATTTTAAATTGAATGACCAACAATTTTCATTATCAAAAACCATAAAAAACACCTTTGATTACAACATTACAACATCAAATAACAACGTAACTAATTTCGAGATTTTAAGCTATTCCTTGAAAGTGATTAAAGATGCATACCCCACAATCAATGTAGCGCAAAGCACGGATTCACTTCAGCCCAACGTTCGATATTTTAAAGGAGAAATCACAGATGATTATGGTTTAAAAAATGTGTCACTCGTTTATTTTGACGCCACCGCTCCTGAAGAAACCTTTAGAAAGAACTTACTAAACACCAATGGTGTGGTTGATGAGTTTTATTATACCTATCCTTCAGGATTAGATTTAAAAGAAAATACTTCTTATAGTTTTTATTTTGAAGTTGCCGATAATGACGGTGTAAATGGTAGTAAAGTATCTAAAAGTCAGGTATTTAGCGCTGATTATCTCGATGATAATGAATTAAAAGACAGGCAGTTAATTCAACAGCAGAGTCTAATTTCCGATTTTGATAAATCTATTGAAAAATTCAAAAAACAATCACAATCCCTTGATAAAATCAATACAGAACAAAAAGAAAAAACCGATTTAAGCTTCAATGACAAACAAAAAGTAAATAATTTTTTAGAAAAGCAAGAATTGCAGGAAGCGCAAATGCAAAAATTTTCTAAGCAACTAAAAGAAAACCTTCAAAATCTAAATAAAGATGATAAACTTAACCAACTGCTTCAAGAGCGTTTAGAAAGACAAGAATTGCAGGCAGAGAAAAACAAAAAGTTATTAGAAGAATTGCAAAAAGTAGCCGATAAAATTAATAAAGAAGAACTCGCACAAAAGTTGGAAGCCATAGCAAAAAAACAAAAAAGTAGTCAGCGTAATTTAGAACAACTTTTAGAGTTAACAAAACAATATTATGTTACTGAAAAAGCTTCGCAGTTGGCCAAGGATTTAGCAAAATTAGCGGAAAAACAAGAATTGCTTTCCAAATTAAAATTATTAGAAAACGATAGTAAAAAAAATCAATCGGATCTAAATAAGGCCTTCACAGAACTTGATAAAAGTATTGACGAATTGAAAAAAGACAATAATGATTTGAAAAAACCTTTAGATCTTGGTATTGACAAAGAACTTTCGAATAAGGTAAAAACAGATCAAAAATCGGCCTTAGAAGAATTGAATAAACAGCAAGGTACAGAACAATCATCTCAAAATGGCAATGCGCAGTCTGACGCAAACAAAGCTTCCAAAAAGCAAAAATCTGCAGCGGACAAGATGCAAGAAATGTCCAATAAATTATCGCAATCTTCATCGGGTGGGAGCAGTTCAACCCTGACGGAAGACGCAGAAGTGCTGCGTCAAATTCTCGATAATCTAATTGTATTTACCTTCAAGCAAGAAAATTTAATGGAGGGATTAAATGCCGATGAAGGTACTTTTGCAAACCAATCGCAAGCGATTATTAAACAACAAGAATTAAAAACGCTTTTTGAGCATATTGATGATAGTTTATTTTCTTTATCGCTTCGTGTTCCAGAAATTTCTGAGGAAATTAACAGTAATATTACCGAGGTTTTTTACAACACAGATAAAGCTATGGACGCCATTGCCGAGTCCAATAGATATCAAGGAGCTTCTTACCAAAAATATGCTTTAACCAGCGGAAACACCTTATCTGATTTGTTGGCCTCTATTTTAGAAAATATGCAACAAAGTATGAAATCTGGCAAAGGTAAAGGGCAAGGCGAGGATTTTCAATTGCCAGATATTATTAAAGCGCAAGGAGCATTAAAGGATAAAATGGGGCAAGAAGGCAAAGAAGGCAAACAGGGTAAGGAAGGTCAAAAAGGAGAACAAGGTGAATCTGGCAAGGAGGGGCAACAAGGCAAAGAAGGTGAGAATGGCCAACAAGGAAATAACGGAAAGCAAGGAAACCAAACTGGACAAGGCAAGCAAGGCAACTCTGGACAAAATGGTGAGAATGGCGAGAATGAAGGTTTAAAAGGCAATAAAAGTGGGCAAGGTTCACAAAGCAATGGCAATGGTAACGAAGGAATTTCTGAGGCTGAAATAAAAGAGATTTATGAAATTTACAAGCAACAGGAAATTATTAAAAATTCATTGGAAAATCAATTAAACAATTTAATTGAAAATGCTGATCGGCAATTGGCTCAAAAACTATTACGGCAAATGGAAGATTTTCAAGATAATTTATTAGAAAATGGGATTACTCCAAGCACTATGGAAAAAGCAAATATCATACAATATCAATTACTAAAATTGGAAGGTGCAGCCTTAAAACAAGGTAAGAAAAATGAGCGGAAAAGCGCTACCTCTAAAAACAAGTTTGCAAATCCTATTACAACGAAACCAAACTCTTATGATGATTTTAAAATTGAAGAAGAGATTTTAAATAGACAAGCCTTACCTTTGCGGCAAAATATACAAACCAAGATAAAAGAGTACTTTAAAAATAATGATTGATTTTAATTACGAGACTGACTTTGATTTAGAGAATGAATTCTATTATTCCGATTGGTTAAGTAGAATTATTAGTTCTGAAAAATTTGATGTAGGTAGCTTAACTTATATTTATTGTTCAGACGCTTATCTTTTGGAAATAAATATTGAATATTTAAAACACGATACCTTAACCGATATTATCACTTTTGATTATTGTGAAGGAAAATTAATTTCAGGAGATATTTTTATTTCGATTGATAGGGTAAAAGATAATGCCTTAGAATTTAAAGTGTCTTTCAAAGAAGAATTATTAAGAGTCATGGCACACGGCTTATTACACCTTATGGGGTTTAAAGATAAATCGGATGCAGAAAGTGCTCTGATGAGAAGTAAAGAAGAAGAAAAAATAAAATTGTTCCACGTGGAACATTAAAATTATGTTTGATAAAGAATACGATGTTATTGTAGTTGGCGCTGGACATGCAGGTTGCGAAGCCGCTGCTGCTGCTGCCAATATGGGGTCTAAAGTGCTCTTGGTTACCATGAACTTACAAACCATTGGACAAATGTCTTGCAACCCGGCTATGGGTGGTATTGCAAAAGGACAAATTGTAAGAGAAATTGATGCCCTCGGAGGTTATAGCGGAATTGTTTCCGATAAATCAGCTATACAATTTAAAATGTTAAATAAATCTAAAGGTCCAGCAATGTGGAGCCCGCGAACGCAAAACGATCGCATGCGCTTTGCCGAGGAATGGCGCATGGCCTTAGAGAATACACCTAATGTTGATTTCTATCAGGAAATGGTCTCTAGCCTATTGATTGAGAATCATAGAGCCGTGGGGGTTATAACTTCTTTAGGATCCTCCATTAAGGCTAAATCCGTAATTTTAACTAATGGTACTTTCTTAAACGGCTTAATACACATTGGAGACAAGCAATTAGGCGGAGGTAGATCTGGAGAAAAAGCTGCTACTGGAATCACGGAACAATTAGTTGGATTAGGTTTTGAAAGCGGCAGAATGAAGACAGGAACACCACCAAGAGTAGACGGCAGATCTTTAGATTATTCCAAAATGATTCCACAGCCAGGAGATGAGCATCCTGAGAAATTTAGCTATACTTCAACAAAGAAATTAGCTTATCAACGCGACTGCCACATGACGCACACCAGCGAATTGGTACATAACTTATTACGCGAAGGATTTGACAGGTCGCCTATGTTTAACGGACGTATTAAAAGTTTAGGCCCCAGATATTGCCCATCCATAGAAGATAAAATCAACCGCTTTGCAGATAAAAACAGTCATCAATTATTTGTGGAACCAGAAGGCTGGGATACAGTTGAAGTATATGTAAATGGCTTTTCAACTTCTCTACCTGAACATGTTCAATTCAAAGCACTAAGATCTGTTGTTGGTTTTGAAAATGTAAAATTCTTTAGACCGGGTTACGCCATCGAATATGATTACTTTCCGCCAACACAATTAAAGCACACCTTAGAGACTAAGTTAATTGAAAATCTCTACTTCGCAGGACAAATTAATGGAACCACGGGGTACGAGGAAGCTGCTTCACAAGGTTTAATGGCGGGGATAAACGCACATCAAAAAATCACTGAAAATGATGCCGTTATTCTTAAAAGAGACGAGGCATATATCGGCGTACTAATTGATGACTTAATCACGAAAGGCACTGAGGAACCTTACCGTATGTTTACGTCAAGAGCAGAATACAGGACTTTGTTGCGCCAAGATAATGCTGATTTACGCTTAACACCTAAAGGTTTCGAAATAGGCCTAGCCAAAGAAGATAGATTAAAACGCATGGAGGATAAGTTGGAAAAATCAGAAAAATTCATTCAATTTTTCAGAGAAACCAGCGTACTACCCGACGATATAAATCCCATATTAGAAAGTGTTGATTCGGCTACAGTGTCGCGGTCCGACAAAATGTTTAAATCGTTTTCTAGACCAAATGTAACTATGGAGCACATGTTAACATTGGATGCTGTTTCTGATTTTGTAAAAAAACATAATTTGGATGTTGAAGTTTTAGAACAGGCAGAAGTCCAGGTAAAATATTCAGGCTACATAACCAAGGAGAAAAACAACGCAGACAAACTACATAGATTAGAAAATGTAAAAATACCAGCTAATTTTGATTATCACCAATTAAAGTCATTATCCACCGAAGCTCGACAAAAAATGACTAAAATTCAACCTGTAACCATTTCGCAAGCGTCCAGAATAAGTGGTGTTTCTCCAAGTGATATTAGTGTTTTATTGGTTTATGTAGGAAGATAGCTAAAGTAATATGATTTAATTCTGCCTAAATTGTTCCACGTGGAGCAATTTAGGCTGGATTACTTTTTAATGCAATAAAATCCCTATACCCTCAATAAATGTATCATAATTCAATTGATACATCTGAAATTTTTAACCCCAGAAAAAGCTGCAGCTCCTATATTTTAACGAGTAGATTTGCCTATAAAACTATTAGGTGGCTAGTATGATTTGCGTTTTTTGGTGTGATTTTTAATAAATGAAAATTGTTTGCTATTCCCAGTTTATATGAAAGTACCATCGTTTAATTGTTTTTGTTTTAATATTGACATCTTGTATTCCATTACGTATTGCTCCCCATATTAAAGATTAAAAAATAACTAAAGGAAAAAAATTTAAACGAAGTTTGACAATAAGGAAACTATTTATTTTTACAGACACAAAAGAAGCTGAACCATTTTATAATCATGTTAATACTAAATTTCAATTAAACCAATTTGGTGTTTAGGAAAATATTCCTTCTGTGATAAATGAACAAAACTTTTCCTTTTCTTTTTACGAAGTAGAAATTGATGACAAAAGAGTAAATATAGCGCGCCCTTTTTTGCAGCAACAGGAAATGAGTTGTTGCAAATTGGTGATGAACCCTCAGAGCTTTTCAATACAAGAACTAAAGTGTATAGAAAAAATTATTACATAGCTGTGGAAATCTAAAATTACATAGAAAAAGATTGTTTAGACAAAATTTCTGTTCCCAATCCTTTAGTTTTAAAGTATCTTCGTGATCTTAAAAAACAAAATTTAGGTACACACAACTACAATGAAGTTTTATTTAAAAACTAAAGACTACTCCGTTACTCAAGAAGAATTTGAGCTTCATTATGATAATGAATTGGATATGCTTGCGACCTATCCACAACCAGAAAATTTAGCCCCTTATTACGAAAGTGAAG
>JBGSQM010000051.1:0-80544 GCA_041738035.1 Cellulophaga sp.
CCCTAAAAAATGGGAAGACAACCGAGCCCTTACCCTAAGCGGTGAAGCTTTTTTTGAGGTGGAAAAAGGACAGCGTTTTGAGGTAGAAACACCCTACGGCACCGTTAGCGTTTTGGGTACCGAATTTAATGTAACTGCTCGCGACAGCATTTTTGAAGTGGTTTGTTACGAGGGTTTGGTTGAGGTAAATTACAAGGGACAAATCACCAAACTTCCGGCGGGAAAGTCGCTTACAGTTAATAACGATATAATAAAGGAAACAGACGTTGCCCTTAGAAAACCCCAATGGATAAACCAATTAAGTGTTTTTGAAGACGCATCTTTGAAAACCGTAATTGCCGAACTGGAAAAACAATACAACATTAAAGTCATTAATGAAACTAAAGAAAATATGCGTTTTACGGGCGCTTTTGAAAATAATAATTTAGATAATGCCCTAACCGCTATTGCCCAAACTTTGGGACTTAGCTACGAAATAAACGGCCAAATCGTGACACTAGTCCATGGCGCACCTTAGGTTCTCTAAACCGCTATTCCTATTTTGTCTATTGTGGATTGGACTGCTCCATGCCCAAGTGAAGCACAATAAAATTCCCATAGTGGAACTTTTGGAAACTATTCGCACCCAGCATAACATTCAGTTCAATTATGAAAGTAGTTTGCTGGAGGGCCTAGAAGCCCTTCCTTTTTCGAACGGACTTTCCCTTGAAAAAATGCTCCGATTTTTAGAAAAACAAACGGACTTAAGATTTTCCAAAGTAGGGGAACGCGTGATTACCATTACTAAAGCCATAAAATTATGTGCTTATGTGCAGGATGCCCAATTTCAAGAACCTTTGGTAGGGGCAAGCATCAAAACCCTAGGCAACTATACCATTACCAATGAAAAGGGTTATTTTGAACTGGAAGTTAATTCTTTAAATCAAAAAGTTACTATTGATTATCTGGGCTTTCTGCCCATTACCCAAGCTGTATCGCAATTTGACCAAATGGAATGTGGCGTAATCGGTATGCGCGAAGCATTGCAAGAGCTTTCGCCCGTAACGCTTACTGGCTATCTGGTACGTGGAATTGACAAAAAAGCGGACGGTAGCACAGTTGTCGATTTCTCTAAGTTCAACTTATTGCCGGGCCTTATTGAGGCCGATGTTTTGCAAACCGTACAAGCCCTTCCAGGTGTGCAAAGTGTGGACGAAACAGTATCGAACATTAATATTAGAGGCGGTTCGCACGACCAAAACTTGATGCTTTGGGACGATATAAAAATGTACAAATCTGGTCATTTTTTTGGATTGATATCCAGTTTTAATCCACAAATCACCAAAACGGCGGTGGTCATTACCAATGGTACCGATGTTTCTTATACCGATGGGGTTTCTGGCACTATTCACATGCAGACTGACACCCAATTACAAACCGAATTTAAAGGAAATGTAGGTGTTAATTTCCTAAGTGCCGATGCTTTTGCAGACATCCCTTTGGGAGGAAAATCGTCCTTGCAAGTGGCCGCACGCCGCTCCCTCGACGATCTGGTGCGTACACCCACCTACCAGAATTATTTTGACCGTATCGTGCAGGAAACCGAAGTGCAACAAAACGAACGCAACGTTGTAAATTCAGACCAACGTTTTACCTTTTATGATACCTCTTTCCGTTGGCTTTACAAACCCTCGGAACGTGATGCTATTCGGGTAAACTTCATCTTTCTCAACAATACCTTAGATTTTGATGAAACGGCAACCTTAAACCAGTCCTCGCAGACACGACAAAGTAGTTTGTTACAATACAATATTGCCGGAGGTATCAATTATCGGCGCGCTTGGACAGATGTTTTTGCCACCGAATTTCATATCTACGAAACCGATTACAAGTTGCAAGGCGTAAATGCCAACGTATTGGAGCGGCAGCGATTTTTACAGGAAAATATCGTTTCAGAAACTGGGCTTCGTTTAGAAGGGATATGGAATAAGAACGCGATTCAATTTAAAGGTGGCTATCATTTTGTGGAGTCGGAAGTAACCAATCTGAACGACATTGACCAACCCCGATTCAAACGTTTAAATTCCGATGTCATCCGAGAACATGCCTTGGTAGGGCAAGTGGGGTATCGGAACGCTGAAAACAATTTTAATATCAAAACAGGTGCTCGGGTCAATTACATCCCTAAGTTTAACCTGTTTCTGGTGGAGCCTAGATTAAGTATGCAAAAAAAAATTGGCAAAGATTTTACAGTAGAAGTCTTGGGCGAATTCAAGCACCAAAACACCTCTCAAATCATCAATTTTCAAAATGATTTTTTAGGGATAGAAAGAAGACGCTGGCAACAGACCGATAATGACAGCATCCCCATTATCCGAAGCAAACAGCTTTCGTTGGGTGTTAATTATAATAAAGATGGTTGGCTGTTGGATGTAACTGGTTATTATAAAAGCGTTGATGGCATTACCACACAAAGTCAGGCGTTTACTACCAAATACGAATTTACAAGAGCTATAGGAAGTTATGACGTGTCCGGACTCGATGTTTTGATACGAAAAAAATACGGCAATCTGACCAGTTGGCTCAGCTATTCGTTTATGGACAATCTATATACCTTTGAGACGCTGGAAGAAGTGCAGTTCCCCAGTAATTTTGAAATCACATACGCCGTTACCCTAGGAAGTACCTACGCTACCAAGGCATGGAGCTTCTCTGCGGGGTTAAACTACCGCAGCGGCGCACCCACCACCGAACCTGAAATGGGAAATGAAGTACTAGGAAACAGCATCAACTTTGGAATGGCAAACAGCGTTTTGTTAAGGGATTACCTTAGAGTGGACGCCTCTACGCTCTATAAATTGCAATTGGGCGATGGATTGCGAAGCGAAATAGGGGTATCGGTCTGGAATGTTAGCAACAGGGAAAACGCCATCAATAATTTTTACCGCGTTGGCGCCACTAACGAAGCCGATAAATTTTCTCGATTTTCTTTAGGATTAACGACCAATTTTATGGTAAGGTTTTATTTTTGAGTTTTAATCCCCAAGTTTTAATTCCCCCGTGCATTATTTTCCTTTTTTTTTGGAATTTAGGATTTGTTGTTTTTGGAATTTGACACCTGCCAAGTGTGCGCAGAGTTAGTTCATTTTTTTGTTTTTTTTCGCAAAAATAAGGCGTAGACATTTTCCAGTCTTCGGAATTTCAATATCAAACAAAGTAATTGTTATTTTTGCATCAATTTCATTAAATAGCAGCTATGTCTTATTATAATTCTAAAAGTACTTCAAAGGTCTTTACAATTTTAAGTGGAATGCTATGGTTAGCTAGTACTTTAGTGCTTTTTGCACAAATTAAAGGCGAAGAATTCCAACCATTTATGTTCTCTTTGGAAGTTAATGATGTACCCAAAATCAAATTAAATACAAAGTTGGAAATCGAAGCTATAATTATAGCTCAAAACGGTGTAAATGACTCTTTGTTGCAGGAAATACGATACTGGAATGCTGCTTACCCTTCCTATCGCTGGCACCAAATAATGGAGGTAGCTGGTAACCGCAGTAAAGACCACAAAAACGGAGGTAGAATGGCTATTTTACATTTGGCGATTTACGATGCTTTGGCGGAAGTTTGGAAACAAAAACAAAAAACAAAAACAAAAGCACCGTCTCAGGAACACAAGAGCATCAAAAAATGGGCGGAACCTACGGTGTATTCTTCCTTTATTTGCGAACGCAGCACCGTTGCAGCTGCGGCACATAAAATCATCCTTTATTATTTTCCTGAACAACAAATGTATCTCGATAGTATATTGCAGCAGTATAAAACTGCCCGCTTGTTAACTGGTTTACAATACCCAAGCGATATGGAAATGGGTATTTTAATAGGTCAAAAAATGGCAGAGAAATACATCGCCTATGCCAAAACCGACCGCACAGATGAACTTTGGGCAGGCAGCTTACCCAACGACAAAACCTTATGGAGCGGGAAGCCTAATAACTGGGATCCGATGAAAAGACAATGGCGACCTTTTACTTTACAATCAGCCGATCAATATAGACCAGCACCGCCACCAAAAGATTGGACAGCAGAAATGGAAGAGCTTCGTGAATTCACTAAAAATAATGAAAGTAGCGCTATAGCTTGGAAATGGCAGAGCGAACCTATTTTCGATTTGTTATTGGAACGTAAGATTTTGGAATATGATCTCGACCCTTTTGAAGCAGCACAAGCCAGTGCGCTTTTTCATATGGTTCGTTTTGATGCCACAATCGCTGCTTGGGATGGTAAATACCATTATTGGGGTATCCGTCCGTTTCAGTATGATCCTAGTTTTAAGCCTATGCTGATCGAAACTCCAAATTTTCCTGGTTATCCTGCTGGACATACTACGGTAGCTGGAGGATTGGTCATCGCATTGTCCCATCTCTTTCCAAAAGATACTGCACATTTTCAGGCATTAGCAGAAGAATGTTCCGAATCTCGTTTTGAGGGCGGCGTTCATTTTAGAACCGATAATGAAGTAGGACTCGAAGTAGGAAAAATGGTGGGAGCTCAGGTAATTAAAAAGTTTTATAAATAGTTTTTAAATTAAAAACTACGGGCATAAAGGTCGTGTTTTTTATTATCCTAAAAATTACCTAAGGCTTACAGCTTAGAGCTTACTACTATTACCTACTTTTATTGATACAATTAAATTTCATTTAAGTTTAAAAATTATTATGAGGTCATATTCTACTGTTCTTCTAATTTCTAGGGGTAACAAATTTTACAGTTTTTGTATCTAAGGGTGTACCATATATAAACTACAATTATGGATACCTTTCTGGTGCTATTACACTATACCTTTATGTATTTATTCGTTCGGTTTTGGCTAAAATTACAAAATGAATCGTATTTATTAAGTTTTTAGCTACTCTGAATTAAGTCTTTAAAAAAAATGCAACTTTGAACTATTGAAGTTATATTTACAACGGTTTATACACTTAAAGCTTAATTTTTTATATCGTATTAAATTTTGTATAATGAAGAATCATATAGAACTAAGCAGCTATTTTTTAGGGGGTATTTTTAGTCTGTTTTTGACTTCAAGTTGCGGTCAAACTCCTAAAAAAATCGAAAATAGTATTGCTGTAGCAGCAGTAGTTGTCAAAACAGAAATAGTAGTTGGAGCTAATCAAACGGCAAAGTATATAGGGCTTATTAAAGACAAGAAAATCGGTATTGTAGCTAACAATACCTCGGTTATTTTCAAAAAAAACACTGGTAATGAAGCCTATGTTCATGCGGTAGATTCCTTGTTATCCTTAGGAGTGAATATCGTAAAAGCCTTTGCTCCTGAGCACGGTTTTAGAGGCGATGTTGATGCGGGGGCGAAAATTAAAGACGAAAAAGACCCTAAAACAAATATACCTGTTACCTCTTTATACGGTGCGAACTACAAACCAACGCAAGAACAATTACAAGGTATTGATATGCTTGTTTTTGATATTCAAGATGTTGGCACAAGGTTTTATACTTATTTATCTACCTTGCATTATGTAATGGAAGCTTGTGCCGAAAAAGGAATTCCTTTGGTTGTTTTTGATAGGCCTAACCCGAATGGGCATTACGTTGACGGGCCCGTCTTAAAAAAAGGCTTTGAGTCCTTCGTAGGTTTGCATCCTGTACCTATTGTTTATGGAATGACCATCGGGGAATATGCAAAAATGATCAATGGTGAAAAATGGTTAAAAAACAGGATTCAGTGCGATTTAAGGGTAATCGCCTTAGAAAACTATACCCACCAAACGGCTTACAGTCTTCCTTTACGTCCTTCGCCCAATCTTCCTAATGATAAAGCTATAAATCTGTATCCAAGTATATGTTTGTTTGAAGGCACTAATGTAAATGAAGGTAGGGGAACTGAAAAGCAATTTCAAGTTTTTGGGTCTCCATATTTGCCGAGTGATTTGTATGCTTTTACCTATACACCCGTATCAAATTTTGGTTCAAAGGATCCGAAACATTTAGGTAAAAAATGCTATGGTTTGGATGTTTCTCAGACGCCAAAATTAAACAAAATTGACCTTAATTGGCTGATTGACGCCTATAAAGCCACTCCGAAAAGCGATGAGTTTTTTAAATTCGCTGCCTTTTTCGACAAACTAGCGGGTTCCGATGAATTAAGAAAGCAAATTATTGAAGGAGAATCTATGGAGCAAATTAAAAGCTCTTGGAATGCAGATTTAGCGGCTTTCAAAGAGGTTAGAGCTAAGTATGTGTTATATCCATAAATAAGGTAGTTCATTTTAAAACCTAGAGGTTTCCTTAAATAGGCAATTGGTGTTTTAACAGAAATTTGTTTAAGTGCACAATTCTTGTCGATATTTATGAATTCCTCTTAGTTTTTGTAAATTAACAGTCAGTTTTACTCTTAAGCTTTGGTAATACATGAAAAATGTGCTTTTTATTGTTTCTTTTTTGCTCACAACTGTTGTTGTTGCGCAAAAGGTATTTCCCCCTATTAATAATTATAAAATTTTCGATTATAAAGCGGCAAGTCAAAATTGGGGAATGACTATTGATGGCCAAGGAGGTGTTTATATTGCCAATAACAAAGGGCTTTTATATTTCAATGGAGAAGAGTGGATTTTAAATAAATTGCCTAATAGCACCATTATACGTTCTGTAAAAGTGGTTGGGGATAAAATTTATACGGGCTCCTATGAAGAATTTGGATATTGGAAAAAAAATGAATTCGGTTATTTAGATTATACTTCACTCACCTATTTAATCACTAATTATACCTTTACCAACGAAGAGTTTTGGCAAATTCTACCTTATAAAGATGCTATCTTATTTCGTTCTTTTTCAACTGTTTATAGTTATCAAAATAATAGAATTAAGGTTTTAGATGTGGACTTTATAGTGACCGATCTAGAAATTTATGACCAACAAATTTTAGCTTCGGGTGGTGGTGGAAAAATCTTTAAACTTGAAAATGATGCGTTTATCCCGTATTTAAATCTTACTTCTTTTAATAAAACCATTATTTCTATGTTGGCAATACCAGAGGGTTTATTAGTCGGCACTAAACTTGATGGTTGTTTTTTATATTCGAATGGGGAGCTTGTCGAATGGAATCCAAACCTGAATGAGGTGTTGAAAAAATATCAATTAAATGATATGATTTCTTACCCAGATGGGAAAATTGCTTTTGGTACCATAAAAAAGGGCGTTTATTTATTAGATACTTATAAAAATACTTTTATCAATTTGGATAGAGAAACGGGCCTACAAAACAATACGGTACTATCGATGGTGCATGATGACAACCAACTATGGCTAGGCCTTGATAATGGGATTGATAAAATAAGAACCAACGCCCCAATTACCTATTATACCGATTTTTCTGGCGCAGTAGGTACCGTATATGACATGGCATATTTTGAAAATATTTTATATTTAGGCAGCAATACTGGAGTCTATTATTTTGACAATGATCAACTTAATTTTGTGGATGGTACTCAAGGCCATGTTTGGGATTTAATTACTATTGATGGTGAATTATTAGCGGGCCATAATACGGGTACATTTAAAATAAATAAAAATTCGCTAGCGCAAGTCTCTACGGTTTCAGGAGGGTATCAAATTGTAAAAGTTCCAGAAAATAACAGTATTTATCTGCAAGGAACTTATGTGGGCATTTCAAAATTTAAAAAAAATCTAGACAATAAATGGGATGTAGAAGCTATAGAAGGCATCAACTTTCCTGTAAAACAATTGTGTTTTGAGTCTTCTAACATCTTGTGGGTGGCGCATCCATACAAAGGTTTTTTCAGGATTATCTTGAATAATACTTTTGATAAAGTGTTAGAAACGCAAACTTTTAATACCGATGCCATACCTAATAATTACAACGTAAAAGTATATAATATAAAAAATCAGATTGTTTTTTACGCTGACGGAATATGGTATCGTTACAATACCATTACAAATACAATAGAGCTATTTAATGAGTTTAAAGAATTTCAAAGCGAAGAACTAATTTATAACGACGGAGAAACGTTTTGGTTTATTAATAATGACGAGAATAAAGAAATTGTTTTTACGGATCTAAGAACTCGGTCCTTCACCATAGCAGAAAGTACGCTGCAAAAAAGGTTAATACCAGATGCTGAAAATGTGATTAGGGTAAACGATTCCATTTTTACCCTTACGCTGAATGATGGTTTTGCAAGAATTAACATCAACAAGTTAAATGAGCAATTAAACAAATACATCATACCAGCGCCTCAACTAAATTATTTTAAGGATGATCAAAGGCGACATTCTCTTAATGATACCTTATTCAAAATTAAGAATAAAGCTTCAGAACGCATCATTTTTCAGGTTTCTGCACCTAACTTAGACAAATCTAGGTATTATTATACTTTAAAAGGGAATACCAAAGAAACATCATATTATACAGATAATGGCACCATTAGTTTTCAAAATTTATTTTATGGTACATATCAGGTTGAGGTTGCCACAGTAGGCATGGATGGCAAACATTCGCTGCCTATAAAATTTTATTTTGATATAGCAGCCCCATGGTATTTGAGCCTAGCCAGTAGAATACTATATGTATTAACATTTATCGGAGTTATCTTTTTAGTAAGGACTTACAATAGAAGAAAATTAAAACGCAAACAAAAAAAATTCGAAGAGAAAATTAATCGCGAACAAGAGGAGCATTTGGCCAAACTGGAAAAAGATAAGCTGGCTAAAGAAATTAAACTAAAGCAAAAAGAATTAACGAGTACTACCTTAAATATTGCTAAAAAGAACGAAGTGATTTTAGAATTGAAAAATATGATGGTGATGAACAAAGATAAATTCACCAGCGCAACTCGTTACGGATCGTTCATTAAAAAATTAGATAAATCTGTAAATAATGCCGAGGACTGGAAACGTTTTGAAGTAAACTTTAAAGAACTCCATGAAGATTTTTTTGAACGCCTGTTAAAAGAATTTCCCAAACTCACCCCCAAAGATTTAAAAATGTGCGCCTATTTAAAAATGAATTTAAGCTCTAAAGAAATTGCTCCCTTAATGGGTATCTCCATCCGTGGTGTAGAAATCCATCGTTACCGACTGCGCAAAAAATTAGCAATTACTACATCGGAGTATTTATCTAACTTTTTAATTACGTTCTAAGTATTAATTCATTATTATTATAATGCTACTGTTTTAAATTTACAATACGTCAATTTAAATAATTAAATTATCAAAATAGGTCATTAGTTCGTGGTAAATAAGCACTTTATCCTTTTTTAGAGTTACATCATTACTACATCACAATGTTAAAATTTTAACTTCATTGAATTTTTTTACTACTGCATATCAGTAACAAATAGGGGCATTGGCATAAAAATTCTCGTTGATGTAGTTATTGTGTACAGCTAAACAATCCTTTTAACTCATATTAATTGGTAATTTAGCAATAATATAACTCTCTTAATGAACAACTATGAAAATAAGCAATGTAATATTGACAATTTCGTTTTTATTGTTTCAATCTCTACTGTTTGCGCAAAGCACATTATCGATTTCAGGAACAGTAAATGATAGCGACGGCATGCCTTTGCCAGGAGCCTCTATAGTCGTAAAAGGTAGTACCGCAGGTACGCAAACAGATTTTGATGGTAATTTTACGCTAGACAACGTGCCATCTAACGGAACACTAGTTGTTAGCTATATTGGCTACGCTAGTCAAGAAGTTTTAGTGGCCAACCGAACCAGAATTACAATTACTTTATCAAACGACACACAATCACTAGATGAAATAGTAGTAGTGGGTTATGGAACTCAAAAGAAAGCAGATTTAACGGGTGCTATTACCACTATTAAAGCTGAAGACATTGTTAGAACGCCATCTGCAAACCCATTGCAAGCACTTCAAGGTAAAGTCCCAGGTTTGCAAATTGTAAGTAATGGAGCGCCGGGAGAAGCACCAACCGTTAGAGTGCGTGGTGTTGGCTCCTATACTGGAGGTGCGGCGCAAAATCCGTTATACGTGGTAGATGGTATTTTTTATGATGATATCAACTTTTTAAATCCCGAAGATATTGAAACTATTTCGCTTCTTAAAGACGCATCGTCATCTGCCATTTATGGGGTAAGAGCCGCTAATGGAGTTATACTCATTCAAACAAAGTCGGGTAAAGTCAATCAAAAACCGCGATTTACTTACAGTGGTTATCAAGGGGTTGAGGTGGCTAACAACTTAGTAAAACTATCAAACTCTGAGCAATTTGCGACTTTAGCCCGTGAATCGGGTTCTGCGGCTGAGGCAAGTTTTATCGACAATGCCATGCAACGTTATGGACGTAGCAGAGTCAATCCAAATATTCCTAATGTGAATACAGATTGGTATGACGAAATTTTACGACACGCCCTGATTCAAAACCATAGTTTAGGGGTAACAGGAGGTAATGAAAGCGTTACCTATTCTTTAGGCTTAAGCCAATTTGAACAGGAAGGTATTCTTAGGATGAAAAATGACTTTGAGCGTTTTAATATTAGGGCTAAAATAAATGTTGATTTAAGCGACAGATTAAGTGTAGGCGTTACAACCCTTTTTAGCAATTCCACAAGATTCCGTCCTGAAAATGGTGCTTTTGCGGCTGCTTATTTTGCAGTACCTACCATGCCTATTTTGGATCTTTCAAAAACCGATGCGTTTCCAAGACCTTATGCCAATGCAATGGATTTAGGCTACAGGGGCCCACAGAATCCATTTCCTTTAATGGAGAACACAGAAAATAGGATTCGAGGTCGAAATAATTTATTAAATTTTAATCTACAGTACCAAATACTTCCAGATAAACTAACCTTTCTAACTTCTTATTCACACAATTTTGAAACCAATGAAACTCGAGAAGTAAGGCTTCCCTATTTCTTTGGAATCGGTGGTGCTTTTAGAGAAAATGCAGAATTAACAAAAAGAAATTCAACTTTTTCAGAACAAACATGGGACAATACTTTAACTTATAAAAATAGTTATGGGAAACATAACCTAGAAGTTCTAGGCGGAACATCCTTCCGTGATCGTTCTTTTGAGGTACTAGAGGCAACAGGCTTAAATTTCCCGAATGGACCAGGTATTGGTGATGAATCTTATTTTTTAGATTTATCAAATACTATTGATATCGATCGTGTTGGCGATGGCGGAGCAAGGGAATATTATTTTTCTTATTTTAGCAGGGTTGCCTATAATTTCGACAATAAATATTTACTTTATGGTACTATACGTGCTGATGCTACTAGTAAATATCAAGAAAAATGGGGTTACTTTCCAACAGTTGGTGCTGGTTGGGTAATTTCAGAGGAGTCTTTCATGAAAAATATCGATGCTATTAATTTCTTGAAATTAAGAGCCAGTTGGGGTCAATTAGGAAATGGAAATGTAGCTGCCAGTAGTGGTGGTATAACTTCGACAACAGTAGATGGTGCTTTTGGCGATGTACGCGTTCCAGGCTTGGTTACTGCAAATGATTTTGACGCCTTAAAGTGGGAGGTTACGGAAGAAACAAACTTTGGGGTAACAGCTACAATGTTTAAAAATCAATTGTCTCTAGAAGCAGATTACTTTACCAGAAAAACTATTGATGGGATCATCCCTATATCAAGATTTTTAGTTCCAGGTACTACCCGTCAGAATTTAGGGGTGATCAGAAACTCTGGTCTTGAATTTGCTTTAAATTGGAACAAACGTGTTTCTGAAGATTTCGGCTATAATATTGGCGGAAATTTTTCAACCTTAAAAAATGAGATATTAGATTTGGCTGGTCAGCAAAATTTAATTACTGGAGGCGATGTACAACAACGCTCTATCGTTGGAAGCGCTATTAACTCATTTTACGGACTTCAAGTTGCTGGGGTGTATCAAACACCTGAAGAAATCGCAGCAGACCCAGCAGCCCAGGTTGCCATAGGGAATGGTTTAACAGTACAACCCGGAGATTTTAGGTTTGTTGACAGTAATGAGGACGGTATCATTGATGCCACAGATAGGGTAGATCTAGGTTCTTATTTGCCAAATTACACTTTTGGTATAAATTTAGGTTTCAATTACAAAGCTTGGGATTTTTCATCCAATGTTATTGGGCAAGGGGGCAATGTAATAGCAAACATGAAGCGTTTCGGTGTTAGACAAACACCAGACCCTAACATCGATAGAGATTTTGCAGTGAATAGATGGAGCGGTGCAGGCTCTTCCAACAGCTATCCATCGGCGCGAGGTTTACGTAATCCATGGAGTAACCAGTTCTTAAACAGTTTCTTTGTTGAAAAAGGCGATTTTGTACGTTTACAAAACGTTACTGTTGGTTACACACTACCAAAATTAAAAGGTAGTTTTAACCCGACCATTCGTTTCTATGCAACTGCGGAAAGACCTATAACCTTCTCTCAATTTAATGGTTTTACACCTGAGGTTGCCGATGGTAGAGACCAACAAACCTATCCAATTCCTGGTGTTTACACCGTTGGAGCAAACATTAATTTTTAAACAATATGGCTATGATACAGATTAAAAAAAACAAGTTGCTTTTGCTTTTGGCTTCGTTCGCTATAATGCTGACAGGCTGCACAGAACAGTTAGACCAACCATTACTCAATAATAATTTTGCGGGTGGTACTGATTATTCAAAAACTGAGGATATGATTTTATCACTCGTGGGTGTTTATCAATCGGTAGCAAATAGAGGATGGGAACAACCACTTGTTGTTTCTACTAGAGGGGATGATGTAAATGCGGCAGGAGACCAACAAGGTCTTAAAAATATGGACCGTTACGTTTATGATAACTCCTTTTTTGGTTCAAGAACCTTATGGGAAACCTATTATGGCGATATTATTCGTGCCCATACAGGGATGGAACAAATTGAAAGATATAAGGAATTGGCAGATGCAGACGGCGTTGTTTTAGGCAACCAATATGTGGCAGAAGCTAAAGTGCTTAGAGCTTTATTGCTTTTTCAATTATCTCAAGTGTATGGAGCGGTATTTATACCAACATCTTCTAATTTAAATGATTTTGCGAATGTAACGTCTGTGCCTTCTAAAGATGAAGTTATGCAACATCTTGTAGCTCAGATGGATGAGGCGATTCCGTTTTTGCCAGACATGCGTCCCAATGAACGTAGAGATTTGCCTGGAGGCGTTACGAAGTACACAGCACTTCATATCAAAGCTTTGGCGAGCCAAGAACTTAAAAATTACCAAGGCGTGGCAGATGCTGCCGGTGAAATTATAGCATCAGGAAAATTCAGTTTGTTTCCAGATTACTATCAGCTTTTTAAAACTCCAGGTAAATTGAGTAATGAAAGCTTATATGAGTTTCAATATTCAGACTTTGGAGAGGGTACAGGGCAAAGAGTTGGGGTTACTTATTCTCCTTTTGGTCCAAATGGTTGGACGCCCGCTGTAACGGGAGCGAGTGCTGGCTGGGGCTTTTTTGAGCCCAGTATCAAATACGTAAAATTTATGTTAGATCGTGGGGAAAGAACACGTTTAGAAACTTCGGTATTATTTACCCAAACCGGGATCGATAGTATCATAAGAACTACGGGTTATACAGTGGCTACGTTACCAGCCTTTGTATCGCCAACCACTAGAGATGGAGATATTTTAAGTAACAATGCCAGACATATTCTTTCAAGCGGTAAACACTATTTACCAACCAGACAATTAATTCCAGGTAGAACGGCTTATGGTAGTAACAAAAATTACATCATATACAGATACTCAGAAACGCTTTTAATGTATGCAGAAGCTTTAAAGCAAGGTGCTTCAAATTCGGCGATATCTGCTGATCAAGCAGTAAATCTAGTAAGAGAAAGAGCAGGTTTAACGCCGATAACAGGTGTTACACTAGACCAAATTGTAGATGAAAAATATGCTGAATTTGCGATGGAATGGGGCAAACGTTTCTATGATATGGTTAGGTTGGAGCGTTATACTGAACTTAATTTTGGGGGTAGAAACTTTACAAAAGAGAGGTCTTTTGTAACCTATCATCAAGACCAAATAGACGAATTCCCTATTTTAGCAAACGTGCCTAGATAGTAACTAAACAAAATAATAATATGAAAACATTAAATAAATATTTTATTGCTTTATTTACCTTAAGCACTGTTTTTTTATCATGTGATAATGGAATAGATAAAATTACGGCTGTTAGTCCAGGAGATGATTCTGGAGCTCCTATTGTCACGGTTGTGAGACCTGCTAACGGCTTTGAAATTCAAGTGCCTGAGGCTATTACTTCTGTCAATATTGAATTTAAGGTTCAAGACGATATCGAAGTGAGTTTAATTAAAGTTAAATTCAACGGTGAAGAAATTGCATCTTTCAATGATTTCTTAGATTATAGAATTGTCAATAGAGCATTTACATTTGATAATGTACCTACAGGCTCTCATGTTTTAACTGTGGAAGCTACTGATATTGCCGGAAACGTAACTATTTCTACAACAAATTTTTCAAAAGCACCGCCTTACACACCATTGTTTAGAGGGGAAACGTTTTACATGAATTTTGATGGTAGTTATTCAGATTTAGTGACCAATAAAGATGCTACCGAAGTAGGCGGTCCGGGATTTACTTCTGACGCCCGTGTGGGTATTAATGCCTACAGAGGAGCTGCGGATTCTTATTTAACTTTCCCGACAGCTGGACTTTTAGGAAATGAATTTAGTGCCTCGTTTTGGTATAAAATGAATGATGTTCCAAATAGAGCTGGTATCTTTACTATTGGGCGTGTTCCTGAAGATGTAACCCCCGCAAACAACAATCATAGAAATTTTGGGATAAGATTTTTTAGGGAATCAAGAGCGGGCAGACAAAGTTTCAGACTCAATGTAGGTAATGGAACCACCGCGGTAACAGCGCTTCCACCAGCTACGGCCGATTTGCCAACGGGTACAGATTGGGTACATTTTGCATTCACGATAACCCCAACTAAAGCTATTATTTACTTGAACGGTGAGGTAATTATAGATAGAGATATTACTGGATTGGATTGGACTGGCTGCGATATCATGTCTATCATGTCTGGCGCACCTAGATATACTTGGTTTAACCATTTCTCTGATTTAAGTTTTATGGACGATTTAAGGTTGTTTAACACGGTGTTAACACCTAGCGAAATATTAAATTTAGTAGCTAAAAGCGATAGAATTTTTAGTGTTCCGTTTAATGGTAGCTTTAATGAAACCATCACCAGAAGTAGTCCTACGATTATAGGTAATCCTACATTTACCACAGATGCAAAAGCTGGCATTAACGCATATAAAGGCGCAACAGATGCTTACTTAACTTTTGCAACTACAGGATTGTTAAATCAGGAATTTACAGCAACAATGTGGTATAAGGTAAATGCAATCCCAGATCGTGCAGGAATTTTGGTCATGGGTCCGCCAGATACTGCCAATCCAACGTCGCCAAATAATAGAAGTAGCGGTTTTAGATTTTTTAGAGAGGGCAGTCCAACAAACCAAACCTTTAAATTAAATGTGGGTAATGGAACTGCAGATTCTTGGTTTGATGGGGGTGCGGCGGCATCCATTAACCCAGCGACGAACTCAGATTGGGTACATTTAGCCTTTAGCATTTCAAATACTGAATCTGTTGTTTATATCAATGGTCAAGTGGTAAGTCGAGGTCCATTTTCCGGAGTTAATTGGGATGGGTGTGATGTTCTGTCAATTATGTCAGGAGCACCGAGGTTTACAGGATTCAACCATTTTTCAGATTTGAGCGTTATGGATGAGTTAGCTATCTATAAAAGAGCGCTTTCACAAGCAGAAATTATGGCCGTTATGACTGCCAATTAAATAGCAGATTGTAGTTCAAATTTTTTTCTAAAGCTATCTAAGAAGTATATTTCTCTACGAGTTATTAGTTACTTTTTAGATGGCTTTAACATAAGACAAATATCCAAATAGATACAATTGGTAATGTACAGGATGAAAAATTTAGTGAAGTTAGTTTTGAGCTTAGTTATTGTGGCTGTTGCACTTGTTGTTGAGGGGTGCAATAGTCGCAAGACTAACACGGATACGTCAAATTCAGCGTTAATTGCTGAAAATCAGCAAATAACAGATGAGCAACTTTTAGATAAGGTTCAAGAACAAACGTTCAACTATTTTTGGGATGGAGCTGAACCTACTTCAGGTTTAGCTAGAGAACGAATTCATTTAGATAATAAATACGAATCTCAAAACAAAGACATCATCACTATTGGTGGTTCTGGCTTTGGTTTAATGGCGATATTAGTAGGTATCGAAAGAAATTTTATTACCAGAGATCAGGCTTTAGAGCGGTTTGAAAAAAGCATTACTTTCCTAGAAAAAGCAGATCGTTTTCACGGGGTTTGGCCACATTGGTTATTGCCTTCAGGAAAAGCAGTAGCTTTTAGTAAAAAAGATGACGGTGGAGATTTAGTGGAAACTGCATTTTTGTTACAGGGCCTGCTCACCGCTAAGGAATACTTTAATAAAGAAACCTCAAGAGAAATAGTACTTAGAAATAGCATTCAAAAACTTTGGGAGGAAGTCGATTTTACTTGGTACACTAAAGGAGAAAATGTACTATACTGGCACTGGTCACCCAAATATGGTTGGGAAATGAATTTTCCCGTGGGCGGCTATAATGAAGCGCTTATTATGTATGTTTTAGGCGCAGCTTCGCCAACTCATGCCATTTCAAAAGAGGTATATGAAAATGGTTGGGCGGGAAATGGGGACATTAAAAAAGACACCGTTTTTTACGGTTTAGAAACAGTACTCAACCACTATGAACATGGTAACGCACCTGTAGGTCCTTTATTTTGGGCACATTATTCGTATTTAGGCTTAAACCCTAATGGCTTAAGCGATCAATACGCGGATTACTGGCAATTAAATCAAAATCACGCGCTTATTCATTACAAACATGCTGTTGAAAATCCAAATAATTTTGAGGGTTACGGAGAAAATTGTTGGGGTTTAACCTCTAGTTATTCAATGAACGGGTATGCTGGTCATAGACCAGATGAAGATCTTGGCGTTATTTCTCCAACTGCAGCTTTATCGTCAATGCCTTATACGCCAAATGAAAGTCTTGCCTTTTTACGATTTTTATATACAGAACAAGATACCTTAATTGGCAAGTACGGCCCTTATGATGCTTTTAGTTTTGAAAAAAAATGGAGCTTACCCAGATATTTGGCCATAGATCAAGGACCAATACCTGTAATGATTGAAAATTACAGAACCGGCTTGTTGTGGGATTTATTTATGCAAAATACCGATGTTCAAAGCGGTTTAGAGAAATTAGGTTTTTCTATTGAAAAACCTCTAATACCTAAAAAATCTTAATACATCCAGATTGTAGATCAAATTTATTGGGCTACTATTTAAAACGATATATGATGAACATTTCTAAATATTTTACTTTAGTACTAAGCTCAATTTTATGTATTTCTTGCTCCAATGATGATGGTCAAGGGCCAACAGGCTTATCTGAATTACCAGACGCAAAACCAAACCCGCAACCTCAAGTAGAATTAACGGATACCGAATTGTTAGATTTAACCCAGAGAGCAACCTTTAGATATTTTTGGGATTTTGCACATCCAAATTCAGGCGCAGCAAGAGAAAGATACCATCCATTTGACCTTGCCAATGACCCCAATACGGTAACTATGGGAGGTACAGGTTTTGGTTTAATGGCTATTTTAGTAGGTATTGAGCGGAATTATGTAAGTCGTGCAGAGGCCGTGGAAAGGTTGATCAAAATAGTTTCATTTTTAGAAACCGCAGATCGTTTTCGTGGCGCTTGGCCTCATTGGCTCGATGGGAATACGGGAAGAGTAAGGCCTTTTAGCCCAGAAGACAATGGTGGCGATTTGGTCGAAACTGCTTTATTAACGCAAGGTCTTATCTGCATCAAAGAGTATTTTAAAAATGGCACTGATGCCGAAAAAGCATTAGCAAATAAAGCAGACGCCCTTTGGAAAGGGGTAGAATGGAACTGGTACACTAAAAACGAAAATGCGCTTTATTGGCATTGGAGTCCGTCTAGTGGTTTTGCCATTAATTTAATGATAAGAGGCTATAACGAAACCTTAATCACTTATGTTATGGCTGCTGCATCACCCAATCACAGCATCTCAAAAGAAGTGTATAGAAATGGCTGGGCAGCCAACGGAGGCATCAGGTCCACAAATACTAGCTATGGTTTTCCCCTAATTGTTAGGCATGGCAGTTCCCAAGCTTTAGGTGGCCCTTTATTCTATTCTCATTATTCCTTTTTAGGATTAAACCCTATTGGTTTGGTAGATGAATATGTAAATTATGGAACAGCAAGCATTAACCATTCTTTGATCAACTATAATTATGCGGTTGAAAATCCTAGAAGATTTAGAGATTATGGAAGAGATTGTTGGGGTTTAACGGCAAGTTATTCCCGAACTAGTACTGGCGGGCTTGGTTATAATGCGCATTCTCCAGCCAACGATACAGGCGTGATATCGCCAACAGCAGCGATAAGTTCTATTCCCTACACGCCTGAGGAGTCCATTAGAGCTATGCGTTATTTTTATAAGAATAAAGATAAATTGTTAGGTTCAGCCGGCTTTTATGACGCTTTTAGCCCGCAATTCGATTTTTGGGTCGCAAATACTTATTTAGCCATAGACCAAGGGCCTCAAATTATCATGATAGAAAACTATAGAACAGGATTATTTTGGAAATTATTTATGCAAAATACCGAAGTAATAGCAGGACTCGATAAATTAGGATTTACGTATGCAAATTAAAAAATTAAGTATTTGGCTATTTTTTTTTGGGATATCATTTTACAGTCCAGCACAAGAAAGTGAATTTAGCAAAGCAACTTTCGTTAAAAATTTAGATACTTTAAAGTATAGAATACTGTATCCTCAAGATTTTTCGGACACCAACAAATATCCTGTGATTTTCTTTTTACACGGTGCTGGTGAAAGAGGCGAGGACAATGAAAAGCAATTGGTGCATGGCAGTAGATTATTTCTTAGACAGGAAAATTTAGAACAATTCCCGGCCATAGTCGTTTTCCCCCAATGTGGTACTAATGATTATTGGTCAAATGCCAAAGTAAATCGAAATAAACGACCAATAAAACTAAAATTCAACTATAGAAGAAAACCAACAAAAGCAATGAGCTTAGTATTAGATTTAGTGGAGGAAATTGTTGGAAAACCTTATGTAAAAGAAGATCAAGTGTATGTAATAGGGCTGTCCATGGGAGGTATGGGTACCTATGAATTACTATACCGCAAACCTACTGTTTTTGCAGCAGCGATAGCTATTTGCGGCGGAGGGCAAGCAAAAGGTGCCAAAGAATTTTTCAAAACGCCATTATGGGCTTTTCATGGCGCCAATGATGATGTGGTAAATCCTCAATTATCATTAGAAATGGTTTCAAGGGTTTTAAAATATGGCGGAAAACCCAAATTAACCATGTATGATAATGCCAACCATAATAGTTGGGATCCTGCTTTTGCGGAGCTTGATTTTTTATCATGGTTATTTTCAAATAAATTAGCCTTATGATGCCATCATTTTTAAATTTAACAAAGCGACTAATTTTTACCACTTTTTTATTTGGTTCGGGATTAATTTTAGGACAAAATACTTATTGTAACCCGGTCAATATAGACTATACTTATATGGTTTATAATTCCTATAAAAATTTATCATACAGATCAGGAGCAGACCCGGCAGTCGTAAAATTCAGAAATGAATATTACATGTTCGTCACGCGCTCTATGGGGTATTGGCATTCTAAAGACTTGAATAATTGGGAATTTATAATGCCTGACAAATGGTATTTTCAAGGATCAAATGCCCCTGCAGCTTTTAATTATAGAGATTCTATTTTATATGTGGCTGGTGATCCATCTGGGCAAATGAGTATTTTATATACTGATAATCCTAAAAAAGGCGACTGGAAAGCCACTGCTGGAATTCTCAATAATCTTCAGGATCCGGGATTGTTTATTGACGATAATGATGATGCTTTTATGTACTGGGGTTCGTCTAATAAATTTCCGATCCGAGCTAAGAAATTGGATAAGAAAGATAGGTTTAAACCATCAGATGAAACCTTTGAATTGTTTAACCTAGAACCTGAAAAAAATGGTTGGGAACGTTTCGGAGAAAATCATGCAGACACTATTTTAAAAGGTTATATCGAAGGCCCTTGGATGACCAAACATAAAGACACCTACTACTTACAATATGCTGCTCCAGGTACAGAGTTTAATGTGTATGCAGACGGTGTTTACACCAGTAAATCACCTCTAGGACCTTTTGAATATGCACCTAATAATCCGTTTTCCTATAAACCGGGAGGTTTTATGAATGGAGCAGGGCATGGAAGTACGGTTGAAGGGCCACAAGCTATTTTTTGGCATTTTGCCTCTATGGCGGTAAATGTAACTATCGGATGGGAAAGAAGAATAGGCATGTTTCCTACTTTTTTTGATAAAGACGGATTAATGCACTCCAACACAAGATTTGGAGATTATCCCCACCATGCGCCAGATGTTCCCAATAAAAATGGGGAATTTACAGGTTGGATGTTACTATCCTACCAAAAACCTGTAACTAGTTCCTCCTCTTTAGAGGGGTATGAAGCCAACAATTTGGTCGATGAAAATGTAAAAACTTTCTGGGTAGCCAAAACGACGGAGGATAAAGAATGGATAGAAATCGACTTACAAGAACCTTCACTGGTAAAAGCTATTCAAGTGAATTATAATGATTATAAATCTAATATCTACGGAAAGGTTCCAGGTTTGTACCATAGGTATCTTGTGGAGGGTTCTATGGATAAAAATAAATGGTTACCACTAGTAGATCAAAGTAAAAACTTTAGAGATGTGCCTAATGATTATAATGAAGTGCATGTAGATCAAAAAGTACGCTATGTACGCTTTATAAATCATCATGTGCCTACGCCTAATCTGTCGATTTCTGATATTCGCGTATTTGGTATCGGAAATGGTAAAGCGCCAAACGCAGTAAAAGATGTAGCCATTACTAGAAACGATGATAGGCGTGATGCCCTAGTTAATTGGGAAATACAAAAAAATGCTGATGGCTATAATGTATTGTGGGGTATTGCCCCTGATAAGCTCTATAGTTCGTGGTTGGTGTATGGTGAAAATTCACTAGAATTGAAAGCCTTGACTGCAGACCAGTCGTATTACTTTTCCGTCGAAGCATTTAATGAGAATGGGGTTTCTGTAAAAAGTAATCCTGTAAAAGTAAATTAATTTATCGTTTAGAAAATAAGCTTATGCCTAGATTATTTTTTTTCAGTTTTATAAGTCTGCTTTTAGGCGTGGCAAGCTGTTCTGCACAAAAAAATACCGAAAAACAATGGTATAAAGGTAATCTTCACGCACATTCGTATTGGAGTGATGGCGATGAGTTTCCTGAAATGATTATGGATTGGTATAAGACAAACAAATATAACTTTTCGGTACTTTCTGATCATAATACCTTAAACGAAGGCGATAAATGGATTACCGTCTCAGAAAAAGAATATTTGCAAAAAGGCTTTCAAAATTATCTAGAAAAATTTGGAGAGGAATGGGTTAATCACAAAACGGATAGCCTTAGCAGAATTCGAGTAAAGTTAAAAACCTACCAAGAGTACCAGTCCCTGTTTAACGAAAAGGGCGAATTCTTATTAATTCCATCGGAAGAGTTAACCACCTATTTTGAAAAAAAACCAATTCACATAAATGCTACTAATCTTCAACAAAAAATAGTACCCAAAGAAGGTGAAAGTGTAGCGGCTATTATTCAAAATAATATTGATGCTATTTTAGCCCAACGAAAAGAACTTAACGTGCCCATAATGCCACATTTAAACCATCCTAATTTTGGGTATGGCGTTTCTGTGGAGGATTTAAAAAAAATTAATCATCTAAAGTTTTTTGAAGTCTATAATGGGCATCCTTTAGTGAATAATTATGGCGATTCAACACATCTTAGTGTTGAGGCTATGTGGGATATTGTCAATATCGATTATTTAAAAAACAACAAATCTTTACTTTTCGGTATTGCGGCAGATGATAGTCATCATTACCATCAATTTGATAAAAATTATAGTAATGCAGGGAGAGGATGGGTAATGGTTTTAGCCGATTCGTTAAAAGCAGAAAGTATCATTTTAGCGATGGAAAATGGCGATTTTTATGCTTCTACAGGAGTCGTACTAAAAAAAGCAGAGGTCAAAAAGCAAAAATTACACATTGAAATAGCAGCAGAAGCAAATGTGGTCTATGAAATTCAATTTATTGGTGTTAAGAAAAATTCAAACAAAGCTGAAATTATCAGTACCACAAAAGCACTGAAAGCCAAGTTGCCTATTACAGATGATTATGTATTTGTACGCGCTAAAATAATATCAAACAAAACAAATCAGAATTTTTTTGACGAATTAGAATACGAAAAAGCATGGACACAACCTATAAAATCAAAACAAGAATGAAGAAGATCATCGTTGCAGTACACATTATACCACTACTAATCATTAGTTTTTTGAGCACTTTTGCACAAGCTCAAAATAAAATTCCTAAGGTAGAAGAGTTACTGGCTAAAATGACTATCGAAGAAAAAATTGGACAGCTAAATTTAGTGACGCCTGGAGGTGGAATTGCCACTGGTTCGGTAGTGAGTAGTAACGTGGAAGAAAAGATTAAAGCAGGGCAAGTAGGCGGACTTTTTGGTATTGCCGGCCCCGAAAGAATAAAGGCAGCTCAAGACTTTGCCGTAAAAAACACACGATTAGGCATTCCCTTAATTTTTGGTTCTGATATTATTCACGGCTATAAAACTACCTTTCCCATTCCTTTGGGATTATCCGCTTCTTGGGATATGGAATTATTAAAGAGAACAGCACAAATAGCGGCTTTGGAAGCAACGGCCGATGGTATCAATTGGAATTTTTCGCCCATGGTTGATATTGCTCGTGATCCACGTTGGGGTCGCATAGCCGAAGGTGCTGGCGAAGATCCGTACTTGGGTTCAGCAATTGCGAAGGCGATGGTTACTGGCTATCAAGGGAATGATTTAACTGCAAAAAACACCATGATGGCTTGTGTGAAGCATTTTGCGCTTTACGGTGCGTCGGAGGCAGGTCGGGATTACAATTCTGTGGACATGAGTAAAATAAGAATGTATAATGAATATATGCCACCCTACAAAGCGGCCATTGATGCTGGTGTGGGGAGTATTATGACTTCTTTTAATGATGTGGACGGTGTTCCAGCCTCAGCAAATAAATGGTTATTGACCGATTTGCTGAGAAACGATTGGAAATTTGATGGTTTTGTGGTGTCCGATTATACCTCAGTAAATGAAATGAGTGCTCATGGCTTAGGTGATTTACAGGCAGTTTCCGCTTTAGCGCTAAATGCAGGTTTAGATATGGATATGGTAGGGGAAGGTTTTTTAAGCACCTTGAAAAAATCATTAGACGAAGGTAAAGTTACAGAAGCGCAAATAACGATGGCTTGTCGAAGAATTTTAGAAGCGAAATACAAGCTCGGACTTTTTGATGATCCTTACCGATATATTGATAAAAAACGTCCTGCAAAAGATATTTTAAAAATGGAGCATAGAAAAATTGCGCGCGAAGCGGCAACAAAATCCTTTGTACTACTTAAAAAACATAACAATATACTTCCTTTAAAAAAAGACGCAAACATTGCCCTTATCGGTGATTTAGCGAATGATAAAACGAATATGCTAGGCACTTGGGCACCTACTGGCGATTTTAAATTGTCTATTCCTATTCTAGAAGGGTTTAAAAATGTAGCACCCAATGCAACAATAAGCTACGCCAAAGGAGCTAATATCACTAATGATGAAATTATGGCTAAAAATGTCAATGTTTTTGGTACTACGGTAGTTATTGATAAACGCAGTCCAGAAGAAATGATAGCTGAAGCTGTAGCGGTGGCTAAAAACGCAGATGTGGTCGTAGCCGTTGTGGGCGAAGCTAAAGAAATGACTGGAGAATCTTCAAGTAAAACAGATATTCAAATTCCTGAAAGTCAAAAGAAATTAATTCGCGCTTTAGTGGCCACCGGTAAACCCGTTGTTTTAGTTTTAATGAGCGGACGACCTTTAGTGATTGAAGAAGAAATGGGCTTACCCCTTAGTATTTTACAAGTATGGTTTCCTGGTGTAGAAGCTGGGAATGCTATTGCTGATGTTGTTTTTGGAGATTATAATCCCTCAGGAAAATTAACGGCCACATGGCCTGTAAATGTGGGTCAAATCCCGATTTACCATAGTATTAAGAACACAGGAAGACCGCAACCTACCGAGACATTTTTAAAGTTTAAATCGAACTATTTAGATGCGCCAAACGCACCATTATTGCCTTTTGGTTTCGGATTAAGTTATACTAATTTTGAATATTCAGATCTAAAAGTTGCCAAATCAGAAATCAATCAAAATGAAACTTTAGCCGTTAGCGTTACCCTAAAAAATACCGGAGATTATGATGGGGAAGAAGTGGTGCAATTGTACTTGCGGGATGTGGTTCGAAGCATAACTCCACCTATGCGACAACTGAAAGGCTTTCAAAAAGTATTCCTTAAAAAAGGAGAAACCAAAATAGTAAGCATTAAATTAAAGCCTGAGGATTTAAAATTCTATAACTCCAATTTGGATTTTGTGGCAGAACCAGGCGAGTTTGAAGTTTTTGTAGGAACCAATGCTGATGCTAGTTTAAAAACATCATTCACTTTAAATTAAAAATAGTATGAGGTTTTTTATTTTTTTATTGCTTAGTCTGTCTTGCTTTTCTTGTAAGCAAGAAATAAAAACAGAAGCTATTCCAGAGAAAAAAAGACCCAATATTATTTTCATCATGTCTGACGATCATGCCATAAATGCGATCAGTGCTTATGGGCATCCTGTTGGTCAATTAGCACCAACGCCCAATATTAATAGAATTGCACAAAATGGAGCCATTTTTAATCATAGTTTCGTGACCAATTCTATTTGTGGGCCTAGTAGAGCGGTAATTTTAACGGGTAATCACAGTCATATTAACGGTTTCAGACAAAATGGAGATCAGTTTGATGGGAGTCAGCCAACATTGCCAAAAATGTTACAAAAAGTAGGATACCAAACCGCTATTTTTGGAAAATGGCACCTGTACGGCTACCCAGAAGGTTTTGATCAATGGAAAATAATCGTAGATCAAGGTAATTATTACAACCCAGATTTTATTGAAAATGGCGATACCACCAGAATCGAAGGTTACGCTACGGATATTATTACGGATGATGCGTTAAATTGGTTAAAAACAAAACAAAATGATAACACGCCATTTTTATTAATGGTACAGCACAAAGCACCTCATAGAAACTGGATGCCAGCATTGCGGCATCTCAATAAATACGATAGTGTTCAATTTCCCTTGCCTGATACGTATTATCCAAATTTTGAAAATCAACAAGCGGATCTGAGCAGTTACAAACCGTTTATAAAGATATGTATGAAGGGCACGATTTAAAAATGTCCACAGCTTATGGCAGTACGCAATTAGCAAATAATCCTTGGGCGAATGATTTTGAGCGTATGACTCCGTCGCAACGCGCACAGTGGGATGCCGCTTATTTGCCCAAAAATAATGCTTTTCATAAAGCAAATTTACACGGAAAGGAATTAGCCGAATGGAAGGGTCAAAGATATTTGCAAGATTATATGGCTACCATCGCCTCCGTAGATGAAGGCGTTGGGCGTATTTTAGATTATTTAAAAGAACAAGGTTTAGATGAAAATACGATTGTTGTTTACACTTCAGACCAAGGTTTCTACATGGGAGAAAAAGGGATGTTCGACAAGCGGTTTATGTATGAAGAATCTTTCGGAACGCCCCTATTAATTCAATATCCTGGTGTTATTAAAGCAGGCAAAAAGGTGAAGGCTATGGTTCAGAATTTAGATTTTGCACCTACTTTTTTAGATTTTATTGGTGTTGCTGATATGGCTAAAGATATGCAAGGTAAATCGTTCAAAGGCTTGTTGAACGACACTATAGAGGAAAAAGATTTTCGAGACATCATTTATTACCATTATTACGATTACCCCGCTTTTCATATGGTTAAAAAACATTATGGCATTAGAACGGAGAGGTATAAGTTAATGCACTTTTATGATGATAGTGATACTTGGGAGTTTTATGACCTTCAAAAAGACCCAAAAGAGCTTAAAAATAGTATAAACGATAATGCTTATGCAGACATCATCGGGCAAATGCACATAAAACTTGATAGTGTCCAAAAAGCTTATAAAGTAACTATGAGAGAGTTTGAAAAAGCTCCCAAAAAACAGATTGAAAATGCTTTTAAGCAATTTGATAAGTTACGAGGCAAGCCAATGGAGTAAGCTTAAAATTTTATCTTATAATTTTTGCAAGCGCATGAACATAAATTGTTCATGCGCTTTTTTTTAGCATCCAAAAAAAATGTATTACAGCACTCCATTTCTAGTCATCCTACTTAATTTTACCATGAAATACTTGAAAAAGTATGATGAAATGGATTAGTAATTTAAAATATAAAAACATGACATTAGAAAACAAAAAAGTAGCCATTTTAGCTACAGACGGTTTTGAAGCATCCGAATTATTCGAACCCTTAAAAGCGTTAAAAAATGAAGGAGCACAAGTACATATCATATCAAACAAAGAAGGCGAAATAAAAAGTTGGGATAAAACCGATTGGGGAAAACCAATCGCTGTAGATAAGTTGATTAAGGACACTAAGGAAGCGGATTACGATGCTCTGGTCTTGCCAGGCGGGGTCATTAATCCTGATACATTACGAACCGATGAAAATGCACTACAACTCATCCGCGATTTTTTCAAGAGTCACAAACCAGTTGCGGCCATTTGTCATGCGCCTTGGTTATTGATCAGCGCAGGAGTTATTGAAAATAGAGAAGTAACCTCCTACAAAAGCATTAAAGACGATGTATTAAACGCTGGAGCAACTTGGATGGACAAAGAAGTTGTGGTTGATAGTGGCTTAGTAACCAGTAGAAACCCAAAAGATTTACCGGCATTTATAGCCAAAGTAATCGAAGAAATTAGTGAAGGAAAACACGAAGAGCAAGTGGCCAAAGCTTAGGCTTATAAAATAAAATAGGAATAATGTATTGCATTAAAAAATCGGTAAGAAAATTTTATTCTTGCCGATTTTCTTATGGAAATTAAAGTTAAGCTTCCAGTTTTTATAAGGAAACTGATGAATATCAATTAAACTTTTGAACTTCACGGAATTTTAATTTTATGCTATATGCTATAATTGAGCAGATTTGTTTTACTTAAAAAAAACTTACACATGGCCATTCTAGGAGAATTTATAAAAGGAGCGATTGACTTAAAAGACAAATTAACGCCTGAACCTAAGCCAATAGATGAACAAAAACAAGTACTACTTCATTTACTTGAAAAGGCTAAGAGCACTGCCTTTGGTCAACATTATAATTTTGAAGCTATTCTGAATTCGGAGTTTCCGTTAAAGGATTTTTCGAAAGTAATTCCGTATTTTAATTATGATAAAATTAATGAGGAGTGGTGGTATAGATTGCATAAAGGGGAAAAGAATATTACTTGGCCTGGCATTCCACATTACTTTGCCCTAAGTTCTGGTACCACAGGTAAAAGCAGCAAGAGAATTCCAGTAACTAATGAAATGATTAGTGCAATTCGCGATGCTGGGATTGCTCAAGTTTCTGCATTGGCTAATTTTGAATTACCTGCGGAATTTTTTGAAAAAGGAATTTTAATGTTAGGTAGTTCTACAGACTTAGCGAAAAAAGACAATCATTTAGAAGGTGAAATTAGCGGTATAAGCGCTAGCAAAATTCCGTTTTGGTTTAGAAGCTATTATAAGCCTGGTGAAGAAATTTCTAAGATTGAAGACTGGGATGAACGGATTCAAAAAATATCAGACCAAGCAAAAAGTTGGGATATTGGCGCACTTAGCGGCATCCCATCTTGGATAGAATTATTGCTTGAAAAGGTGATTAAAGATCACAATTTGAAACACATTCACGAAATCTGGCCAAACCTTGAAGTATATACTTCTGGTGGAGTTGCTTTTGGACCTTATAAAAAAAGTTTCAATGCCTTATTAGGTAAACCAATCACGATTATAGATACTTATTTGGCTTCTGAAGGTTTTATTGCTTTTCAGGCAAGACCAGCAACAGAGGCGATGAAGTTGGTCACCAACAATGGTATTTATTTTGAATTTATACCCTTTGAACCCAAATATATAAAAAGTGATGGTTCTCTGACCGATGACGCGCCTTCTGTAGGTTTAGCAGAGGTTCAAAAAAATCAAGATTATGCGCTGGTCATCAGTACGGGTGCTGGTGCTTGGCGTTATCTTATTGGTGATACTATTGAATTTACTGATGTTGAACGTGCGGAAATTAAAATTACTGGCAGAACAAAATTCTTTTTAAATACGGTTGGCTCACAGTTATCAGTAAATAAATTAGATAATGCCGTAGGCGAATTAGAGGCTGTTTTTGATATTAAAATTCTGGAATATACTTTATGTGCAAAACGTTTTGATGATGATTTTTACCACAGCTGGTATTTAGGTTGTGATACTATTTTAGATGCTGAAAAAGTAGCTGAGGAATTAGATAAGTATTTAATGAAAGCCAATAAAAATTATAAAGTAGCGCGTTCCAAAGCTTTAAAAGGTGTAAAAGTATCTTTGATTTCTCCTGCCGTTTTTCACGAATGGAATGCGGCAAATAAGAAAAAAGGAGGTCAGGTTAAGATGGAAAGAGTAATGGGCGAAGAAAAATTTAGAACATGGGAAGCTTTTGTCGCTGAGCATTAAGGGTGAAAATTAATGCTCCCTTTTGAAATCTCGATTTTCAACAAGTTTTACAATTTCATCTGGGGACAGGTAATATTTTTTAATTCGTGCCTTATAAACTTCAGATAAATTGGTATTATTTAAGATGAAATTTTTAGTTTCTAAAATATAGGTGTCCATATTATTCTCTACCGCATAGGTATCGGCCGCTCGCTCCGCTTTTTGAATGTAACTATCAGATAAATAATATTTTATACCAAACCATATTAAATTTAAACTACTGCGGTTTCTGTAATCCATTACATGTCCGAGTTCGTGCCCAAGCCATCCTATCAATACATTTTCTGGTATATTTTCAGTAGCGTAATGCTGTCCCCCAATTTCGAAACTGTCACTGATTAAAATTTTGTAACTTCTATTTTTCTTTCCTTTTAATAAGCTGAAAAAGCTAGGTTGGGCTTGCATAATTGATTTTTTGATATTTTTTTTAAATTTAAATTCTATAGCTGTATTTTTTAATTCAGGATAGTATG
Organism: Cellulophaga sp.; assembly: GCA_041738035.1. GTDB lineage: Bacteria > Bacteroidota > Bacteroidia > Flavobacteriales > Flavobacteriaceae > Cellulophaga. Next base: position 29,440 of record JBGSQM010000051.1, read on the forward strand.
AAAGCGCTTTTAAAGCTTCGGTTTTTATGGAAAGAGGAATAATATGTTCTTTTTTAGTTTCTTGCATATAAATAGGAACGGTACTCATTAAAATGCAAAAAGTGACTAAAAGCCACTTTCTGTTTTTACCTATCTTCAAAGTCATATTTTAAAACTGGTATCTAATGCCTAAGGCAATATCTAGGTCTAAATTGTCTGAATAACGATCATTAAAGCCTAATTCAGGACGCACATCTAGAGAAATGATTAGTGGAAATTCAAAATCGTACTCAATCCCAATATCACCGGCCACTAGGGCAAAAATTCCATCATCTTCGCCTGCATCAAATGAACCTACACCAGCACCAACACCTACAAACCAATTAAAACGGTTTTCAATAGGCATAACCCATTGGTACAAACCCACAAGCTTAAAAGCATCTAGATTATTAGAACTTCTCCAACCTAAATCGAACTCAAGTCGGTTATTCTCTTTTAAATAATTTTGGTAAGATATCTCCCCCCCAAAACCATCGTTGTCACCAATACGTAAGCCCAAAGCATTTTTTGAAATAGATTGGCCTTGTACTGCAAATGTGGTAAAAATGGCAATTACCAATACTCCTATAATTTGTTTCATTATTATTTAGTTTTTAAGCGTTAATTTAGACAAATCTATAAAAGATTTTTCTCTTTATTTGACGTGATGAGATTAAATATTAATCCATTTGTAATGTTGAGCTATATGGAGGAATAGCGTTATAATAAAGGACTTAATAGTTTTGCTAAACCTTCTAAAAATTTCTGCAAAATAGATCGGTTCTTGAAAGTGTCTTTATCTAGTGCATCATGCGAATCAAAGTAATGGTTAAATTCCTTACAAATGCCTGCTACCAGAGCTTCATCATAAACCAGTGCGTTAGCTTCAAAATTATGTTCAAAACTGCGGTGATCAAAATTTCCTGAACCAACGGAAACCAGTTCATTATCGATTAAAATTACCTTACTATGTGAAAAATCTGTTCTTAAATATATTTGAACCCCTACGGCTAATAACTCTTCAAATCTGGAAAACATACTGTATCTGGCCATTAAAGAATCAGATTTTTTAGGGATCAATAAGCTTATTTTTATACCGCTCAATGCCGCAATTTTTAGGGCTTCTAATACGGTGGTGCCTGGGATAAAATAGGGATTTGCGATAAAAATAGATTCCTTAGCGCTATTGATCATCGCAATATATTGCTGCATCACGGCAGGTTGTCTTGAGTCTGGACCACTGGTAACTATTTGCACACTCGTATTGCCTCTTGCCGGGTTTTCAGGCAAGTATATTTCGCTGATTAATATTTCTTCCTTACTGGCAAAATGATAATCTTTAATGAAAACTCGGTGGACACTATCCACCGCAGGGCCTTCAATTTGTAAGTGCATGTCTTTCCAAATCCCAAGTTCAGTGGATTCAATATATTTGTCTGATACATTAACGCCACCAATAAAACCGATTAAACCATCTATCACTACTATCTTTCGATGGTTGCGATAGTTCAGGGTAAAGAGCAAATTACCAAAACGCAAAGGCATCATGGGATAAGCTTTTACGCCAATCTCTTTAAATTTTTTTATGATTTTTCCTCGAAATGAAAAACTTCCTACGGAATCATAAATCAGCCGAACTTCTACACCTTCTTTTCTTTTTTTGGCTAAAAGTTCATAAAAACGCTGGCTTATTTTGCCATTCTCAAAAATATAAAATTGCAAGTGAATAAATTTTTTTGCCTTTTCTATGGCCTTAAAAATAGCTTCAAAGGTTTCTATGCCATCGTTAAAAACTTGCACTTTATTATGGGTATAAACAGGAAAAAAGCAGTTGGCTTTTACCAATGTTGAAAGTTTTATATAGTTGCCATTCAGATTTTTACTTTCGTTTTCTGAGCTTTTTAAAATTTTGTAATTTTCATGATATAATTTTCTTTTCTCGGTTTGTTGCAACCTAAAAAATGTAAATTTTCTGCGGTTGACCCCAAATAAATAATATAGCATTGGCCCTCCAAAAGGGATGGCAATTACTGTTAAAAGCCAACTCAGCGATTTTGTGGCTCTGGAGCCATGGAGTATAATGCTGCCAATGGCCCAAATGGTAACGATAAGGTAAATTATAAAAATAATATTAGTCATGGATTTTGGCTGGCCATTTTTATGTTGCGGCACAATAATACTAATTTGTTATAATTTAATTTCAAAATCTTTGTAATACAGTCAATTATAAAACGGATTGGGGTGCGCCATTTATGCTAATTTTGAGAAGTTTACAAAGCGAAATCTAGCAGCATAAACATGACAAACAAAAAGATAAAAAAGCGATGGATACTCCTAATTTTTTCTGTTTTGACGATTTTCTTTATAGGATATTTTATTGCGCAAATGGTGGTAAAAAATATGATACAAAAGGCACTAGCGCAAGATGTAGCATCTACCATAAACATTACTTACAATGACTTGACCTTAAACCTTCTACTAGGTAATCTAAGCCTGTATCAGGTGAGTATAAAACCTATAGATGCAGGTCAATCAAAATCAACCCTTGAAATTAATCAACTCAGCCTTAAGGGATTTAGCTATTTTGAATTATTAAAAACAGGAAATATTAAAATCGACGCACTTTTATTAGATAATGTTACAGGCGAATATTTTAAAAATAACACCAAGGAAAAAGAATCTTCAAAATCAAAAAAAGCAACTTTTGATAAGCTCATTTCTATTGCTGATTTTAGCCTAAAAAATACCAATTTTACAAGTTTCAATGCCGAAAATGACAGTGTTTTATTGGCTGTTGAGCATCTGGATTTATCGCTTAAAAATCTTGAGTTTGATGCTATATCTATCCAAAGTAAAATGCCATTTAGCTATGATGCGTATTACATTAATTCAGGTAAAATAAACGCCTCGATTGGTGATTTTGAAACCATTAAAATAGATAGTTTGTATTCTAGCGAGAAGCTTTTTGTCGTAGGGTTTTCTCTAAAGTCTAAATACGATAAGCAGACTTTGCAAAGCAAAATAAGTAAAGAGCGCGATTATATTTATCTTCATATTCCTACTATAGAAATTTCAGGTTTTGATATCGGAGCGCATAAGGATTCTAGTTTGGTAAAAGCGGAATCTGTATTGATGCAAAATTTGTATTTAGATATGTATCGGAATAAATTAATGCCCGACGATTTAGAACAAAAATTATTATTTGATAGAAAAGTGAGAAACCTAGCCATAAAAATACATATTCCAAATATTGAGATTAAAAATGGCGAGGTAAACTACTCAGAACTGGTTAAAGAAAACACCAAAGCAGGAGAAATTATCTTTACAGAGGTGAATTCTACCATTGAAAATGTTTCTAATCTTAATGAAAACCCCATTATTTTTAAAAATACCGCCAAACTCATGGGTGATGCACCCATAAGTTTAGATTGGACCTTTTATACTGAAGCAAATGATAATTTATTTAAAGCTTCTGGGATTGTTAAAAATTTTAATGCTAGTGAGATTAATTCTTTTATGAGTTCAAATTTAAGAGCTACCTCTAGCGGAACGATTCAAGAATTGTATTTTACCATTAGTGGCGACGCTTACGCCTCGACTGGGGATATAAAAATGAAGTATGAAGACTTTAAATTTCAAGTTTTAAATAAAGATAGGTCTGGCGTAAACAAAATATTAACCGCCGTTGGAAATATTTTTACAAACGATGGCTCAAATGCCGATGAAAATGGCTACCGTTACGGTACTATAGAAACCGAACGCGATGACACCAAATCTTTTTTTAATTATGTGTGGAAAAATGTTAGCGATGGTTTGGTGTCAACCCTCACAGGGAATGGCGAAAAAGAAAAGTAATCGCATCAATAAAAAGCGTGAATACGCCATAAAATTCAACTTACGCTTAGTACTTTTAGATAAAAATTAAGTGATGAAAGATATGGGCGTAATTTCAAAGAACGATAACCAATTAACCTTATATTATAATGGAGAAAGTAGTATTGGTAAGCAATGCTATGCGTATGTACAGGCTTCGGATAAAGCTGTTTTAGGGGTTGATATCTCGAAAACCGAAGTAACGCCTACGCAGTGGACAGAATTAGCAGAAGGCTTAAATATTGAGGTAAAAGATTTGTTGGGTACGGATCATCCCGATTTCAGAAACATTTATGGGGAGGACGAGCTTTCATTGGAAACAAACGACTGGTTGAAAATTTTAGAAAAAAACCCCAAATTGGTGCAGTTTCCTGTTTTAATATTTGGACAAAAATATTACCAACTTAAATCGGGTGCAGATTTTAAAAAATACATGGAAGGTGATAGTGCCGATATAGAAAGAATTAATTCAAACTCTTAACCATTAATCGTAAATCCAGGATAACAGGTCATACCACCATCTACAAAAATGGTGGTGCCGTTTATATATTCAGCCTCGTCAGAGGCTAACCAGCTTGCAACTTTACCTATATCTTCTGGAGTTCCTAAACGGTGGTAAGGTATTAATTTCAGAATTTTTTCTTTACCCTCTTTACTGTCCCAGGTATCTTTATTAATATCTGTTTTTATGGCTCCTGGCGCTATGCTATTACAACGTACTTTTTTTGAAGCATATTCTTGACAAATACTCTCCATGAGCATTTTTAATCCTCCTTTTGATGCGGCATAATTGGCATGACCTGCCCAGGGTATGGTTTCATGCACAGAGCTAATATGGATTATTTTTCCTAAAGATTTTGAAACCTCAGGGCGCAAACCTTGGTTTATAAACGCATTTAAAGCCTCTTTGGCGCACAGAAACTGACCTGTTAAATTTACATCGATTACTTTTTGCCAAGCGTTTAAAGGCATTTCGTGAAGCGGATAATCTTTTTGTATTCCAGCATTTGAAACGCAGATATCTAAGCTGCCAAATTCAGAAATTGTTTTTTTAAAAAGCAATTTTACCTCTTCTTCTTTACTAACGTCGCATTGGATAACCATAGTTTTTCCTGCATCTTTTCTTTGCGAAATCCAATCCGCAACTTCTTCTGCACCTTCTTTATCGCCATGATAGTTTACAACCACATTTGCACCTTCTATGGCAATAGCTTTTGCAATGGCAGCGCCAATTCCGGAACTAGAACCAGTAACAATACAAGTTTGATTTTCTAATTTTTTATTTGGTTTTTGCATAGTTCATTGGTTTAAAGGGAATTTTATAGCTGTAAGCGTCTTTTTTTTCGGTGTAGCTTTGGGAAATAAATGAATGAAAGGTAAAGTTGTAAAGAAAAATTAATTTGAATTAAATTTTTTAACTATCCTCTAAAAATCATCTGTTAAACACCACGGAAATATAAATTTGAGGTGTTTAACAGATGTAAAGATTTATATCAATTGATTAGGCAGTAACCGCAAATACATGCTGATTTTCTTGGTAGTATTTTGGGCTACAATCGTATTTTTCCTTAAAAATTTTTGAAAAATAACTTCTACTGGTTAAGCCCACAGTATAAACAATTTCAGAGATATTTAAATCCGTTGTTTTTATCAAGTTTTCTGCGGTTTCAATTCTGATGTTTCTAATAAAATCAGTTACTGTTCTATCGTGTAATAGTTTAAATCCTTCTTGTAACTTAGATGGGGATAAACCAGATTTTTTACTCAAATATTTTAAGTTGTACTGAATTTCAGGATAATTTTTAATAAAGGTAGATACCTCTTCAATATCTTCCATTTCGCTTCTGGTTAAAGTACCCAAATTGTTTTTGATATTTTTAATATCTTCTTTATGTTGTTGAATTTCCATAGCCAAAATAACATGAACGTTACCATTTATTAATAGGTTACGTACAATGCCTTTTTGGGTAATGGCATCAATCTGTTGAAATTTTTCAGCGATTTTTAGGTTGTAGGAACCTAAGTAGGAGAAAATTTCTTCTCCATTTTTAGGCATAAAACTCTTTATTAATTGAGTTTTAAGCAAATCGATGCTGTCTTCCTCGTTGTTACTGGTAGCATCTACTTTTATATTTGAAAACTTTACCGCTTGATCTTTTCTAAAGAACAAGATGGTATCTCTATTGGGTTGGCTAGAGAAAATGGCTGTTTGAAACTGATTTAAATGTTTCTTTGTATTATTTTCGTTAAAACCATAGGCCAATTGTCCTTTTGAACAAAACATAAAATTAATAGGATTTGTACTATCGGTATTACTTTTTATGATGGTATCTTGTTTAAAAGTAACATCATATTGCATAAAAGAGATATCGTTCTTAAAATGTAATCCAGTTATTCTTCCATTGACAAATTCATTGTCAAGCTCTAAAGTAAATTCTTGGTTCGCTTTGTTTAATTTGCCCCCGAGTCCACTTTGAAGTTCATTAAAAAACTGAGGAATTGTATTTGTTTTTAGATATAGCGTTTTCATGTTTATGCTTTTTAGGGTTTATAATTTGTATTCTAAACAAGTGACGTAACTATTTTATCAAAGAAGTTATGCACTTATGTTTTTGTACCTTACAAATTTCGATAAAACGCAAGCCCAGCATGTTACACAATTTTGCGCTTATGTTATATAATTATTGGAAAACGGACGATTTTAATGGAATGAAGCTCTTATTAACGTAAAAGAGTTAAAATTGTTTTTGGGATAGTTGTATTTAAATGGTACTTTTCGAATGGATTGAACTAAAAAATTCGCGCGTGTAAGGGTAGGCGTACACTTAGTAAAACAATAAGAAAACTCGTTACCTAGCCGGCAAATAAAAACAAAAAGCAGTGCCTATGCCTAGGTTACTATCGGCGATAATATGTCCATTATGGTTTTGTACAATTTTTTTGCAGATGGCCAAACCTATGCCTGTGCCTGAATATTCATTCTTTTGATGCAGGCGTTGAAAGAGTTCAAATATTTTTTCGGCATGTTCTTGTTCAAAACCTATCCCATTATCTAAAACCGAAATGCGATAATAGCTTTTCGATTTTTTAATAAAATCGTCAGTGATTTCGTTTTTTTTGAGTTTTTTACAATCGATAACAATTCTGGGATTTTCTAATCCCCTGTACTTGATAGCATTTGAAATAAGATTATTAAAAAGTTGCTCCATCTGGTAAGGAATAGCTTTAACCGTAGGCAAGTCATCGATAACTAATGAAACTTTCGAAGCATTGATGCGATCTTCTAAATCTTCTTGTACCTTATCTAAGATATGGTGTAGGTTTACCTCTTCAAAATTATTCTTAGTTCTGTTGATACGAGAATAGGATAGTAAATACTTAATTAGCATTCGCATGCGTTCTGATGAGCTATTTATTTTTTCGAAATAGCCTTTGCTTGCATCAGACATACTATTTAAATCTTCATCTGCTATACGCGAAATAAACATTTGAATTTTTCGGATAGGTTCTTGTAAATCATGACTCGCGACCCTGTTGAAAGACTCTAGTTCAGCATTAGAGCGTTTTAATTCTTCGTTTTTTTCTTTAAGGGCAAGCTCAGCCTTGATCACGTGGCTGACATCTTGAACTACTCCAATTAATTGATGGTTTTGAAAGTGACCCCAGGTTCTAAAATGTTTAATTTTATTGGCCTTTGTAATCACGCGATAGCTTAAAGAAAATGGTTTGTTTTTTTCTTGAGCTTGTTGCAGTTCCAGTTCATATTTATCCAAGTCATTGGTATGAATTAGTTTTTTATAATTTTCATGATTAATTGTAAAACTGGTAGGGTCGCAGGAAATTAACTTGCAAAAATTATCGGAAATTGCTGATTCTCCGGGTTTATTACTCCACCTGTAGCTCCCAAATTGTGCTACGTATTCGGCATCACTTAAAATGGTATTCTGAATTTTTAATTCTTCATTGGCTTCAATTAATTTTTGTTCGTTCTCTTTGCGAGTGGTTATATTTTGAGAAGTCACACAGATACCAGTACCTGTTTTTATAATCGTAGAATACAACCAAAATAGTTGTTCATTAAATACATAACTTCTTTCGTAACTTATGGTTTTATCATTCTCAACACTGTCCACAAAAAAATCAAAAGCACCGTTGGTCATGAGAAAAGGATATACTTCAGATATGTTTTTATTTTTTATATCATCAGGAATATGGCCAGTTGTTTCTTTTATTTGCTCGTTAGTGTATAAAATATCAAAGTCAACAATCTTGTTTTCTTTATCTCTAATGGGCTCAAAATAGCTAACCACATTGCTGGTGCTTTTGATTACGTTTTGTAAAAATTCTTCCGTGTCTTTTAATTCTTCATATTGTTCTCTTAACTTATCATTTAAATCATTTAAACGAGCCACCGATTCTTTTTCAAAGCTTGTATTTTTAGCGACTATTAAAAGCCCATCAGATAAGGGTCTGATATTTGATTCTAACCAGATAACTTCTCCATTTAATTGTACTTGTCTGTTTAAATTAAAAAACTTTTTTTCTGTATAGGCGGTTATTAATTTGTCATACTCACCATGCAATGTTACAAAGGGCAATACTTCACTAATGAGTTTGCCTTTCATGTTTTCAGGATCTAATTTTAAATCTATTTTATTTCTTGCGTTGGCATATTTTATTCTAAAATCTTTGACTTGATTATTTTCATCAAAAACAGGTTCATAATAATTTATAATATTTTCAGTATTGGCTAGTACACTGGCTAAGAATGCTTCTGAATTGGCTCTAATTTTACGTTCTTTATTAATTCTAATGAAAGAAACAATAAAAACAAACAAAGCAAAAATCCCCAACATTAAAATCATCATCGGCGTTATAAAGGCCTGTGATTGGTAATCTGACTCTCTATCTCTTAACAAGGCATCTTCTTTAGCAAGCATAAATTGTTTGTGCTGCTCTAGTTCTGCCATTATATAGGCAACGTCGTCTAATTTATTAATGAAATTTTCAGAAAGTCTAATATTCCTTTTTTGAGGATTTGTAACGAGCCCAAGCGCATCAACCAATGCTTGGCGAAGGGTATCAATGCGTTTTAAATGATCGAGGTGATTAGGATTATCACTAACTAATATTTTAAGCCTTTGATATGAGGCATCTGCATTTTTCAAATACCTTTGAAAATTCCCGGAGTTTACGAGCGTATCTTTTCTGAGTAATTTTTTTAATTGGGCTGATTCCAGTTGCGAATAGGTTGAAAAAAGAGTATTAATTTCTTTTTCTACCTCTAAAGTGTGCGAAATGGCATCGGAGGCTTTTCTAAATGCTGATAACTTAAAGTAACTTAAGCTTCCGATAAAAATTAAAACTACTATTGCGGAAATAACTAAAACAATGTATATTTTAGAGGAAGAAAATAAGCTCTTAAAATTCATAATAGTACTTTATTCAGTGATACTAAATTCTTAATAAAAAATTATCGCGGTTAAGTATAGAGGTTTGGTATTGCCAATTCACTTGTAAAACTCTCTCAATGGCTGCTTTTAAGTCGCTAAACTTGTGAGGTTTGTTAATGTAAATGTTGGCGCCATTAATAAAAGTTTCTTCAATATCGTCTTCCGAAGAAGAAGTAGAGTAAATGGCCACCGAGATAGCATTGAGATGGGTATTTTCTCTAATCTCTCTTAAACATTGCATCCCATTTTTTACGGGCATATTTAAGTCTAAAAAAATAATTTCTGGCAAAATAATGTTAGGTAGGGTTAAATAATCCATCAACTCTTTTCCGTTGACAAATAGCGATAACTTAGTTTTTATTTTAAGGGCGTCAATAGCATCTTTAAATACTATTCTGTCGTCCTCGTCATCATCGGCTAGAGCGATATTTAATGTGTGTAAAGCCATATTTGGTTGATCATTATAACATTACTTGTCTTTCCTTCCTTTTTCGTATAATTTTTTGAAAGGTAGAAGGGGTAAGGCCAGTGGTTTTTTTAAACTGCGTTGATAAATGCGCTACACTACTATAATTTAATTTGAAAGCAATTTCAGTTAAAGTTAACTCATTTTCAATAATAAGACTTTTTGCTACATCAATTTTTTTTAAAATAACAAAATTTCCAATAGAGGTATAGGTTGTTTCCGAAAAAATGGTGGACAAATAATCATACGAATAATCTAGTGTTTCTGCTAAATAGGTTGAAATATTGTATTTTTTATAATTATTTTCGTCATTAATTAAAATGGCAATGGCATCTTTAATACGTTGTACAAGCGCCATTTGTTGGTCACTAATAACTTCGATTCCGTAAACCCCTAGTTTTTCTGCAATGTTTTCCATGTTAAGGGCTTTGGGCATTCCTGTAATTTCAATTTCTCCAAAACCGTGTATCATGTATGTTACTCCCAAGGCATTCAACTCTTGGCATAATATCTTTTTAGATAAAATATTAATATCGAACTTTAGATTAATGATCATTTGTAAATGTACAGCGTATATTTAAAGTTAACAACAGCCATGTGACTTTACAAATATGGTGATTTTTTTTATTTTCGAATATTGCGCTCATTAAATTTTTAATCAATGAAGCACCTTAGCCTCAAGGTGTATTATTTTGACGTGTCGTTTTCCTTGGGAATGGTAGCAAAAAATGCCGCCATATCAGTAGCGCTTGAAGGGCTATAATTTGCCAAGATAGTGCCTTTATTGCCGTCTTTAGTCTTTATGATATACAAAATAGACATATCGTCAGGATTGCTCATGCCCTCAAACCTAAATTCTTTTTCAATAAAAATTTCTTTTGCGGTATATTCTTTTTTGGTTTCTACATCTACCAATACTTCATTGTTCATTCTGTAATTACTGGTATAGCCTAAGTCTTGGTATTTAGTAATATAGGTTCTTTCACTTTTCGCATGTTCCATAATTTGTGCAATTTTTAATTAAAAAAGGGACAAAGTCATTCAAAAAGAAGATTTTGTCCCTTGCTTAGATAATTCAATGTATTAATTATTAATTTTCATCAGTGTTGTCATCTATTTCATCGCCAACTTCTTCAACACCTTCTTCGATATCATCGCCTATATCTTCTACACCTTCTTCAATTTTTTCGCCAGCAGTTTTATCTTCTCTGCAGCTTGTGAAAGTAGAAAGTGAAATGGTAAAGAATAACAGCAATAAGGTAAATAATAGTGATTTTTTCATTGTATTTGCTTTTAGGATTAGGATTTTTCTTAGGACATCAAAAGATGCAAAATTTAGAATTTTATACTTTTTTTCTGCCTGTAAATAAGGAAATAACAAAAAGCACTAAAAATATAAAAAATAATATTTTAGCAATACTTGCAGCTCCTGCGGCAATGCCACCAAAGCCAAAAATGGCTGCAATTATGGCTAGAATTATAAAGGTAATTGTCCAACGTAACATAGTGTTCGTATTTAAAATTAATACGGTCAGCACGATGCTAACCTGTTGAAGCAAAATTCTATTTTTTTTTAAAGACCCATTAACCTAATCCATTTATTTGTTGACCCAATTCGTGCTATAAAAACTAAAAGAGAATGCCGATGGGCATTCTCTTTTGAATTTTGAATTTTATAGCAATTTTTGCTCCGTGCTACTATTGCAAGCCTTCCATGATTTTTTCTTTTGATAAATCTAATTCTATCTGATTCATCTGTTGCGTTAAAATTGTAGCCGTACTTGGCGGTAAATTAGTTTCAGACAACACATCTTTATAATCATCAATGGCTGCTTTTTCTCCACGAATTACTTCTTCTAAAATAGCCTCTTCGTCATCTGAGGAAAACATTGATTTTAGATCCATCCAGGCGCGGTGTGCCGCTCCAGTAAAGCTGCCACCTTTATCTACATTTTGACCAAAACTGGTAATTTCCGTTTTTAGAGCGTGACCAAAGGTGTAGCGTTGCTCACTTTTTTGGGTGAAAAAGTTTTTCAATAACTGATTTTCTGTATTTTCAGCCGCTTTTTTATAGCCTTTTTCGGCATCATAGGTTTTTTCTAAAAGCGTGTTTAATTTTTTTCCGATTGTTTCTGTATAAGTACTCATAGTAGCTACTTTTTTAATAGAGATAATTAATTAATGCTTATCTCTTTTGCATTTATTTCAAAATTAGGTATTCAATAACTACTATATTATTCTTAAAAAATTTAAAATTGACCGGATTGCAAATCAAGGGCTGGGCGCAGACCAACGGTTGCCCGATGCCTTGGGGCGCTTGCTGCGAAATTGGGGCAAACCCTTAATTACTGCTTAAAGCTTACCGCAGCGCGCTAATTGGTGGTGACTTTTTATAGTAAAATAGCGCATGAAACATTGTTTAATACCGCGATTTTTTAAACTAACTACTATCTACTAAAATTATCTGACATCGTGAAATTCTTTGGAAAATCTAAAGTTCTGATTGGGAATGGAATGTTAATATCATTGTCATCAAAGGCTTTTTTAATGTAAATCATCGCTCTGGATTTTGCTTTTGCGACTTCCAAAGCTGAGGTAGATTTTATCCAAAATCGGGTTTCAAAATTAATACTGCTGTCTCCAAATTCTTTGTAAAGAAAAATGACATCATCTTCGGCTGAAACAGAATTAAACTTTTCTGCAATTACTTTTTTGACCAAGTTTTTTACAAATTCTAAATCAGACGAATAGCCTATACCACAATTTAAGATTACTCTTGATTGCGCGTTTGATGAAAAGTTTTTAATAGGATTTTCCAGCACCAGTTTATTAGGCAAATACACCAAATTATTATCGGGTTGTTTTATAGTGACAGCGCGTAAATCTATGTCGATCACTTCGCCTTCATAGCCATTACTTTCAATCCAATCGCCAAATTTTATTTGTTTAATATAAGATAAGACTATTCCAGAAAAAGTGTTAGATAAGGCGCCTTGCAATGCTAAACCTACGGCTAAACCTGCAACTCCAGCTCCTGCTAAAATGGTATTTAAGGTTTTGCTTAAATCTAAAATTCCTAGAATTAAAAAAAGACCTACAAGAATAACAAAAACAGATATTAGCTTGGCAATGACATTCTTCATCGAAACTTGAAGACGACTTCTAGATAAAATTTTTAGCGTAAGTTTACTTAAATATTTTGAGAGGAGAATAACGATAATAAATACAACAATAGCAATGATAATGTTGGGTAAGTTAACAATCAATTGATCGAACCAGCTATATAATCGGATGATCATTTGGTCCCAAGCAGTATCTAATTGTAATGACATGTTTGTTTGGTAAATAGTTAAAGTGTTATTTATAAGGAATGTATTGTTGGCTAGATAAAAAAAATGACCTTAACTGTAAATGTCGTTAAAGTCATTTTTAAAAAAACCAACCAAATCTTATCATGTAAAATTAATGGGATTGGGGTTCATTAGTGTGCTCTATCGAAAATTTGATTAGCTATAACGCTAATGTTGTGTCCGTAATTAGCACAAGAGCTTTACTTTTAACTATATAGTATGAACTTAAAAAAAAGCTGATGATTAAAGCGGTTTTAAAATTTGCGAAGCGTTTTTATAATAAGGTATTAAAAAGCATTGCTTTTTACCCTGTTTTACTGGCATTCGCATTTTTTGTGATTGCCCTATTGATACTAAAAATAGAAAATTTGGACATTGTAAAGGGTATAAAAAAAGAATTTCCTTATTTGTTTATTGAAGATTACGAAACGGCTAGAGCTATTTTAAACACCATAATTGGGGGAATTTTATCATTAACCGTCTTTAGTTTTTCTATGGTGATGGTGGTGCTCAACCAAGCCTCCTCTAATTTTTCACCCAGATTACTTCCTAATTTAGTATCCAACAAAAAACACCAACTAATTTTGGGCGTATATATAGGAACGCTTCTCTATTCTATTTTTGTGCTTATTGCCTTGGGAGCCGAAGGGATTGAGTCGAGCTCTATAGGATTGTCAACCATGCTTGCCGCAATATTTGCGGTATTTTGCATTGCTTTATTTGTCTATTTTATTCATAATATATCCACAGCCATACAAATAAACAATATCATTGAGCGTATTTATAAGGCTAGTTCAACATCTTTAGAAAAAGCATATATAAAGCAGCAATCCATGGTTGCTTTAAGGTATTCTGATTCAAAAGATTTTAAACGAATTTTAAGTAATAAGACAGGTTATTTTAATGGATTTGACTTTTCTTTAATGAGCGAAAATCTAAAAAATAGTAGCAATCAATTAAATATCGTTCCTTATTTAAATCAGCATTTGTATAAAGGTGATGTTATTGCTGAGGTAGAAAATTCTTTGGAAGCTGATGAACTTAAAGATGTAATGTTTTGCTTTACGATATCAAACAATAGGCATGATGGTGACGAAGGTGTTGGCGGATTAATTAAATTATCTGAAATTGCGGTAAAGGCCATGTCTCCAGGTATTAATGACCCTGGAACCGCGATGGAAGCCATTGTTAAACTCGGAAAATTATTATACCAAACGGTTGCTTTTTCTAATGCTACTTCTTATAAAATTGAACGTAAAAATATTGTTGTCGTGACCCATAATATAGCTATGGATGAGTTGCTAAGAATTATAATACAACCTATCCGGTTTTACGCTAAAGAAGATTGTTTGGTACTTTTTCAATTGATAAAAAGTTTAAATTTTGTAATGCAGAATCCCAAGATATCCATAGATAATAAAAAAAGTATTGAAAATGAACTTCAAAATTTCAGGAAAGATATAGTGTGCAATATCAAAAATGAAGCGGATAAAAAAATGGTATTGAGTGCTTTTTTAAGCGAAATAAATTAAAAAAGCTTATAAGAAAACCAGAAAAGTTAAAACCTTTCTGGTTTTTAAATTGATATAATTATTTTTATTTAAAAAGCTTTCTAAGCATTAGCAAACCACCAAAATTGCCAAAAATTTGTAAGCCAGTTTTCAACCAACTATAATCTCGCAACTCATCTTGAAATTCATACTTTAAACTTTTTAGCTCTTCAACATTTATTTTATTTTCTAAGCTCAAAAGTTTTAAATCGAGTTCAATTTCTTCAAACGAAGTGTAAGTTTTATGGCTCATAGGTCAAAAAAGGATTTAGATAATTTTTTAATAACTATTTTATCAAGCCATCTTCTACTCAAATAAACAATTATTCCCAAAATAAAAAAGCAACACCCTACACATAAATATCCTAGCGCTAAGCTATCAAAATAGTCAGCCAGAGCAAAGGCTGCTGAAATTGCTATGAAAATTAAGCCTAATGCGGCAAAAGATCCTAAAAGGGCAATTTTTAGCACGTAAGAAGAAAATAGGGATAACTGCTGAAATATTTTTAATTGGAAATATCTACGCGTAGTTTTAACATAATTTCCTCCTGAACTTACCGCTTTGTTTGTTGTTCTGTCTAAAGCTTTAAGTACACTCATGGATTTATGATTTCTGTAGTTTTTTGTTTTTTGCTTTCAATTCGGCCAATTTATTTTCAAGAGTTGTAATTACGTCATCTGTTTTATGACTTACGTTAGAAACTATATTTTCTATTTGTGTGTCTAAACTTTCTCTTTGCGATGCTAAGGTACTTGCTGCTCTGTCTCTTAAATCATAAGCTGTTTCTGCAAGAGATTCTTTTGCTTCCATAGCCTGATTTGCAATTTTATGTCTTGTATTAGATCCTTTATCTGGGGCGAATAAAATTCCTAATGCTGCTCCAATGGCAGTACCTGCCAAAACGCCTAATAGCGTATTACTATTATCACTCATAATGTTTGATTTTTTTGTTGAATGTGCAACTGTTCTTCAATTGCTTATAATACAAATTTAAGGACTTGTGGGCAATATAATTATCTTAAATAAATCTAATATTAACTGTAATGATTAGACTTATTGAGATACTCTTTAAGACGATGGAATTAATTATTTAGGGTAAAAGATAATAATTTTCGAAATTAAAATAACCTTAAGTCAAACGACTTACAAGAAAAAAGAACCAATGCCAATTTAAGAAAAGTAAAGCGATCAAGACACAAAATTCGTTAAAGAAGCTGACGATAGTACAAAGCAATTTATTTTTCAGAAGAATAATTAAGACAAAGCTTGATGCAATTATTATAGTTCTATTTTTAACTATTTTAGTTGCAGGTATTAGTTATAGTTTGTATTTTATATTTAAATCTAATAAAAAAAAGTGTCAAAAAAACGACACTTATAATATTCAAAATCTTATGAGAATTATAGGAAATATTATTTTAACCATTTTTCCTTAAAAGCAAATTCCTCTTGAGGCCTACGTTGCCGTTCTTTAATTTCTTCTTTTTGTAGGTCTGTTGGTAATTTTTCTAATTCGCCGCCATAATACCCCAGAGCAATTGCTGTGCTAATATGAAAACCTTCGGGGACATCAAATATTTTTTGTGCTTCTTTCCAATTAACACCTGCCATGTGGTGTAATGCAATTCCTAAATACTGAGCCTGCATTGTCATTCCGCCCAAGCATAAACCCAAATCGTGTAAAGCATGAAAATTCTCTTTACCGTCATTGTTATTTTCTTTATAGGCTGTGAGCATAAGTAATGGTGCATTTTCGACCCATTTTTTATTAAAATCGCTTAGACAAGAAACAATTTTTTTATAAGCCTCAGAGTTTTTCTCTGCATATATAAATCGCCAAGGCTGCAAGTTGCTTGAGCTGGCAGACCATCTAACAGCCTCAAAAAGCTGTTTTACATGTTGTTCTTTGACGGCTAAGTCTTTAAATGTTCTTGGACTATAGCGTTGTTTTAACAAAGCAAATATTTCGTATTCGCAATCTGCTATATTTTGTAGTTGAACTTGTTCGGGAGCTGTCATTATCTGTGTTCTAAATTTTTTTAACAATGTTACGATTAATTATAACTTTTGTTTAACGCAAACCCTTTTTAGATTAATCCTTTTGATATCTACGATGTTAATTTTTTTTGATTTACAATTGTTCTGAATGGTTTATCTCTTTACCATATTCATCTTTATAAATTTTAAGAATAATTAAAAAAAGACTAATGAGTAGGGGTCCAAAAATAAGCCCAATAAAGCCAAACAAAGGAACACCAACAATAACACCAATTAAGGTAATTAAGGGGTGTACATTGTCTAATTTTCTCAGAATTACCAATCGGAGTAAGTTGTCTGTTGTGCCCACCACTAAAATACCATAGATTAATATTCCCCAAGCCTGAAAATTATCTCCCGTGGCAAGCGTAATAATAAAAACAGGTAAAATGCCAATAACAGTGCCTATAAAGGGAATAACAGAGCCAACAAAAACCACTACAGCCCAAAAGAAAGGTTGTTCTATATTAAAAATTATAAAGCCTATTAGGGCAACAATGCCTTGAGCGGCTGCCACCAAAGGGATGCCTATGGCATTTGCTTTAACCATAGATTGTACGTCTTTACCAATCATTTGTAAATTTTTATTTCCGATGGGAATATAATCGTAAAGTGATTCTTTTAATTGTTTTCTGTTCGTAAGCATATAATAGAGCAAAAAGTACATGATGCTAATGGCAATGAAAATATTAAAAGTACCGCCGGCAAAGCTTTGTAAATTATCCGACAGCCATGAAGAGACTGCAGAAGAATCAATTTGAGAGGTAAGGTCGTATCCTATTTTATCTTCAAATGCTCCCAATTGTTCTTTTCCTGCTTTCATCATTTTTTCAGAATTCTCGACTGTTTTTTTTATTTTATTGCCAAGCATTAAAATAATACCAGTTACAGGAATTAAAATTCCTATCACAGAAGCCAACAACAAAAGAGTAACTGCTAAGTCTGGATTCCAACCTCTTTGTACCAATTTGGCCATTGGGTTACGTAGCAAAACATAAATAGTGATAGCGCCAAGTACTCCTGTCAAGTAAGGCAGCATGTGGTAAAAAATAAGAAAACCTAATAATAAAATCAGGAGTATCATAAATAACTGCCGAATGGTTTTTGGGTTAATAGCTGTCATAAAATGGTTAAGGATTAAGTTCTTTAGAATTGTCTTTTAGGCCTACATCGCTAGGTTCAATTGTTATGCCGTACTTTTTAGCATAAATATAAGTAAATTGAGCTCCAAAAAATAGAATTAAACAAGAGTACGATACCCATAATAAAATTAATACAATAGTTCCTGCTGCGCCGTAGGTAGAGCCTGGATCTACTGCTCCAAAGTAAAACCCTAAGAGCGACTTACCAACTACGAAAAGCACCGCGGTAATTAAAGCCCCTCGCCAAACCGTTTTCCACTTAATATTTACATCTGGTAAATACCTAAACATAAGGGCAAATAGTACGGTAATGATTGCGATAGATAGGGCAAAATCGAGTACATAAGCAACATAAAGTAAGACCTCTGGTAACATATTTCTAATGTATTCATTTAAAGCAGATATGCCTGCGGTAATAAAAAAACTAACCAAAAGAAGAAAACCAACTACCAAAATAAAGGCAAAACTTCTGGCCCTATCCGTAAGTACTTTCCAAAAGCCCGCGTTTGGGTTGGGCTTAACTTTCCAAATTTCATTTAAGGATAATTTTAATTGATAAAAAACCCCAGTGGCTCCAAATAATAAAGTGGCAATCCCTATAATGGTTGCAATTAGGTTTTTGTCTTTATCTAAGGTTTCAGAAATAATAATTTCAATCGATGCCGCGGCATCTTTGCCTAAGGCGGATGAAATTTCTTTGGTTAATTGGCCCTGTATAATTTCTTGCCCCCAAACTGCACCTATAATGTTGATAATTATGATTAAAAGACCAGGCAATGATAAAACGGCATAATAAGCCACAACCGCACTTAAACGCCACGGGTTTGCCGCCTCCCAGCCTTTGTATGTTTCCACAATGAGTGAAGGTAAATCTTTAATTTTAAAAGTATTCGTATTGTTTTGATTCAAAATAGATGAGGTTTAATATAAATAGAGAAAAATTAAATGGAAAAGTACAGCAAGCGTTTTTAGAATATTAACTGTATCCATTTTTTATTTATTCTAAACTATAATTTGTTAATAAAATAGCGCTCGCAAGATTCTTTTTTTATATCAATCAAATTCCCTTTGGCTTTGCCTCGGCTGTAGGGTTCAAATAATCCTTGTAAGCCCAAATCAGGACGCAAGAAACGAGAGAAAAAAGTCTTATTTCTACCTGTTGTGAGGGCTTAGCTCTTGTAGCAGCGATCTATTGTAGATTTTAAAAGAATTTAATAGTTGAATTGCGATCAACTTTGACAAAGTTTAAGAGTCTAGTGGGTTTCGGGTAAGTGCAGAACCATGAAGCTAAAAGCAACTACATGCTTTTGTCCGTTTGTCATTTTTCAATTTTTTTCTGTCCACTGTTACTGTCTATTAATTCAACCTGCTATAGTGAAAAATCGCAAACTGATAAATGTCATACCTTATTAAAGCGACAAATCGTAAATTTATTTATTTCTAAAAAGTATCAATTATGGAACTGAATAATTTAAATCAAAGTAAAAAAGTAGAGGAGCTATATTATGACTGTAAATATTGGATTTCAACATTCAATTTTTTTGAAGAAGAAATAATATTCATCAAAAAATTATTAGCTTCGTATGTTTTTGAACCCAATACGCCTAATCTTTTTGAACGCTTACAAGATTTTAAAAAGCGAATAGCTTCTGTAAATATTGAATGGAAAAGCAGTAAAGAAAGTATTTTACAACATGAAAATAATTTAGGAGGCATGTTAGAATGTAAAGATGAAACCTGCGATTTAACTTTTTACAACGCGCACAATATCCTAAAAAAACAAGTTTTAGAAAATTTTGATAGCTTTAAAATTCTAAAATCCGAAATTTTCAATTATGCGGGAGGAATTCTTAAAAATAATAAACCTTAATCAAAACAAAAAATACCTCCATGAAATATTCCTTTTTTATAGTATTACTGGTCATTTTATCAAGCTGTTCATCCATAAAAATGATAGATAATTATAAAAATCCTGATCACGTGGTTTTTACGGCTTACAAGGTTTTGATAGTGGGGATGTCGCCAAATGAAGAAACGCGGGTAGCTTTTGAAACCAAGCTAAAAAATGAATTTGAAAAGCGAAATGTTGAAGCCATGCGCAGTATTGATTTATTTGATGTTGATTTTACCATGTCAGCAAAAACTAGTGAAGAACTAGACGCGGTAGAGCAACGATTAATTGATAAGGATTTTGATGCGGTTTTAATTACCAAGGTTGTAGGTACTGAAAATAAACAAACCTTTAAACAAAGCATGTCCGAACTGGCAACTTATGGTGGTACTTTTAGAGATGATTATTTACAATACCAAAATGTGTATTTCGATGCAGATTACTTTAAATCGTTTAAAATATACCATACTGAAACCAGTTTATATTGTATTTGCCAAGATAGAGAGCGTTTTTTAGTTTGGCGCGGAAATATCGATATTGATGATCCCAAAAACATCGAAAAATCTATGGACGATTATGTAAAATTAGTCGTGAGTGATATGGAAAAAAAAGATGTTGTTTTTAGGAAAAAGTAAACCTCTACGATTTTTTTCATACAGGCTTACGTCAGACTAAAAAAATAAAATTGTTTTTAGTTTAAAGATTCAAAAATTATTTTTGACCAGAAGTAACAGCATAGTTTTCGTCTTTAGTAATTTTAAGTTTGGTATTTAGAAACCCTAAATATTGAAATAACAATGTTTGACCTTCTTCAGCAGCAATAGTAAACTGGCCATCAAAATTCGTAATTGTTCCAGATTTTGAATTTTCAATAATTATAGTTACTCCTGGAAGTACCGAATTGCTAGTAAAAACTTTGCCTGAAATATACGTTTTACCGTCTTTGGAGATTTTTTTGGCTTCTACATAAAAGTTATCAGCTGTTTTGGAGTTTAAATCACTGACTCTGGTTGTACTTTCATTATTAGTACCATATCCAATAATTTTGATCTCTTTTTTTGTCTCAATTTCAATTACACCATTTACACCTTTAGTGCCGTATTTTTTAATAGCAGCCTCTCCTTTTAGAACATTCATGGCATTAATATCGTCTGGTTGAATGTTATTTATGTCGCTTGTTATTTCTCCATCAACAACAAACAAAGCTTTCTCTAATGAATTTTGGGTTTTATCTTTATTTTTTTGAGCTTTTTTAGTTATTATCTGAATGACCCCATTTTCACCCCTATCGCCATATAGTTCAGTAGCACTTTTGTCTTTTAAAACCATTACACTTGCAATGTCATTAGGTTTTAAACCGATAGATTCAGGGTTACCTTTTATCATTTCTCCATCAATAATGTATAAAGCCTTATCGGAAGACTTTTGAAGTAAATTAGTTTTATTCTTTACTTTTTTGGTGGTAATAATAATAACTCCATTCTTGCCCTTATCACCATATACTGCCGTGGCACTTTTATCTTTTAAAACACTAAGACTTTCAATAGTATCTATGTTTAAGTTATTCAGGGCTGAATTCTCACTTATTTCACCATCAATAATGTAAATCGGAGGATTTTTTGCATCATTAAAGTTGGTATTATTTTTAGTACTCGCAGGCAACTCCATTTGCGGTACTTCATTCCAGTTTTTAAAGTTTTTTTCAGAGATAATTATATTAGCAGTTTTACCATCCTCATTTTTAATCATTTTAATATTTTTAATTTGTTGTATGTCAAGAGTATTAAAAATCGAATCTAAAGGTAAATCTTCAAGAATAATGTCTGCACCTTGCAAAGCGCTTGTTACTATTCGTTTAGAATTTTTATTAATAGTATCATTTTCATCGTTTGTAGAAAAAATAAAAACAGAATTATTTTTATTATTTGATTTATAACCCATTTTAGTGCGGTTTCCATTCTTATCTGAATTTATGTAAAATGAAAAAGTTTCAATAGGATTATTGCCCGAAATTACATATTCACCACTTTGGCCATCTTTATTTTTATAGGTAGATTTTATCCTCGTAATTTCACCTTTGCTGTTTCTTTTAATTTTTGAAAATTTAAGGCTAATACCATCTTCTTCTAAGGCTTCACTTTCTCGATCTAGTTCCTCATCGGTAGCATTTTTATCTACGATAATTTCAAAACTTGTAACGGCGACTTCAATACGCCAAGGACTTTCGTTAGCGCCTTGTTCTTTTACTTGCGCAATAGTTTCTGTGTTAAAAGCAAACAAAAACACGGCTATTAAAGGCAAAATAATGCTATATTTTATAAGATTAATTTCATTTGATTGTTGTTGATTTAACATAACGATTCGTTTTTTGATTAATAAATTAAAAAAAGGATTGATGAGCGTTGTTTTTGGAGCTACTTGCCCCGATTGATGCAATAATAGGTATTGATAGTTTTTTTTATTCTCGATAATTGCCACGCTGTATTTGTCTGCAATATATTCTAAATTTTGAGCCTTGGTTTTTTTATAAATCCATGAAAAAGGATTCATCCATTGAAAAATAGTCAGTAGGTGCGCCAATAAAATATCCAAAGAATGGTATTGTTTGGAATGTATTTGTTCATGAATTAAAATAGCTTTCAACTCTTCTGTTGTATGCAATGTAGGGTTGTAAACGATGGTATTGAAAAATGAAAACGGACTTACATGATCTTCAGTTATTGCTAAATTATATTTGCCCTGTTTTGTTACCTTGCATTTTTTGAATAAGCTGTAAAGCGAAAACAATTGTAATAAAAGTCGAAAACTTAATAAAATTACACCAACTAAGTACACTAAAAAAGCAATTTCCCACCAATCGGTTTCTTTTGGTGTAACCACTTGGGCATAATTAAAAGATTCAAAAGCTATATTTTGAAATTTAGGAGCTTCAATAAAAACTATTTTTTTAAAAATAACAAAGGGCAACAGTACGGCCGTAAAAATACCTCCAATTAAAAATAAACGATGTGCATCAAAAAATGTTTCTTTGCTTAAAATAAGTTTAAAAACTAACCAAAACAAAAATAATAGTCCACAACTTTTTGCGTGATAAATAAAAAAATCTTCCATTATTTTTTATTTTCAATATTATGAATAATCTCTTTTAAATCCGCCACACTAATTTTTTCTTCGGCAGCAAAAAACGATACTAAATTTTTGTAGGAGTTACTAAAATAATCTTCGATGGCTTGGTTCATAAATCGTTTTCTATAGATTTCCTTAGTTACAATAGGGTAGTACTGGTGTGTATTTCCAAAGGCATTATGTGCTACATAGCCTTTTTCCTCCAAATTCCGAATCATGGTAGAAAGGGTGTTGTAATGGGGTTTATCCAGCTTAAACTCCGCTAAAACATCTTTTACAAAAGCTTGTTTTAATTCCCACAGAATCATCATTACTTCTTCTTCTTTGTTCGTTAATTTTTTCATCTTAAAAATAGTTGTGAGTTAAATGCAAAATCAAATATAACTAAAAAAATAGTTGTTTAACTAAAAAAACAGTTAAATAACTATTTTTTTAGTTTTTGTTACTTGTTATTATGAGTTTAGTATGACAATTTGCCTAGGGATGCACACTTCTTTCTTTCTTCATTTTGATTTTCTAAATTAGACCAATTACCCAGAGATCTTTTTTGAATTTAAACTTTAACTGGAGTTTGAATTTTTTTTAATATTTCATTGCATTATTTTATAATCTCCTTGTTTTTTCATTTTTTTTGTTTTCTATTTGTTCTTCCTAAGCAGTTTTTAAATTAAAGCTGTTTGTAAAGCAATTAGGGACTTATAATGAGTTTTATTTTTATATTCGGCGCATCGGAAAACTGGAAGAAAACCCCAATGCTATTTTCAAAAAAAAGAAACCGAAAGCTGCTTATTTCTTCCTTTAAAGCTACCATCGTGAAAAGCCAACACGACCATTTTTTTGTACCCACAACTATACGACAAATATTAATCTAGGGATTGTAATAGAATTTTTCTTAAAAACGTCAAGGTTTTTAAAAACAGTTTAGTAGTTTTATCACAATTCAATATTATTTAAATGAATACGAAGTACATCAATTTAATAGATCAGACCTATTACTTCCCTCAGGAAGAGTTTACATTAGACGGTGAAAACCTTAATTTTCATGGAATTCCTTTAATGGATTTGGTGGAAAAATATGGCACTCCATTAAAGTTTATTTATCTTCCTAAAATATCAGACAATATCAATAGAGCCAAACAATGGTTTAAAAACTCTATTGAAAAAAATAAATATAAGGGTAAATACCATTATTGTTATTGTACCAAAAGCTCCCATTTTGAACCTGTTTTAAATGAGGTATTAAAGAACAATGTCCACGTTGAAACTTCTTCCGCATATGACATTAATATCGTTGAAAAATTAAAGAAAACAGGTAAAATTAAAGATGATACTTATGTTATCTGCAATGGTTTTAAACGCGATGAGTATGTAGATAATATTGGTCGTTTAATCAATGAAGGACATCGCAATTGCATTCCGATTATAGATAATTATGAAGAAATAGATTTATTGTCTGAGGTAATTAATGACACCTACAAAGTAGGCATTAGAATAGCATCAGAAGAAGAACCTAAATTTGAGTTTTATACCTCAAGATTGGGGATTGGCTATAAAAATATAGTGCCTTTCTACGAAAGTCAGATCAAGGATAACGATAAAGTAGAGCTCAAAATGCTTCACTTTTTTATCAATACTGGTATTCGCGATAATGCCTATTACTGGAATGAACTGGGAAAGTGTTTAAAAGTGTATATCCGTCTTAAAAAAATGTGTCCGTCTTTAGATAGTCTAAATATTGGAGGCGGATTTCCTATAAAAAACTCACTAGCTTTTGAGTACGATTATCAATATATGATTGATGAAATTATCAATCAGATAAATATTTCATGCCAAGAAGCCGAAGTGCCTGTACCTCATATTTTTACAGAATTTGGTAGCTTCACCGTAGGGGAAAGTGGTGGTGCTATTTATGAGATATTATATCAAAAACAACAAAACGATCGTGAAAAATGGAATATGATCGATTCTTCTTTCATCACCACTTTACCAGATACTTGGGCCATAAACAAACGTTTTATTATGTTACCCATAAATCGTTGGGAAGATGAGTATGAGCGCGTACTTTTAGGCGGTTTAACCTGCGATAGCGATGATTACTACAACAGCGAACAAAATATGAATGCTATTTATTTGCCAAAATATAGAAGAGATAAACCTTTATACATTGGATTTTTTAATACTGGTGCCTACCAGGAAACTATTGGTGGGTATGGTGGTTTGCAGCATTGCTTAATTCCGCATCCAAAACATATTTTGGTGGATAAAGATAAAGATGGTAATATAACAACTAAATTATTTAACGAACAACAAAAGGCAGCTGATCTGCTAAAAATTTTAGGCTATGACGACAACTAGCAATTACGCGGGAATACCAGATAAATTTGCGCAATTGGAAACGGCAAAGGTGGTTTTAATACCTGTGCCTTATGATGGAACAAGTACATGGGGCAAAGGTGCTGATAAGGGTCCAGAAGCATTTTTAAAAGCTTCGGAAAATATGGAAGTTTATGACATTGAAACCGATACCGAAGTCTTTGAACAAGGTATTTATCTGGCAGATGCTATTACGGAGAATAAATCTCCAGAAGCCATGGTAAAAGCAGTACACGCAATTACCAAAGATTATATTAAAAGAAACAAGTTTGTAACTCTTTTTGGTGGCGAGCATTCTATTTCTATTGGCACTATCAGAGCATTCAACGAATGTTTTGATAACCTTACGGTTTTGCATATTGATGCTCACGCAGATTTACGCGAATCTTACTTAGGCACTAAGTTTAACCATGCTTGTGCAGTTCACGAAGCTAGCCAGACCACCAATCTTATTCAAGTAGGTATTCGCAGTATGGATGCCATTGAAAAAACTTTTATGGACGAAGAAAAAACATTTTTTGCCCATGACATGGTTAACGATGAATACTGGATGGATAAGGTAATAGACTTAATGTCGAACAACGTATTTATCACTTTTGATTTAGATGCCTTAGATCCAAGCATTATGCCATCAACAGGTACTCCTGAACCAGGAGGATTATTTTGGTATGAAACACTCGATTTTTTAAAAAAAGTTTTTGAAGAAAAGAATGTAGTTGGTTTTGATATCGTAGAACTTTGCCCTAATAAACACGATAAATCCTCAGATTTTTTAGCCGCAAAACTGTATTACAAAATGTTAAGCTATAAATTTATGGATCAAAAAGCGGATGACACCTACGACAACACCTATGATATTGACCATAAAGCAGGGTCAAATAATAACTCAAAATTCGAAGATGACGAAGACTAAAGGAGCAATCTCCAATTTTATTGAAAAGTACTATTTACACTTTAATTCCGCAGCATTAGTTGATGCTGCAAAAGGCTATGAAGATCAGTTAAATAACGGTGCTAAAATGTTAGTATCTTTAGCTGGCGCCATGAGTACAGCAGAAATAGGTAAAATTTTTGCGGAAATCATCCGTCAAGATAAGGTTCAAATTATATCTTGCACAGGGGCAAACCTTGAAGAAGATATCATGAACTTGGTAGCCCATTCCCATTACAAACGCGTGCCTAATTATCGCGATTTAACACCACAAGACGAGTGGGATTTACTAGAAAAAGGATTAAACAGAGTAACAGATACCTGTATTCCCGAAGAAGAAGCTTTTAGGAGATTGCAAAAGCATATTTTTAAAATTTGGAAAGATGCAGATGATGAAGGCAAACGCTATTTACCGCATGAATTTATGTATAAAATGCTACTCTCAGGAGTGCTCGAAGAGTATTACGAAATAGACATAAAAAATTCGTGGATGTATGCAGCTGCCGAAAAGAATTTGCCTATTATTTGTCCAGGATGGGAAGATAGTACGATGGGGAATATTTTCGCATCCTACGTGTTAAAAGGAGAAATCAAAGCAAGCACCATGAAATCGGGTATAGAATATATGACTTTTTTAGCAGAATGGTACACTGAAAATTCAGAAAACGGAATAGGTTTCTTCCAAATTGGTGGCGGTATTGCAGGAGATTTCCCTATTTGTGTGGTGCCTATGTTATATCAAGATATGGAACGGCCAGAAACACCGTTTTGGAGTTATTTTTGTCAGATTAGCGATTCTACCACAAGTTATGGTTCATACTCAGGAGCTGTACCTAATGAAAAAATAACCTGGGGAAAATTGGATATAGACACCCCGAAATTTATTATTGAAAGTGATGCCACTATTGTTGCCCCTTTAATTTTTGCATACTTATTAGACTATTAAAAAAAAATGAAAAATTTAAAAAGAGTTATCGTTGATTTTAAAAAGCTGACCCCCGAGGTTTTAAAGCTTTTGGTAGAGAAGTATCCTGATGGGTATGATGATATGAACATCATTTCATTCAAGAATGCTCAAGGAGAACGTATTGAGGCTGTTGAGGTAACTACAGATGACACTAAGTATCTCGTTAAAATTAGTGCCAAATTAGAAACTACCATGGCCAATTATGATGAAGATGATTATGAAGATTTTGCTGACGATGATCCAGATGCAGTGGTAGATCCAGACATCATTCCAGAAGATGGTGATATGGATGAAGATGAATAATTTATCACTAAAAATATATATCAAATGGTACAACCAACTTTAATATGGTTGTTTGTATGCCATAAAGACTAAAAAAGTTACTTTGGATAAATTAATAACTATAGGAAGCGAAGAGTGGTGTGTTTTTGATACATTGGGTATCCCGGCCATAAAAGCAAGAGTTGACTCAGGAGCCAAAACATCATCCATACAAGCCAATAATATAAAGGTTTTTATAAGAGGTGCACAAGAATGGGTAAAGTTTGAAGTAAACCCAATTCAGGACAATAGAAGTATCGCCATCAATTGCGAAGCAAAAATGGTCGACAGAAGAACCGTAAAAAGTTCGTCGGGTATTTCAGAAGAACGTTTTGTCATAAAAGTGCCGGTAAGTATAGGTAATGAAACTTTTGAAATAGAGCTTACCCTTGCCAATCGCGATACTATGGAGTTTAGAATGCTTTTAGGGCGCGAAGCTTTAAACAACAGGTATATTGTAAACCCTGCTAAAAATTATACTGTTCAAGATTTTACAGAAACTGAAATCGCTAAAAAATACGCCAATTATTTTAGCGAAAAAACTGGTTTAAAAATTGCTATTTTAGCTAGTAATCCTGAATTATATAGCAACAAGCGCCTAATGGAAGCTGGCGAAATACGAGGCCATGAAATGGTGTTTTTAAATGTAGAACACGCGTACATGAAACTCGACGCAAATTCTCCTGAAATAAGGTACCGTGGTGGTAATATTTTAAATGAGTTTGATGCTATTATTCCTAGAATTAAACCCGCAGTTACCTTCTACGGTTGCGCATTAATTCGCCAGTTTGATAATTTAGGGGTGTATTGTTTAAATTCTGCCGAAGCCATTACCCAATCGCGCGATAAATTATTTGCCTCTCAGTTATTTTCAAAGAACGATATTCATATTCCTATTACAGGTTTTGCCAAATCGCCCATGGATACCAAAGACCTCATTAGAATGGTGAATGGCGCACCACTTATCATAAAATTATTAGAAAGTACACAAGGCAAAGGCGTGGTTTTAGCAGAAACCAACAAAGCCGCAGAAAGCGTTATCAATGCTTTCAAAAGTGTACAAACCAATATTTTGGTACAAGAGTTTATCAAAGAAGCAAACGGACAAGATATTCGTTGTTTTGTTGTCAATGGCAAGGTGATAGCTTCTATGCAGCGCCAAGCAGAAAAAGGAGAATTTAGAGCCAATCTTCATCAAGGAGGCAAGGCATCGGTCATAAAAATTACACCTGAAGAAAAAAAACTCGCTTTAAAAGCGGCAAAAGTATTGAATTTGGCGGTGGCTGGCGTTGATATTATTCGCTCTAATAAAGGCCCATTACTACTAGAAGTAAATTCTTCACCCGGTCTCGAAGGTATAGAAAACGCCACAGGAAAAGATATAGCCAACAGCATGATTGTCGCCATTGAAAATAAATTGAAGCTTAGGAATTAATACACGCCTGCAAAATTTTTTAATTAAAAAAAACACTACTTTATCATAAAAACCTTCAAGAAAAATTTTTGAAGGTCTAAAGTGTTTGATAAACTAAGCTCTAAGATTATCTAACATTTCCTCAGTAGTTTTTTCTAAATCAAATTCTGATTGCCAAAGCCAATCTTTTTGGGCTTCTGAATCGTTAATAGAACTCGGCCACGAGTCGGCTATTTGTTGTCTAAAATCTGGGGCATAATCAATCTTAAAATCAGGAATATGGCTTTGAATACTTTTCGAAATTTCAATAGGGGTAAAACTCATAGCAGCCAAATTATACGAAGAGCGTATTTTTATTTTTTCAGTATCTGCATCCATAATCGCCATAGTGGCTCTAATAGCGTCATCCATAAACATCATGGGTAGTTTGGTGTCTTTTTCCAAAAAACAAGTATATTTTTTATCTGATAAGGCTTTATGATAAATTTCTACCGCATAATCGGTAGTTCCACCACCCGGTAATGTTTTCCAGCTAATTAAGCCTGGATACCGAACGCTACGGACATCAACACCATATTTTTTAAAGTAATATTCGCACCAGCGTTCTCCTGATTGTTTGCTGATACCATAAACCGTACTAGGTTCCATAATCGTGTTTTGCTCCGTATTTTCTTTGGGCGTATTCGGACCAAAAACAGCAATACTCGATGGCCAAAATACTTTCGAAATCTTTTTGTCTTTGGCTAAATTCAACACATTAAAAAGCGAATTCATATTCAAATTCCAAGCACGCATAGGAAATTTCTCAGCGGTAGCGCTTAGCATAGCTGCCATTAAATACACTTCCTCTATTTCGTAATGCATCACTACATCTTCGATGGCGGCATAATTAGTAGCATCTAAAAGCTCAAAAGGGCCAGAAGCCATTAAGCTTTCATCGCCCTCGCGAATATCACTCGCAATTACTTTGTCACTTCCATATTTTTCACGCAAGGCATAGGTTAATTCTGTACCTATTTGTCCGCAAGCGCCAATAATTAAAATAGATTTCTTCATTGAAGTTATTTAATGTTTTAATTTTAAATCTTATGCAAAATTCGCTTTTTTGGGCAAATTATTTTCACTTATTCCTTTAATTTTTTTCTAATTTTCGCTAAGCTTACATCAACTAATAACTTACCATCTCTAAAAACCTCTTTTAAATCGACTTGTTTTTCTTGTTCCCAATATACTTGGTCGCTAAGTTCGTAAGCATCATTTTTAATTTCGATTTTCATTAAACTTTTAGCGGCTTTTTTTGTGCCATCAACCGTAATTGGGTCTTTAAAAATTTCTCTTCCTTGACCGTTTACTTCGCCATACGTGGCTTTTATGGCAAAACCAAAATTATCTCTGGTATTGTATTGATAAGAGTAAGAGCCAATGCTTAAAACCACATTGGTTTAGGCAAAACTCTAGCTTTTAAGCATTCACAGATTTCAGTAGCTCTATCAAGCGTAATGCAATCGCCTTTCATAGTACCAATACGCTTCCAGCAGTACGCTATGTAATACCTCTTGTAATTTTTCATCTTCTTTTACAAAACCGTCAATAACTGCCCATTCATTTTTTACGGCTCCAAATTTTTATTTAATAGGCAATACGTTCAGTTCGTTTTCCGATTATTCGAAAACTTTGGCGTCAACTGCTATTTGTATATTTCGCGTAGTCTCCATATCTTGTACTTAAGGTTTGCGCAAATATAAATGAATTAAAATCTTTTTATTGTAGTTGGTTATTTTGTAGTTTTAAAAGCTAGTAAAATTTGTACTTTAGCTTTATGATAAAACAAGTTGTATTTATTTACTTAATATTACTAGGATATTCCTCATGCGGGGAGCAAAAATCCGAAGTTTTAAAAGTTGATCCAGCTAAAGCTTTAGTGGATTTAAATAAGTTGCCTAAAAAAGTAGAACCAAGTGTAGCGGCTTTGGAAATACTAAAAGATTGGACAGAATATAACGCACTGAACGGGGCTATAAAATCTTTTTACAGCGCAAAAACAAAAGAAGATTTAACCGTTTTGGTGGATGGTTTAATTGAAAAGCAAAAATTATTAGAAGCGTCTGGCTATCCTGAGGAATTTAATAGACCCGACATTAAGAGCAGGCAGAAAGTTTTTAAAACTTATGTTTTAAAAATTAAATCGAATATGATTTATGACATTAATCCAAGAGAGGCCGTTATCGAAGCTGTGGAAGCGTATAATGCTTTTAACAACCAATTTTCAATAGTTTTGAGCAGTAAAATAGATACTGAACTTTTATTTGATGAATAAGATATTATTTATAGTATTATTGGTGAGTACGACACTTTTTAGTCAGGAAAATCTTGAAAATAAAGCCATTGAAAGAACGCTAGACGGCTGGCACAATGCGGCGGGTAATGCTGATTTTGACACGTATTTTGCTTTAATGACCAACGATGGTGTTTTTATTGGGACTGATGCTACTGAAAATTGGCAAAACAAAGCTTTTCGAGAGTTTTCTAAACCTTTCTTTGATCGGGGAAAAGCTTGGAGTTTTACTGCTTTACAACGCAATGTTTATTTAAATGATACCAAAGATTTTGCTTGGTTTGATGAACTGTTATCAACTCAAATGGGAATTTGTAGAGGCTCTGGAGTTTTAAAAAAAATAAATGGTGAATGGAAAATAGCGCATTATGTGCTGTCTATTGCCGTACCCAATGATAATGTGGACGAGCTTATTTTGCTTAAAAAGGAATCTGATATTTTATTGATGGAGGAATTGAAAAATTAATTTTCTATGATTTTAATAACTTTCTAGATATTATTTAATTTATCTACTCGGTTTTAATGGTAAATTCCTTCATTTCTGCTTCCAGTTTTTCAAATTCTGCTTTTGAAACGCTTTCGCTAATTTCCTCATTTTTTAAGAGATGAATTTCATTGCAAGTTTCTATCCGCTTATACGAGGGCTTGTTCCGCTATTGCATAAACCGAATTGCTAACTTTTTAAAACCCTAATAATTTTTAACTAGTTTGTATAAAAAATAATTATTGATTGGTAAATTATAAAAATAATCTTCCCAAGAAGCATAATAAATTGCATCATTAAGCTTTATAACATGTTGCTTGTCTTTTATATAAACTTTTTGTTCTGCGCCACTTGGTATAAATTTAGTTTCATCAATAGAATTAAAAATCAAGTTACATTTATCTGCCCAATCTATTAATTTCTTTGTTTCGATTGTGTTTTGGTGTTTTTCTTCAGCCATTGGGCTTGCTCTTTTGCCGCTTCTAAGGTGATTGGCAGCTGCTTGGATAAGCGAATCATGGCTAGAGCCACTCTTTCGTGAAAGGATATTTCGTAGTTCATATTTTGTTTTTTTTACATCCATATCGTATAATTATTCTTGACGATGTTGGGTAATTTACCGATATGAAATGTAAAATTTTTAATTTAATAATATAAGCCATTTTTAGTCTGTACATGTTAAACAGAGTTTAAAGTACTATAAAATTAACAATATTAAATATTTTAACTACTGCTTCTTCTTTTTACCGGTCGGAGTTTCTTTAGGAGCTTCTGGAGCGGGCTCAGCGGCGGCGGCAGGTGGGTTTTTTCGCATCTCCAAGGCTTGCTTACTTAAACTCGCTAAATTAAAACTGGGATCAACTACTAAGGCTTCATCGATAAATGCCAAAGCAGCATCAATATTATCTTTATCAAGATTAAAAGATACCAAACCTTTTAAATGCAAAAACGCCGCTTTTAAGGAAGCTTCATAAGGTTGTTGACGCTCATAAAATGCATGTTTCATATCTTCAGTTGCATTGGCTATACCAAACTCAATATTAGTTGCAGCCCCATTTGGGTCGCCAGTTTGTATTTTTAAATCGGCTAATTCATAAGCTATGTAAGGGTTCGGATTTCTTTGGAAAAGTACTTCAAATTGCTCAACAGCTCTTTTAGGCTGGTTCAAGGCTTTCAGAGAAATAGCCTTTACCTGAACCGCTAAGTCAGAGTCTGTATCAACTTTTTCTATACCAATGGTATTTAAAGCTTGCATGTGTTTTTCATCGTTGGCATAAATAAACGCTAAGGTATCTCTTCTTTGTACAGAAGGTGACAGCACGTTTAAATGGGTTAGGGCATTAACAACACCATCAACATCGCCTTGCATCCGCATTTGTTGATAAAAAGCTTCGTAATGTTTCTGTAATTCTGATTTAGTTTGTGCGGTTAGCGTAAAACCAAAATTAAGTGCTAAGACTAATATTATTTTTTTCATTTTTATAATTCCTATTTTCTTTTGGATTGCTAAACTATAAAAATTATTTGTACTACGTAGTTAAGGAAAGCCTTAAAACATTTTTTGAGGAATAAAAATGCAGGTAAAAACAAAAAAGATGCCCGAGAGCATCTTTTTATATGGTGGTTTAATTAAAAGTTGGTTTTTAAACAGCCATTAATGCAAGTTCTTTATTTGTAAAAGAACGCAGCAAACTAGCGTAAAATGCTACACTCTTATGGTCTTTATCTAAACAGGTTTTTAAAAAATCGTTTAGATTTTTGAACAATAAGTTAGCACGTAAGGTAGGCATATAGGTATTCACCTTTTTAGGGTCATATACACTATCGTCCAAAATAATATCCATAGCTACCCTTTTTCGGTGGTAATCAATAGATACATCAGAAGCATTGTAGTATTTTTTTAAGATAGCTACATGTAGGTTTTTAAACTTCTGTGAGATTTCTTGATTTGGAGCGCTTTGTGAAATAAGGTTTTCAATCTCTGAAATAACCTTTTCTTTTAAACTTGAATTTTCCATAGAAATCGATTTAATATTACATGTCAAAGGTATTATTTAATCGATGAAATGCACAGACCCTTAACACCTTAGCCCTTTTTTTGTTGTGAAAAGCAAAATAATTGTGGTGAGCTATTTCTAAATAGAGGTTACGAAACGGAAATTTTTAACATTTATAAGCCAGTTACTGCTAATTATTTTACCTTTTTCGGAAGAATCGTCATCGTATTCAGGTGCTTTTAGACCTCTTTTTAAAGCCTCGGATGTGTAATAGTCTTTTTTGGTAGGATGCTCAGGATAAACACCGTTGATAATTTCTCCCCACCAATTTTGTTGAACTACCGCCATAATAATACGAATACAATCGTTTCTTTGGATAAGATTTACAGGATGATTTCCATTTTTTAAATGTTCTCTTTTTGATAACATTGTTACCGGATGTCGATCTATGCTTATTAAACCTCCAAACCTAATAATGGTTGATTGTAGGTTTTTATCTGCTATAAAAATATGCTCAGCATCTAGTAGCTGCTTGCCAGATTCGGTCTCAGGTTTTGGAATTGTATTTTCGGTTCCCATACCATCAAAATCGCCATAAACCGATATACTACTTACAAAAACCACATTTTTAATGGATGTTTTTTGAATGTAGCCATGCAATAATTGCATTTTAGCCACATAATTTTCCGGATTTGTGCCTCGGAGTTTTGGTGGTACATTAATGATTAAAGTAATTACATTTTTCAAAAACGCTTCAATACTACCTTCTATTTCTTTTTCAGAAAGTATCACCTTGTAAGGTTCAATGCCTTCTTGTACTAAAATAGCTAACTTTTCTTCGGATGTGGTGGAGCCTTTTACTGCAAATCCTTTTTCTACACATGATTTTGCTAAAGGAAACCCCAACCAACCGCAGCCTATGATACCAATGGTATTATTCAAAATCTATCGTTTTAATGAGCAGGGTAGCGTCGTTTAAAATAAAAGGCATCGGAATATTATCTTTTGGGCGTGCAGGTATGGTAAATTGTTTGTTTGTCAATAAATCATTAGCGGCCTCATACAAAGTTAGTTGTAGCTTTTCGTTTTTAGGAAGTACTAAATCTATTTCCGTGTAATCATTATTGCTGATGTAGTGCGTTACTAATTTACCTCTGCTTCTATTTTTTAGAAAATAACTGGATAATGCGATTCCGTTTACGCTTGCCTTTTTTAGAGCTACTTCATTCGTGAAAACCTCTAAACGATTTACATTTCGTTGTGGTTTTATGCAAATTTGTAAATGTCGGTCTTCGCCAATAATAGTATCTCTAGTCGTTTCGATTTCTGGAGCTGGAATATTTTTTGATGGCGCATCGGCAACATAACTAAACCCAGAACCGTATTTACTGCTGATAAGGGTGTTGTTTAAAGCTAGGGGTTTGGTTTTGCTTTCTCCTATGAATTGAGATGTCCAATCAGAAACAACCTTTTCATAAGTGGCCCACTGCGCTTTATTTTTGTTTGCATCATACACATACAATAAACTTGTAGGTTTTGCGCTTCCTTCTGAAAATCCACTATTAAAATGCGCCAAAACCATGGCTACAAAAAACAATAATCCTGATAACAAAGCCAAGCTTCCTTTTCGCTTATAAAACCCAAAAATTGGGAGTAATAAAAGAAAGACTAAAGTGGTCAATAAGGTAGAAGCGACCATCATTTTTAAACCCAAACCTACAGGAAACATTTTTATAAAAGGGGTGAAAATCCATAGTGCAGGTAAGGCTAAAAAAACGAACAATAAGCCATTCGGTTTCTCTTGATTGATTAATACAAAAAAGCAGGCTAAAAAA
Source organism: Cellulophaga sp. (assembly GCA_041738035.1). Lineage (GTDB taxonomy): Bacteria > Bacteroidota > Bacteroidia > Flavobacteriales > Flavobacteriaceae > Cellulophaga. Next base: position 65,004 of record JBGSQM010000051.1, read on the forward strand.
GCAAAAACAGGGATGATGAAGAAATTAGCACCAGGTAAATATGCCGTTAACAATCCGCAAATAATGAGCCATAATACAAGAGGACCAACCACTAAATTTGGTGTAGTTAAATGGCTAAACTTTTTATATGTAAAAAAACTTACGGCCACTGAAAATAGCACAAAAGCGGTGATATAAGTATAGCCGTTGTAGGTAAAACCATGAAGCATATCGGTATATTGTGGATATAGCCACAGCAAAACAGACCAACTGTAATAACCAACAAATCCGTTTACAGCAAGCACTAGCAACATGGGTAAAAAACTTGTGAGCACCTCTTTTATGCTTAAAGATTTCCTTCTAAAACCATGAAACAACAAAGCGATAAACAACATTACCGCCGATCCCAATAAAATCCAAATCCATTCAAATGGGTACGATACCATTTTAAAAAAGGGCACTGTAAAATAATTGTAATCGTCTAGGCTTTTCAAGTTTGTTAAGTCTGCATCACTAAAGTAGGTTAACAAAGGCAATAAATAACTGCCTTGATGTGCTAATGTTTTTTTGTCTAAATGCAGATAAGTGTCTTGTGCCGTATGGTAATCAAAATGATCATCAATAAAGGCAAAATTAAAGCCTTCAATATCGCCTTCTTCTCGAAATACAGTCAAATCTGTATCATTCGGTAACATTTTGTAAATGCTATACACCAATGAATTTGCTACAGGATAATCAGGATTTGCTTTGGTAAATTCTTTAATTAAATTGCCGTTACCTCTATTGGTTTCGATGAGCATATACGACGGACCGCCACTGCCACGAGCTTCAAAATTTAAAACCAATCCGACTTCCTTAGCCCAAGGATGGTTTTTTACGAATAAATCTGCACCATTTAAGCCTAATTCTTCGGCATCAGAAATAAGAATGATGACGTCGTTTTTAGGCGTTTTATTTGCCGCTAAAAAAGCACGAACGCTTTCTAAAATGGTAGCCACACCACTAGCGGCATCACTAGCTCCAAAGGAAGAATGTGGACTGCTATCATAATGTGATAGTAATAACAAAGCTTTTCCGCTTTCAGTACCTTTTATTCGCGCTAAAATATTACTTGCCTTATTCAAATTTGCCCAATCGCCAGCCGTATAGCCTTCTTGAAGCGTTGTTTCTAGCCCCATTTTTTCAAGTTCACCAACAATATATTGCCTCACGTCGGTATGGGCAGGAAAGCCAACCCCGTGTGGTTTTTCAGATATTTTTTTCACATGCACTAAAGCTCTATCGGTAGAAAACGAAATTTTACCAGTATCTCCGTCAGCGGTATAATCGGGAACCGATAATTTAAAGCCTAAGTAAATGGCTAAGAGCACTAAAAGAAGTGTAAAAACGGAATTGGTTTTTTTCATTGGTGTTGTGTTCTTGCTATTTTTTTGATAATGGGTCAAAACGACTAATAATGATAATCTATAATTTTTAAGTCCAGGCGTTAAGGCAAAGCAATGCTTGAATTTTCAACTAAAACTTAGCTTAAATGTCTTTTAATACTGGTCTCTTTTCTACATCATAAATTGAAATTGTGATATCTACCTGAAACCATTCTTTAAACATTTTATAATTACGCTTTTGTGGCCATTCTTTTTTGTTATTATGAAAAGTACCTAATTCTAAGGTGAAAAACCGGTCGTATTTCTTTCTAAGCCATTGTTCTAAATCTTGTATTTCATCGCTTATTAAATAAATTTTAGACCCTTTGATGAAGTCTTCTTCATAATCATCAACTAAACCGAGATTTTCGAGCCAATATAGAAATGGTTGGCGCGGCTTCATAATAACAGCGTATCTATTGATGTAATCTTCTTCGTATTCAAAACTTAAATCATCTTCTTCCAGATTACTTAGCATACCGTTTAAATACACATCTTGTTCTTGTGTAATTATTTTTAGGATGGGGTCAGTATCGGTTTCCTTTAGACTATAATCCACAATAAAATTGTCATAAGCTTTAAAGTGAGCTACCTTGTACTTCATAAACTTGTGCAGTAATTTGGTATTTGGATCATTTTTTGGAGCGGAAGCCATTATATTATTGAAATCTTTCTTATCCATGATAATACTCAAGTTTGCAAAATTCCAGGCAGCTATTATCATCTCTATAATCTCCTCCATATATTCCATATCACGAAAATCATCTTCAAATTTGACCATCATGTCTTCTACCATTTCAGAATATTTAACACCTTTATTTGGTACAACCTTATCATTTCCAAATAAACTAATCACCTTGTTTTTCATTTTAAATTTTTAGGATGTTATTGTAGCTATTTTTTAGTTTTCAAACTCCAAGGGCTTTTTTGGCTAAGGCCAGGGCTTTTACAGTTTAAAATTGTTGGTAAAAATAAAAATTAACGATTGGCTAGTGAATCTGTCCAAATTTAATAAAAGTTTGTAATTGCAGGAATGGAATTGCGTTTTATCTTTTTGTACAAATGAAAAAGTTATTCACTATAGTATTCCTTAGAAAGCGCTAAATACTCTTGCTTCTAAGGTCTATTTTGATATAGATTTATTAATAAACGTATTCTTTTGTTGAAAATACGATTATTAAATTCTTAAAAAATAACATATTTAACACGACTACTAGAATTTAGATGTATTTTATTCATTTTTTTCACTATCTTTAAAGTCAACCTAAAAATTAATGGATTATGGGAATCAAAAGTTTTCAAGGCTTTCGCAAAGTAGTAAAAAAGGAATATGAGTCTCCTATTTTGGTACAAGATTACATGACCAAAAAATTGATAACCTTTACTCCCGACCAGTGTATTTTAAGGGTCATGGAACTTTTTACAAAGCATAATATTTCTGGTGGACCCGTTTTAGATAGTAATGGTTTTTTGGTAGGCATTATATCTGAGGCAGATTGTATGAAAACCATATCCGAAAGTCGCTATTTTAATCAGCCTATTTTAGATAAAAGCGTAGAAACCTATATGTCAAAAAATGTAGAAACTATTGCTCCGGACATCAGTATTTTTGATGCGGCAGGTGTTTTTCATAAAAATAATAGACGAAGATTACCTGTATTAAAAGACGGATTGCTGGTAGGGCAAATCAGTAGAAAAGATATTGTTATTGCGGCACTTAAATTGAGTGGACAGAATTGGTAAAGCCCCATAGCCCCCAAAGGGGGAATACTTAATCTTACCCTAAAAGTATGGTGGTTTTTGTTTTTAACATATTAGGCGTTAATATCTGGGAGGCCTTAAAACCTATACTCCAATTTCAATAATACAAATCTCGGTAAGAATTTAAATTCTGTTTTTGAACTTAAAGTTCTCCCGTTGGGGGTTTATGGGGCTTACTCCCTTTTCACAATCATATATAAATCATTCTCTAAAGGCAAATAACCTAAATCATATACAAAATAGTACATGCTGCCCTTTTTTGTGGTGTAAATGCTGGTAAAATTTTCAAAGTCGAAACCCTTGTCCGAAAGTTTGCTTTTGGTGGTAGTGGTTTTCCCATCTTTAAGCGCGAAGCTTTCTAATATTCGGTGATTTTTTCGGAGTCGATTGTTAATGTTTCTGATGAGGTTTTTAGAGTCTTTGTTGAATTTATTATGATGTGCGTTTCTACAATAGTCCGAGCAGAATTTTTTATCTTCTCTACCAATTATTTTTTCCCCGCATTCAGGACACTTTTTTTCCAAAATGATCATTTTTTAAAGTTGAAAGTAATTTCTTCAGTTGATCCGTCTTCATTGGCGATAACTACATAGGCATTCATTTCGTTTTCGCTTATTTTTTCGTAAGTTAAACCACTAAAATACAATTTATTTTCTTCTTTTTTAACCAGTTTAAAATCTTGAGTTTCGTCTTTTTCTTCCCAACCTTTAAGGTCAGCTCCAAAGTGTTTCAATTGTAATAAGAGCGAATCCTCTTTTGCAATTATATGACCAATTTCATAGAAATCAACTTTACCATCTACAACCAATCTAAATGAAAATAGCATAGAATCACCTATGCCAGAAGTCCATATTTCTTCGGTTACACCACCAAAAGCCTCTCCTTTCCAATGCCCTTCCAAGAAACGAGCATCAGCAAGTGTTGCCTTAGGGGACTTGGCATTTTCGGCTAAAGTTAGGGTGTTTTGAGAAAAACAAAAACAAGTGAAAAGTAAAAAAACGGATAGAGTTTGCATGTTTATTTGTTATGATTCAAATCTAAAATACATTATTATTTTAAATTTTTAAGTATTAGCACAAAGCATATTACGTTTAACACTAAGCTTTTACAAAATAAAATGAGGTTTTACCTTTTTTATAGCTGTATTATATATCCAATATAACTTAACTAAGCTCTAATTTATACTTGGTAAGTAGACCTGCTAAACTATCTTTTGAAAATTTAGCTCTTTGCAATCGGTTTTCTTGAGGATCAATGGAGAAGTGGTAAGCTGTATTAAAATCGGCCTTTTCTAAAATAGTTTCACTGAAAATGGTATTTTCTAAATCGCATTGATCAAAAATAGCACCTGTAATGTCGGTTTTTGTAAAATCGACTTGGATCATTTTACAATTTTTGAAAATTGTATTTTTTATTTTTAGGGTGTAGAATGAGGCATAATTTAAAATACAGTTTTCAAAGCTAAAGGAGAGTAAAAAAGTATTACAAAAATTAAAGTTGATACCTTGTAATTTACAGTTTTTAAAGTTGCAATCCCTTAGATTACTTTCTTTAAAATTTGCATTACTTAAATCGCAATCTATAAATGTACATTCAGAAAATGTCGTATTGGTTAATTCTGCTTTAGAGAAAATACAAGTATCAAAAATACAATTTTCGTATTCCGCCTTTGGAAGTCTGTATTCGGTATAATTTTGATTTTTATAAGTGGTATTAAGAATTAGTTGATTATTCATTTAAAGCACAAAATTTATTAAAAAAGGTACAAAATACGAAGTTGGAAACACAAAAAAAAGTAATTCTACTAACTGCTAAACTACTATCTACCAACCACTAATTACTAACAACTATTTTCTTGCTGCTTTAAACTCGCTGGTGTCATACCATTTCGGGAATTTAGTTTCGTTAGCCAATTGTAGGCCTACATGAAATAGCAATTGCGCATCAAACTGAATACCATCTAAAGCAGTTTCATTAGCAACATACTCATCAGAAGGTTGGTGGTATTTATTTTTTTCATAATCCTCATTCATTTTTTTTACAAAATCGACACCATTTTTAAAATCTTCATGGCTTCCACTGGCATATAGAGCAGGAATCCCGATTTTTGCAAAATTAAAATGATCTGATCTAAAAAAATATCCTTTTTCTGCTTCAGGATCAGGAATAATATAGCGTCCTTGTTTATCCGCTGCGGTTTTGGCGTATTCATCCATTTCTGAATGTCCGAAACCTGTAATGGTTAAATCTTTCATAGGACCAGGACTTGAAAGGGCATCCATATTGATATTAGCTACCGTTTTTTTAGGATTAAAAATAGGGTTTTCGGCGTAGAAGGCAGAGCCTAATAAACCCTGTTCCTCCGCAGTTACCGCAATAAAAACAATAGAACGTTTGGTTCGAGGCATTTTTTTGAAAGCTTCGGCAATGGCTAATAAACAGGCAGTTCCGGAAGCATTATCAACAGCACCATTATAAATAGAATCGTTATTTACAGGTATGCCAAGCCCTAAATGATCCCAGTGTGCCGAATAAATAATATATTCCTCTTTTTGATCCGTTCCAGGAATTAAAGCCACTACATTTTTTGAAACGTCTTTTTTAATGGTATTTGTTATTTTTAGATTTGCATTTAAGCCCAAAGAGACTGGTTTGAAGTTCTTTTGCTTAGCAATTTCATTGTAATTTTTATTTTGGATGGATGAAGCTTCGAATAATGTTTGCGCACTTTCCATGCTGATCCAACCTTGTACATCTGTTTGTGGAGCCTTACTTTCTAAATTCATTCTTGGGCCGCTCCAGCTACTCTGTACCACATTCCAGCCATAAGAAGCTGGTTCAGTTTCGTGAATAATTAATATACCAGCAGCTCCTTGTCTAGCTGCTTCTTCGTATTTGTAGGTCCAGCGCCCATAATAAGTCATAGCGTTGCCCTTAAATAAAGCATTATCTCCAGATTTAAAACCGGGGTCGTTAATTAAAACTACAGCCGTTTTTCCTTTCCAATCGATGCCTTCATAATCATTCCAATTATATTCTGGTGCCACAATCCCGTATCCAGCAAAAACAAGTTCCGAATTATTCAATTCTACTTCAGGAGTTATCTTTTGGGTAAGCGCCACAAAATCAGATAGATAATTTAATAGTATAGGGTTTTTGCCCCCAGAAATCAACATTTTTTCAGAAGGCTTTCCTGTGATTTCTACTAAGGGTACTTCTTGAAAAAAACTATCTCCGTTGCCGGGTTGTAAGCCTAATTTTATAAACTCTTCTTTTAAATAGTTTACAGTTTTGGTTTCTCCTTCGGTAAAAGGCATTCTACCTAAAAAGGCATCAGAAGCTAATGCTGCAATGTGTATGCCGATGCTAGTTTCGTTAACTTGAACGTCTGTTGTGTTTTCTTTTGGCTCGGACTTGCAGCTTATGATTGCTATAGCGATTGCGGGAATTAAAAGATATTTTTTCATGCCTTTAGGGAGTTTCAAGATTTTCAAAATGCTTTGATAAACTTACTACATTTTGGCGTTTTATCAACTAATCTATCTTTATAATAAATGCTTCAACTTATCTTCATCTGCGTATTTCGAGAAAGTAGCAAGTAATAATTTAAGCTTGGGGTCAATAAAAGTCTTACAAAATGGTTTTTTAGGATTTTTTGCATAATAATTTTGGGAGCTTTCTTCTGAGGGTTTAAAGGCTTCAAAAGGAAGAATTTTAGTAATAATTTGCTTTTCAAAAGCTGTTTGAAGCTGTTTTAAGACTATGCCTGTTTTGTTTTTCTGATCTTCTGAAAAAGTATACACCGCAGACCTGTACTTTTTGCGCATACTGTGGTTTGAAGTACTTTTATGTGTTAATAAATGTATTTCAATTAAGGTTTTTAAATTAATTTTATTAGGATTAAATTCCACAACGACCGCCTCAGAAAATTCTTTATTATTTTCGTCTGAGGCAATCCAGCCTTGTTCTGCATGGCTTACACCTTTCAAATTTTGAAAAACAGCTTCAGTGCACCAATGGCAACCGCCACCAAATCCTATTTTTTGAATTTCAGTCAATTACTGTGGTTTTAATTTACAGAAAAGTATCGAACCTTTCAAAATGACAAGTGTATCCGTTTGGTTTTTTTACCAAATAATCTTGGTGTTCTGGTTCTGCTGCCCAAAAGGGGCTATAAGGTTCTAGGGAGGTAACTACATCGCCTTCCCATCTATTACTTTCATCAACTATTGCAATGACTTCTTGCGCTATTGACTTTTCTTCGTCGTTTTGGTAAAATATGGCTGATCGGTAACTTGAACCAATATCATTACCTTGTCTATTAACCGTGGTTGGGTTGTGAATACGGAAGAAATAATCTAAAATTTCTTTAAAATTTGTCTGTTCTGGGTTGTAAGTAAGTTCTATGCCTTCGGCATGACCGGGATGGTTTGGGTAGGTTGGGTTGTCATTTCTACCGCCAATATAACCTACTTCGGTATCCACAATTCCGGGTCTCACTCTGAATAAATCTTCCATTCCCCAGAAACATCCGCCTGCTATGTATGCTTTTTTATTATTTTCCATTTTTTTTTGAGTATTAAGTCTTAAGTACAAAGTACTAAGTATTTGAAATTTTTAGTTTTAGGTTTGACATTTTGATTTAAACTTAAGCTTGCTCTTTTGTACTAAGTATTTCGGCTACGTTCAACATAAACTTCTTCGAAGTATGAATTCTTGTACTTGCAATTGAACTCTTGCACTGAGCGGAGTCGAAGTTTGAACTTGCGCTCGTTTAATTGCCCGTCTGTAAGGTCATTGAATCAGAATTAATGCAATAGCGCAAACCACTTGGCTCAGGGCCATCAGGAAATACGTGGCCTAAGTGGGCATCACAAGTATTACACATCACTTCAACCCTAATCATCCCAAAAGAACTGTCTTTATGGTATTTTATGGCATTTTCTTTAATAGGTTGCGTAAAACTAGGCCATCCTGTTCCTGATTCAAATTTTATAGTTGAGTCAAATAACGGGGTATCACAACAAACGCAATTGTATTTTCCTGCATCCTGAATACTACAAAGTGCTCCAGAATGCGGAGCCTCTGTTCCTTTTTTTCGAGTGATTCTAAACTGTTGAGGCGTTAATATTTGTTTCCAAGCTTCCTCTGTTTTTTCTACTCTTTTATCCGGTTTAGGATTCCCAGTTACCGAAAAATTTATTACTTCTTTCCAAGTGATCATAGCTTTTTTGTTTTTTATTGCCTTAAATTTTCTGTAAAAATATTCTTTTCAATACCATAATGGTAACGGGATTGTAAAAAAGAATAGTTTATAACGTAAAAAAGGTTTGACTCTCGCCAAACCTTTTTTATACATAAGATATTTTAGTATTTAAAGGGCTGCGTCGATAGCATCAGTATAAACCTTCTTTGGAGAAACACCGACTTGACGGCTTACAATTTCTCCGTTTTTAAATACCAACACCGTTGGAATATTGCGAACACCGTATTTAGCAGCAAATTCTTGGTTTGAATCTACATCTACTTTACCTACTACGGCTTTACCTTGATATTCATCACTAACTTCATCGATGATAGGGCCTACCATTCTACAAGGTCCGCACCAAGCTGCCCAAAAGTCAACGACTACTGGTTTATCACTTTTTAAGACAACTTCTTCAAAAGTTGCATCTGTTATTTCTAATGCCATTTTCTTTACTTTTAATGATTGTGCAAAGTTAGTCAATTATTTTACTTTTTCCTTACTACCCTATATATGTTTTGATTATTAGGTTATTTGCTTAACCTATTTGAAGTATAGGGTGCTGTCTTCGGATTAAATTTCTATGCCATAAAAACAAACGCTAGATTTCAGCAGTAATCGTTAAAAATAAAAAAAGGGTCGCAGCAGTTATGTTGCTCGACCATTTTTTAAATTCTATTTGTAAAAATTAGTTTTTGAATTTTAACCTACTAATTTTAAGTTTCATACCTTGTAAATAAGGTAATAAAATAAAATTCTTAGTCAGCGTTGATTTATTGAATTATTTTACACCGTCAGGGCCATTAAAAAACTTCACCTTACCACTCTCCATATCATAAACGGCTCCAACAATTTTTAATTTCCCAGCATCTTCCATAGCTTTCATGGTAGGAGATTTTAGTCTAATATCAGCTACGGTTTTGCGAACATTTTCTGTAATAACATTATTAACATAAGGCTTGTTTTTTGAACTTACTTCAACGCCTTCCTCTGCTATTACTACAGGTTTAATTTCATCTAATAATTTTTGTAAAGACATCATCCCTAAAGATGCAGCATCAGTACCATCAACAGCATTGTAAACCGCCCCACATGAAGTATGGCCCATTACAATAATTACTTTTGAACCAGCTACAGCGGTAGCAAATTCCATAGAACCTACGATGTCTTCATTTTCAATGTTTCCAGCTACTCTTGCAACAAAAATATCTCCGATGCCTAAATCAAAAACATCTTCAACTGGCACTCTACTATCCACGCAAGATAGCACCAACGCTTGCGGGTACTGACCTATCATGGCTTCTCTGCGTTGCTCAGAATGGTCTCTTCTAGTAAGGTTGTTGGCTGAAAAGTTTTCGTTTCCTTTTTTAAGACGCCCAATAATCTCATCAGGCGACATGCTTCCCTGCTCCTCAGCCGACATAATACTTTTTACAGGTGCCCCGCCCATGGCCATCTCTTTGGCTACCTCTTTGGCTATTTCCGTTACCATCTCACTTGATACACCAGTGTTTGTGGTATCTTGACACGAAATCCCTAAAATGGCTATTGCCGCCATTGTTATTACTAATTGTTTACTTTTCATAGTTTCTAAATTTAAATTTTTATTTGAATTGATTATTTTACTTATTAATTGTTGTTTAAAAATTTTGATGTACGCTAAATTGTAATTGGCCTTTTCCCCAACTTGTTGTTTTTTGGTTCATCCAACCCAGTTGTACACGAAGTTTTGGTGCCAAAACATAACCCATGCCCAAATAGGTTCTATTTCTGTCGAACAATTCAACGTTACGACCTTCGCCAATTTCAGTTTCCCCATTAATGAAAAGTTCATTGTATAAGGCCAAATAAACGGCATTTTTTTCTAAGGCTGTTTTGTTTAAAGGAACGTTAAAGAAAAGCATATAGCGGTATCGTGTTCTAAAATCTTGGTCTTCTACGAAACGTTGTTCATAACGAAAACGGTGTGTTAAAAAATAACGACTTCCAATTTTTTGGGGTATTAAAGCTTCTTGATAAAGTCTATTTTCATTTGAGGTATCATCGTTATCGCCTGGGACACCCGAAGTTATATTGGCTACCCCAAAAGTAAAGGTAATATTTGTTTCTTTTGGTCTATAGGTTAAACCGCTTCTCAGTAAAAGTTGCTCTTTATCGCCAAGTACAGACCAATCGCGATATTGAAAATCTCCTTGAATGCCCCATTGACTGTCTTTAAAATTGGCATTATAAAAATACATATACCAAGCGCCTGTTTGGGCTTCGTCAACTTGAGCGGATACTTTAGGTATAAAAAGGAAAAATATAACACTTAAAACAAAATGCTTCATGTCGGGTGATTTGAGAACAAATCTAAATATAAAGTGTAAGACTTTCAGTATGGATTGGGATACTTTTAACATATAATAGTAATACTACTATAAAAGATTGAAAAAAATCTAATTGCTTTATGTTTTATTTTCTTTTTGCGTTTACTATAGGTGGACTAAAAAAAGAGATGGATTAAAACCTTTCGGCTTAAATCCATCTTTCTATATTTTGAAGTTATTTTATTCGGTCGTATTTCTTCTGGTTGCCGATTGGGAGTAGTTTGCAGATAATTGCTATGTTAAAAAAAATCAAGAGCCAAAATCAAAAAAATAACAAAGAACCAAGATTCAAGACCCAAGGCAAAAAATCTAAATTAATTTCTTTTATCAAATATCTTTAATTCAGCTTGTAACTTACTTCTTGATGCTCGAGCTGCTCTAATAATTCGCTTGAGATTTGTATTTTTTGTTTTTTGCTTACGAGGCTCACTTTAATTTCATCTTCCATTTCATACACCATAAAATTTAACGTATGATCGCCTTTATGTGCGCTAATCGTTTCTTTTAAATTAAAAATAGTCTTTTCATTTAAACCATCTATATTCAATTTGATGGTTAGTTTTTTAGCATAATTTTCCATCACTTCTTGCAATAACATAAAACTATTGAACTGCATGCGTGGATCACCTTTTTTTCCAGTATCTCGATTAATCCAGCCTTCTTTTACATATAGTTTCATAAACACAAAAGAATTAATCATTAAAAAATGGCGGTGTTTTAAGTACTCTTCTCCAAAAATTCTGAATTCAAAGGTATCGGTATAATCTTCCATGGTAAAAGACGCCCAACCTTTTCCGTTTTTTGCAATTCGGTGTTGTACGTCGGTAATTACTCCCGCAAAAGAAACTTCTCTATTGATTATATTTTCTAAATCGTTAAGGTGCGATAAGCTAGCATTACAGAAAGCATTAATCTCAGATTTAAAATCATCTAAAGGATGCCCAGAGATATAAATGCCAACTACTTCTTTTTCACGACGCAATTTTTCCATAGTTCCCCATTCTTCGCAGGGTGGCACTATGGGCTCTGGAATTTGAACTTCGCTGGCATCGCCAAACAGGCTAACCTGACTCGAATTTTCGCTTTCTTGAAATTTTGCACCGTATTTTATGGCTTTTTCTAAAAAAGTAATCCCATCGCCATCATCATGAAAAAATTGTGCTCTGTGCGATTTTCCTAAAGAGTCGAAACCACCCGCAACCGCTAAATTTTCGAATGCTTTTTTATTGGCAGCACGCAAATCTATCCGTTTTGACACATCAAAAACCGACTTAAAAGCGCCTTCCTTTTTACGGTTTTCTACAATAGTTTCTACCGCAGCCTTGCCGACACCTTTTACTGCACCCATTCCAAACCTTACCGCTCCAGCGGCATTTACGGCAAATTTGTAATAAGATTCATTCACATCGGGTCCTAAAACGGCTAAGCCCATGCGTTTACATTCTTCCATGAAGAAGGTAACTTGCTTAATATCATTCATATTATTACTCAATACTGCGGCCATATATTCGGCAGGGTAGTGGGCTTTTAAATAAGCGGTTTGGTACGCTATATAGGCGTAGCAAGTAGAATGACTTTTATTAAAAGCATAAGCAGCAAAAGCTTCCCAATCTTTCCAGATTTTTTCTAAAATTTCTCTTGGATGTCCGTTGGCTTCGCCACCTTCTATAAATTGAGGTTTCATTTTCTGAAGTACCGCAATGATCTTTTTTCCCATGGCTTTTCGCAAAACATCGGCATCACCTTTAGAAAAACTAGCCAAACGTTGCGACAAAAGCATTACCTGCTCTTGATAAACCGTAATGCCGTAGGTTTCTTTAAGGTTGTCTTCCATATCGGGCAGATCGTACTTTATTTCTGCCATGCCATTTTTACGTTGAATAAAATCGGGAATATACTCCATTGGGCCTGGTCGGTACAAGGCGTTCATGGCAATTAAATCGTCAAAAACGGTTGGTTTTAAATCTTTAAGGTGCTTCTGCATCCCCAAAGATTCATATTGAAAAACCCCAACGGTTTCGCCGCGTTGAAATAATTGGTAGGTTTTTTCATCATCCAAAGGAAAATCATCGGGAACCAAATCGATACCGTGTTTTGCTTTAACAATCTTAACGGTGTCTTTAATTAGGGTTAGGGTTTTTAGGCCTAGAAAATCCATTTTTAACAAACCTGCGCTTTCTACAACAGAGTTGTCAAACTGTGTAACATACAAATCGGAGTCTTTAGCGGTAGCTACAGGTACAAAGTTGGTAATATCATCGGGCGTAATAATTACCCCACAGGCATGAATACCCGTATTGCGAACAGAACCTTCTAAAACGCGAGCCATTTTTAAGGTTTGCCCTTCTAAATCATCGCCTTCAGAAATATGGAGCAGCTCGTTTACTTTTATTAAATCTTCGGCTCTAAATTTATTCTTTAAATCGGTTTCTGACATGCCGAAAATCTTGCTCAATTTAGACATCGTCGGAATTAGCTTTGCAATCCGATCCGCATCACCCAAGGGCAAATCTAACACCCGTGCCGTGTCACGAATAGATGATTTTGCCGCCATGGTGCCATAAGTGATAATTTGTGCCACTTGGTTGGATCCGTATTTTTTAATTACATAATCCATCACCCGACCACGTCCTTCATCATCAAAATCGATATCAATATCGGGCATGGAAACCCTGTCAGGATTTAAGAAACGCTCAAAAAGTAAGTCGTACTTTAAGGGATCAATATTGGTAATTTTTAAACAATAAGCCACTACAGAACCCGCTGCAGAACCACGGCCTGGGCCTACAGACACATCCATGTTTCTAGCTTCGCGGATAAAATCTTCCACAATCAAAAAATAACCGGGATAACCCGAATTTTCAATGGTTTGTAGCTCAAAATCAATACGTTCCTTTATTTCGGGTGTAAGTTCAGCGTATCTTTTTTCAGCCCCTTTGTAGGTGATATGACGTAAATACGCATTTTCACCGCGTTTGCCGGCATCGGTTTCATCTGCGGTAACTTTAAACTCAGATGGAATATCGAATTTTGGCAACAATACATCACGTGCCAATTCATAAGCTTCAATTTTATCTACTACTTCTTGAATATTTACAATGGCTTCAGGCACCTCTTTAAAAAGTGCCTTCATTTCGTTTTGAGACTTAAAATAATACTCTTGATTGGGCAATCCATAACGGTAACCACGCCCGCGGCCTATTGGCGTTGCTTGTTTTTCCCCATCTTTTACACATAACAAAATATCATGGGCATTCGCATCCTCCCTTGCCCCGTAATAAGTATTGTTGGTCGCTATTAATTTTACTTGGTGTTTTTTTGCAAATTCTAATAACACTTGGTTTACACGGTCTTCATCTTCTTGGCCATGGCGCATGATTTCTAAATAAAAGTCATCACCAAATTCATTTTTCCACCACAATAAGGCTTCTTCAGCTTGGTTTTCGCCTACATTTAGTATTTTTCCAGAAACTTCACCATATAAATTACCAGACAAAACAATAATATCGTCCTTGTATTGCTCAATTAATTTGCGGTCTATTCTAGGTACATAATAAAAGCCATTGGTATAAGCAATAGAAGATAATTTGGCAAGGTTGTGATAGCCTTTTTTATTTTTTGCTAAGAGTACCATTTGATAGCCATAATCTTTTACATTTTTATTGGTATGGTCTTCACAAACAAAAAATTCGCAACCGATAATAGGTTTTATTTCTTGCTCTAAAGGGAGTTCACCTTTTTCTAGCGCCTCTGCATTCCGCTGTTTAACAGCACTATTATTGGCTTTTATTTCTTTTACAAAATGAAAAGCACCCATCATATTCGCATGATCGGTAATGGCAACAGCATTCATTTTATTGGTGGCCGCTGCTTTCACCAAATCGTAAATAGAAATGGTAGATTGCAATACCGAAAACTGACTATGATTGTGCAGATGCGAAAATTCGGCATCCTCTAAAGTTTTTACATTTTCTTTGATTTCTTCCTGCGAAATACCACCAGTATCTTTTTCCCAAAGGGCATCAGCAATTTTCTTTGATGCCTTTTTTAGATTGATGTGTTTTAAGCCGATTAATTGGATTTCTTGAGGATTAGCCTCAGAGAAATTCTTAAAATAATCAGGCTGAACATCCAGCTGTTCAATGGTATATTGTTGTTTACGAATAAGCTCCAGAAAACAACGCGTAGTCGCCTCTACATCGGCAGTGGCGTTATGCGCTTCTCCAAAAGGTTCGCCGAACAAATATTGGTGCAACTCTGTTAAAGTTGGGAGTTTAAACTTTCCTCCACGACCGCCAGGAATTTGACATAAAGTAGCGGTATGTTCGGTACAGGTATCTAAGACAGGAAGCGTTTGCAAAGGATTTTTAACTTGCAATCGGTGGAATTCTGCTCCCATGATATTCAAATCGAAGACCACATTCTGCCCCACTACAAATTTAGTTTTTGCCATTGCGGCATTAAATTTTGCCAAAACTTCGGCAATGGGTAAGCCTTTTTGTTCGGCTAAAGCCGTAGAAATACCGTGAATTTGTTCCGCATCATACGGAATATTAAAACCATCTGGCCTAATTAAATAATCTTGATGTTCAATTAATTTACCCATGCCATCATGCAATTGCCAGGCAATTTGTATGCAGCGCGGCCAGTTATCCGTATCGGTGTAAGGGGCATCCCAGCGTTTGGGTAATCCAGTGGTTTCGGTATCGAAGATTAAAAACATATATGTATTTTAATTCCCGTGAAGAGGGGAATCTGTTTAG